>CAZFCY010000062.1:15385-25935 GCA_964517665.1 uncultured Opitutaceae bacterium | reverse complement strand
TAGTCGAACGCACGGTTGGTTCCGCTGTTCGCATTGCGCTGGCTGACGACGGCATCCAAACGGCCGTCGGGCAGGAACGTGTGGCTCTGCTTGATGTCGGTCGCAGTATTGGGCGCTGTGCCGAGCTGAAAGCCGGCGGCGCGCCCGAGAATGCCGGTGCTCTGATACAGTCGCGACAACACGCGATCACCGTAGAACGAATCGAGCGCCTCGGAGGCCAGGCGCCACGGTCTGGCCGGATCGTAGATGAAGTCCCGCACCCCTGTTCCATCCGTGACCGTGTCGAGCTGGCCGAGGCGATTGTAGGTGTAGGCGACATTGGGAGTCCAATCCGGCTCCCAGGACGTGGGGTTCGTGTCCGGCGAAGGCTCGTGATCGTTGTAGCGCCGGCCGGTGAGTTCGCCGGTGAGCGGATCATAGTCGTAGCGGGTGATCACGGCGGACTCCGGATTGGGCAGTTGCGGCGCGCCCGGGGCGGTCCGGCGACGCACCCACGACCGGTAGTTCAACTGCCCGCGCTCACTGGCGGCGGCGGAACAGGAAGTAATAGTCATGCACTCCGATCAGTTCGCGCAGCTCGTCGTGGTCGTAAACCGGCGCCTTGTGCGCCAGGTCATATCCCGCGGCGGCGATGTCGGGGAAAAAATCGTTCTGAACTCCGCCGCCCTCCGTCGACAGCATTTCCTCCCTGTCATTGGGAACGATCAACAGCCACGGAATCTCACGCTCGGCCACTTGCCGCAGCCACCAGCGCACGGCTTCCTGACGGCATTCGCTGAAGCTGTGGATGTTGACGGCGATGTGGTAACTCTTCCCCAGCGCCTGTTGCAACTGATCGAGCGGTATCGCGCGCGCCTTGCCGTCCACCCGGCGGAACTTCAAGTAGTAGTCGCAGAGGTGCGTCGACTCCGGCACCGCGTCCACGCAATCATAGGCTTCGAGATTCGGCAGGGCCTCGGCCATGCGATGGGCCAGGCGTCCGTAGCCGGCGCCGATGTCCAGCACGCGCAGGCCGGCCTGCCGGCCAAGTCCCATGTTCCGATCGAGGAAATTGATTTCGTTTACAGAGTCGAGCAGATCGCGGCTCACGGCAGGCCGGCTGCCATAGCGGAACTGCCAGCAGCCGAACAACCCGTCCTCCTCGAGCTTTGCCAGCAGGCCCAGGGCATCGCGCGACCGCACGTGCTCCAGGGCCAGATACATGCGCAAATGAGCGGCGCCAGAACGCATCTGACGATATTGCCAGACATAAACATTGTCGCCGCGAAAGCGCTTGAGATCGAGATCTCTCGACAGGTTCTTCACGCCCCACAGGCTGTGAATGCTCACCGGCAATTTCAGCGCGGCATAAGTTTCACGAAGCCTGACCAATCGAGGATTGGTTGTCGTGAGCACGTCTTCCGCGCCGGCCGGCAATGCGACCGTATCGTCAAAGCTGGCGGAGTAATAGCGCTGATCTTCAGGCCGGATGCGCGCGACCAGCCAGCCCGCGCGCGCCAGCCTGCGCTTTAGCGTTCGCCTCAACCGAGCCACCGCTCTGCTACTGAACAACGCGTTTCTCCCCGCTCATTGGTGAACTGAAAATTCGCAAAGCGCGTCCCTGTTCACAATACGATCGATCGCATTTCCCACCTTGAGGACATGCGGCGAGGCCTGGCAATTGCCAATGCGCCCGGAATCGCTGGCGCGTTGTCAGGAGCGTGATTTTCGCCGCGACAACTCCGGGAATTCGGTCTTGGTTTCGGCGCCGGCTCCGTCAGGTTTTCCTGAACGTCCCATTATGAAAGCACGTCCCCTCCCCTTCCTTCTGCTCAGCCTCTGCGCCGGCCTCGCCGCCTGCTCCAGGTCATCCGACACTCCCGCGCCCCGCGCGGATGGCCGCGTCGTCATCGCGGCGATTCCCAAGAGCACGGGGGGCGAATTCTGGGAAACCGTCGAGACGGGGGCGCGCCGCGCCGCCGATGAACTCGGCGTCGCCTTGAAGTGGGAGGGCACGGTGACCGAGACCGAGATCGCGGAGCAGACCAAGATCATCGAGAACATGATCAACCTCGGCGTGGACGGCATCGCGATCGCGCCGCTCAACCGCCAGGCCCAGCGCAAGCCGATCGAGACCGCGGCGAGCAACGGCATTCCCGTCGTCGTCTTCGACTCCGCCGTCGATGGCTCCGCGCACAAGAGTTTCGTCGCCACCGACAACAACCGGGGCGGCGAGCTGGCCGCCGGCTTCCTCGCCGATGCGCTGCCCGGCGGCGCGCGCGTGATGGTCCTGCGTTATGTGCAGGGCACGGCGAGCACGGAGGAGCGCGCGGCGGGCTTCATCGCGGCCGCGAAGGCGGGCGGGCTCGAGATCGCCGCCGATCCCTATTCGGAGACGGGCACGCTCGAAGGCTCGAAAAACGTCGCCGCGAACACGTTCGAGCGATTCATCGCGAACAAGAAGCTGCAGCTCGACGGCATCTTCGCCGCCAACCTCACCGCGACGCTCGGCATCGCCTCCGCCCTCGATGATCTGCGCAAGAGCGGCATCGCGGTCGAGGTGAAGTTCGCCGGATTCGACAGCTCGCCCAAGCTCGTCCAGGAGCTGGAGGCCGGAAACATCGACGCGCTCGTGGTCCAGAACCCCGAGAAGATGGGCTACCTCGCGGTCCAGACGGCCTACAAGGTGATCCAGGGCGAGACCGTCCCGCCCATGATCGACACCGGCGTGGAACTCGTGACGGCCGACCGCCTTCAGGAGGCCTCCATCCGCAAGCTCGTCGGCCTGAAGTAGTCAGGAACCAGGCGTCGGAGGTCAGGAGACAGGCGTCCCGCCCTCTGTTCTCTGATGTCCGTCCTCTCTCCTCCGCTCTCTGTTCTTATGCAACCTCCCCGACTCGAGATGCGCGGCGTGCGCAAGAGCTTCGGCGCCACGCACGCGCTTCGCGGAGTCGAGATATCCGTCAACGCCGGCGAGGTGATGGCGCTCATCGGCGAGAACGGCGCGGGCAAGAGCACGCTCATGAAGGTGCTCTCCGGCGCGCTCGCCGCCGACGCCGGCGAGATGCGCCTCGACGGCGAGCCCTACACGCCGCGCGACCCGCTCCACGCGCGCAACAGCGGCGTGGCGATGATCTACCAGGAACTCTCGCTCGCGCCGCACCTCTCCGCGATGGAGAACATCCTGCTCGGCATCGAGCCGGCCACGCGCGGCCTCATCCGCTGGAGCGAGATGAAACGGCGCGCCTCCGCGGCGCTGGCCGAGGTCGGCCTCGAACACGTCCGTCCGGAGACCCCCGCGCGCGAGCTTTCCCTCGCGCAACAACAACTCGTCGAGATCGCGCGCGCCGTGGCGTTGAAAAGCCGCGTCCTCGTCCTCGACGAGCCCACGAGTTCGCTCACCGCGCGCGACATCGAGAAACTCTTCGCCCTCGTGCGCAAGTTGTCCGCGAGCGGCATCGGCGTGGTTTACATCTCGCACTTCCTCGAGGAGGTGAAGGCGCTCTCGCAGCGCTTCACCGTCCTGCGGGATGGCGAAACGGTCGGCACGGGAATCACCGCCGAGGCCACGGCCGACGAGATCATCGCGCTGATGGTGGGCCGCGATGTCGCCGACCTTTACCCACGCAACGCGCGCCAGGCGGGCGGGATCGTGCTCGACGTGCGCGATCTCGCCGGCGCGCCCAGGCCGGTCTCGGCCAGCCTGCAGTTGCGGCGCGGCGAGGTCTGCGGCCTCGCCGGCCTGGTCGGCGCCGGCCGCACGGAATTCATGCGCGCGCTCTTCGGCCTCGATCCCGTGACGCGCGGCGAGGTGACGATCGGCGCCTTTTCCGGCCGCGCCGATCCCGCCGGGCGCTGGCGCCAGGGCGCCGGCATGGTCAGCGAGGATCGCAAGACCGAGGGGCTCGCGCTCGGCCTCAGCATCGCGGACAACATCACCCTCGCCCGGCTCGATCGCCTCGGGCCGGGCCGGCTCGTGCTTCCCTCGCTCCAGGCGAAGGCCTGCGCGCCGTGGATCGACCGGTTTCCGATCAAATGCCAGTCCGCCGCGCAGCGCGTCGGCGCGCTCTCCGGAGGCAATCAACAGAAGGTCGCAATCGCGCGCCTGCTTCACGCCGATGTCGACATCCTCCTCCTCGATGAGCCCACGCGCGGCATCGACGTCGGCTCCAAGGCCCAGATCTATCAACTCATCGACGATCTCGCGCGCGGCGACGCCGCGGCCGGGCGCGCGCCCAAGGCGATCCTGCTCATCAGCAGTTATCTCCCGGAACTGCTCGGCGTCTGCGACCGCATCGCCGTGATGTGCCGCGGCCGCCTCGGCGAAGCCCGCGCCGTCGAAGACTGGAACGAACAGCGCCTCATGATGGCCGCGATCGGGCAGAATGGGGCCAGGGAAGAAGGGAGTGAGGGATTGCGGGACTGAAGGAAAAATACTTTGGCCCCTTCCTCCCTTATTCCCTAACTCCCTCGCTCCCTCATTTCCGCCTCCCATGCCCAGCAACCTCTCCTCGCCTCCCGCCAGCCGCTTCCCGCTTCTTCCCAAGGCGTGGATCAACTCCGCCGCGCGCTTTCTCGCGCTCGTCGCGGTGTTTCTCTTCTTCGCCATTCTCGTGGAGGACGGAAAATTCTACACGCTGCGCAACCTCGAGAACATCATGCGGCAGAGCGCGGTGTACGCGACCGCCGGGCTCGGCATGACATTTGTCATCATCACGGCGGGCATCGACCTCTCGGTCGGCTCGATCATCGCGCTCGCCGTGGTCGTGGTCGCCTGGGTGCTCAACCTCCAGATCGCCGGCCCCGATGGCAGCCCGGTGTATTTGATCGATCAATACGCCATGGCCACGCCCGCCCTCGCCTGCCTCGCGGCGATTGTCATAACCACGCTCGCGGGCTTCTTCAACGGCGCGATGATCGTGCGCCTCAAGATCGTTCCCTTCATCGTCACCCTCGGCACGATGGGCATGATCCGCGGGCTCGCCAAGGGCATCTCCGGCGAGCGCGACATCTATCCGCCGAAGGACACGTGGATCAGCGGCATCATGGATCCGACGCTGACGAATCCCGCGAAGAGCTGGATGCTCCTGCCCGCCGGCGTGTGGATCCTGATCGTGTGCATCGCGTTTGCCGCGTTCGTCCTGCGCTACACGCGCTTCGGCCGCCACGTTTACGCCGTCGGTTCGAACGAGGAAACCGCGCGCTTGTGCGGCGTGCCGGTCGGCCGCACGAAGCTCATCGTCTATGCGCTCACCGGCGCCTTCTGCGGCCTCGCCGGCCTCATGCAGTTTTCCTATATCGGCGGCGTCGGCCAGCCCACCACGGGCGTGATGTATGAGCTGTTCATCATCGCCGCCGTCATCATCGGAGGCGCGAGCTTCTCCGGCGGCGAGGGCTCCGTCCTCGGCACGATCATCGGCGCGCTCATCATCACCATCCTCTATATGGGCGGCCAGCAGATGGGCTGGCCCAAGTGGGTGCAGGAAATGGTCATCGGCGGCATCATCATCCTCGCCGTCGCGGTCGATCGCATCCGCCACCGGCGGTTTGTCTGAGGCATGCCGGAGTCGCGGATGCGTCGATCCCAATAGTCACGCATCCGGAACACGCTCCCGGGGGGCCGTTTCACCCTTCCCCCTTTGCTCTTGTCTCCTCAATCGCTCGCGGGCGGGAGCAGGTCCACGGCGTCGGAGGAGAGATCGATGAGCTGGTGCAGGGATTGGAAGTGCGCGCCGATTTCGAGGTCGCCGCTGACGCCGTCGATGAGCTGGCGGAAGATCTGTTTCTTCTCCGCCTTCAAATCCTGGATGCGCTCCTCGATCGTGCCCTGCGTGATCATGCGATAGACGAAGACCGTGCGCGTCTGCCCGATGCGGTGGACGCGATCGACCGCCTGCTCCTCGACGGAGGGATTCCACCACGGATCGAGCAGGAAGACGTAGTCGGCCGAGTGCAGGGTGATGCCGGTGCCCGCGGCCTTCAGGCTCACGAGCATGAAGGCTGGTTGCTCGATGCTCTGGAAATCCTGCACCGGCTTCTGGCGGTCGAGCGTCGAGCCGGTGAGTTCGAAACGCGGGATGTCGGGAAAATGCTGCGCCAGCACTTCGTGCACGCGCTTCAGGAACATCACGAACTGGCTGAAAATGACGACCTTGTGCCCGCTGCTGATGATCTCGCCGAGGCGGTCGACGAGCACCACGAGCTTCCCGCTGGCGGAGGTGTCCGTGACCATCCACGGCAGCAGATCGGGATCGCAACAGATCTGGCGCAGGCGCGTGAGCAGGCTGAGGAAGCCGAACGACTTCTCGCGCATGGCGCGCGTGATGTCGTCGCCGAGGCGCTCGAGCCCCTCGCGGCAGACGCGCGCGTATTCCTGGCGCTGGATCGACGAGAGCGGGCAAAGCAGGTCCATCTCGACCTTCTGCGGAAGCTCTGTCGCCACCTGCGCCTTGGTGCGGCGGAGGATGAACGGCGCGAGCTGCGCCCGTAGCTTGTCCATGGTCGCGTCGCGGTCGCGCTGCAGGAGGTTTTCGAACGAGACCCGCGAGCCGAGCAGACCGGGGAGGAGGAAGTGCAGGATCGACCAGAGATCGAGCTGGCGGTTTTCCAGCGGCGTGCCCGTGAGCACGAGGCGGTGATGGGAGCGGATCTCGAAACAGGTGTTCGTGACCTTCGCGTCCGGGTTCTTGATGAACTGGCCCTCGTCGAGGACGGCGTAGCCGAATTCGAACTCATCGAGCAGCGCGCGGTGGTTGCGCAACTGCGCGTAACTCGCGAGCCAGATCCCGGGCGTTTTCTCGTGGCGAAAATCGTGGCCGTTCTTGAGGACGAAGACCGGCATCTCCGGAAAGAACCGCTCCATCTCCTCCTGCCAGACCGGCACCACGCTCGCCGGGCACACGACGAGGTGCGAGGCGCCGGCGATCGGGCGCGCCGCGATGAGCGAGATGACCTGGACGGTCTTGCCCAACCCCATCTCGTCGGCGAGCAGGCCGTGGCAACCGTGGTCGCAGAGGTGCGCCATCCACTCGACTCCGCGCCGCTGGTAGGGGCGGAGGAAATCGGGCAGTTGCAACACCCCCGGATTCGGGGCGAGCACGCCGGCGCGCCAGGTCTCGAGTTCGGGCGAGAGGGAGAGGCTGAAACGCTTGTCGCTGAAGAGGGAGAAAAGCAGGTAGGCGGGGATCTCGCCGGAGCCGAACTCGGAGGTCGCCTCCCGCCATTGATCGACGCTGTCGAGGCTCTCGGGCGCGAGCGCGACGAGGCCGACTTCGGGGATGATGAGCGGCGCTCCCGCGGCCGCGCGCAAGGCATCGACCTGCGCGCCATCGATCAGGCGCTCGCCGGAGCGGAAGATCCACTCGAGGTCGATCGCGTTCTCACGCGAGCGCAGCACGCGGGCCTCGATCTCGACGCGTTGCACGCCGGTCCGCAGGCGCTCGACGGAAGGATCGACCTCGATCTTGAACGTCCGCGACCAGGTCGGGAGCACGGCCTTGAGGAAGTGGCCGATCTCGGAGACCTGATCGAGAACGTAGGCGCCGATCCCGGGCTGGAAGTGGAAGTGCGATTTCTTCGCCAGCGCGGTCAGGGAGATGACCTTCATCCGCTCCATCGGGCTCGCGCTGGGGCTCGCGCCGTGGCCGTTGGCGCCGCCCGCCTTGGGCTGCGCGGCGAGGGCGGGCACGGCGGTCTTGCTCGCGTCGAGCCACCAAGGCTCGCAGACGAGGCCGCTCGCGACCACGCGAAACTTCAACAGAAGCTCGCGCCGGCCCTTCGAGCCGCCGGCAGCGCGGGCGGTTCCGGGCTCGCTTCCCGATCCGCGGGCGGAGGAGGCGGCGGCAGGGGCGGGCTTGTGTCCGTGTCCGTTGGCGGGCGACGGCGCGGGGCCGTCTTTTGCCTTGGACGCCGTGGAAGCATGTCCGTTGGCCGGGGCGGCGGATTCAGGCAGCTCGACCGGAAGCAGCTCCAGCTCGTCGGCGATCAACTCCTCGATCTCGTGCAGGCCGGCGATGGCGATCGTGTTGGCCAGCAACGAGTCCGGACTGGACGAGCGCACGGCGAGGCCGGTCGCGGACCATTCGATCACGGCATACTCGTCCTTCTTGTCCACCCGGCAGTGGACGACGGCGTCGCTCGCGGTCAGCTCGATTTCGCGAATCCCGCCGGTGCGATAGAGTTCGCGGCCGGCCTCGAGATGAGAAGCGGTGAAGAAGCCGTCCCACTCCAATTCGAGCTTGTCGAACCAGAATTCCAGTGAGTCCCTCGTGTAAACTCGCTTGGGTCCGTGTAACTGCATGAAAGGATCGACTTTGAAAGTTTGTGGGAGGCTTCCGCAACCCTTTTTCCGGGGGTATTGAGCTTCTCGTTTTATCGCCCGGAACGGCGCGGGCTTGGAGGGTTTTATTTGGCCGCGGTTTGACGTCGGATGGCCCGGATCGTTTTTTCTGCGACGCATGAGTCACACTCCCCTGAAGACGATCCGCAGCGCATTCATCGCCGGTGTCGTGGTCCTGTCCCCGCTCGCGGTCACGCTTTACGTTTTCCGGTGGCTGGTCACCGCGGTCGGCGGCGGTTACCGCGAGTTCTTTTTCTTCTTCGTCCCGGAGCACCTGCTGCAACGCCGCGAGTTGTCGCTGATCTGGGACTTTCTCGCGACGGTGATCGTGCTCCTGCTCGTGACCTTGCTCGGCTATCTGTCGCGCTACGTGGTGGCGCGCTTCTTCCTCGTGCAGACCGAGCGGATCATGAACCGCGTGCCGCTGATCAGCGTGGTTTACAGCACGGTCAAGCAGATCGTGCAGACCTTCTCGGCGCAGCGCCGCGCGGTCTTCGAGAAGGTCGTGCTCGTGCCGTTTCCGAAGGAAGGGACGTACGCCATGGGCTTCCTCACCAACCGCGCCAGCGGCGAGGCGCAGGCCCGAACGAAAGAAGAGTTGTTGAACATCTTCCTGCCGACGACGCCGAACCCGACCAGCGGTTACCTGCTCATGGTGCCGAAAAGAGAGGTCATCGAAATGGACATGACGGTGGGCGAAGGCATGAAACTGATCATCTCGGGCGGGAGCGTTGTCCCCAACTGGCCGGGACCGATCGCGCAACCGATCGCCGTGTCCGCGGAAAACCTCGCTCCGCCCGAACCCGCCAGTGAAGCCGGGACCGGGGCGGATCCGGTCGCGGCGCGCCAGGATTGACGCGTTTCTTTCATGCCCGCGCAGACGCTTGTGACCGGGGCGATCATCCTCGACCGCGCCACGAGCGGCGACCTGTGGATGCGCTTCACGTGCTTCTCGGCGGAAGACGGCAACCTCGATTGCCTTCAACGGCAGTCCCGCCGCGCCGGCGGGACGACTCCGCTCGACCTTTTCGACCACGCGCAGCTTGTGCTCGAGACCCGGAACAACGGCCGCACCTGGTTCATCAAGGAAGCCACGACCGTCGCGCGCCGCGCGGGCCTGGGCCGCTCCTACGAGGCGCTGCGCCACGCGTGCCGCTTCGCGCGGATTCTTGCGCGCAACCCCGTCCACGAGGAAAGCCGCGAAGCCGTCCACGCGCTGCTCGTGCGCGCGCTCGACGCCTGGGAGAACCAGCCGCGGCCCGACGCGGTCTATTTCAAGGCGCTCCATCTTCTCGCGCGCGACGAGGGCTACCCCATCCGCGAGTCGTGGTGGCGGCGCCTCGACCCGGGCGACCGCGAAGCCGTGGACGCCATGCTGCGCGAACCCGCGGCGGCGCAAACGACTTCGGAGCAAACCGCCAGGCGCCTGATCGCCGCGATGGAGGGCTTCGTGCGGCAGGAAACGGAGATCCGCATCGAGGAGTGAGCGCGGCGAACCGGAACGGGTCAAAAGTCGAAAGTCGAAGGTCGCGAAGGGTCGCAAAAACCCTTCCTTTTGCGCCTTTTGCGGCTCTTTGCGGCTATGAACTCTTTCCGTCTCCGTGCCCTTCGTGTCTTGGTTAAATGTCTGATCCGTCATGCTCCTATCCGCCACTGATCGCGCCATCGCGCTGAGCGTGCGCGAGTTTGCCGAGTTTTCCACCGGCCCCTCGCGCGCGGGGATGATGCGCTTCGATCCCTTGCGCGCCCAGCTCGGGCAGACGTGGCACGAGGAATTGCGGCGGCAGACGATCGAGAAACTTCCGTCCGCGCTCTTCGAGGTTCCGCTCGAGGCCGGTTTCGGCATCGGCAACTGGCGCGTCCAGATCACCGGCCGCATCGACCAGATCGTGCCCGGCGGAGGCGACGGCGGAGGCGCGGACCCGGTCATTCGCGAGGTAAAAACCGTGATGCGCCCCCTCCCCGCCCCGGAGGGCGACCTGCGCGTCGAATACGCCTCCTACTTCATCCAGCTCGCAACCTACCAATGCCTCCATCGCTTCGAGGGCGGCGTGAGCGAGAGCGCGGCCGTCGCGGGCGAACTCGTCTTCGTCGAGCCGCCCACCGGTTTCGTGCAGGCGATCGCGCAAACCCCGGCCGAAGCCTGGCGGTTGTTTCACGCGCGGCTCGACGAGCTGCACACCTTCGCCGAGCAGCGGCTCGCGGGCCTGCAACGGCTGCGCAACCTCCGCTT
>CAZFCY010000062.1:9517-15375 GCA_964517665.1 uncultured Opitutaceae bacterium | reverse complement strand
CTGCCGCCCGCTTCGCCCCGGCCTTCGCCGCTCCGCGCCCCGGCCAGGAAACCGTGCTCGACGACCTCCGCGCCGCCGCGGAGCGATCGCCCGCCCTGCTCTTCGAGGCGCCCACCGGCTTCGGCAAGACCGGCATCGCGCTCGAATACGCGCTGACCGAGCTGCGCGCCGGCCGCCTCACGCGTCTGATCTACCTCACCGGAAAATCCACCGGGCAACTCCAGGTCGTGCGCCAGCTCTCCGCCATGGTCGGAAACCCGCCGGGCGCGACGTGGTGGCAGATCCGCAACAAGGGCGAACACTGCATCAACGACGTGTATCATTGTTTTCGCGACGCCTGCCGTTTCCTCGACGGGCAGGACGAGCGCTGGCCGGACAGCGGGTTGCAACGTTTCGCGCACGACGCCTCGCTCCCGCGCGATCTCGAAACGCTGCGCGCGGCCGGCCGCGAGGCGGTCGTCTGCCCCTACGAGATCACGCGCGCCTCGCTGCCGTTCACCGACGTCTGGATCGCCGACTACAACTATGTCTTTTCGCCGCGCAACCGCTCGTTTCTCGCCAACCTCACCGGCTTCGAGCCGGAGCACACGCTCCTCGTCATCGACGAGGCGCACAACCTGCCCTCGCGCGTGGCCGACGCGTATTCGAGCGAACTCACGCACGCGGCCGCCCGCGCCGCGCTCGGCGCGCTCGACTTCACGGGCGCGCCCTCCGCGCTCGTCGGCGCATGGGAGCGGCTCACCGTTTTTCTCGGGCGCGTCGAACCCGCCGAAACACTCGACGCGCTGCTCGAGGCCGACCTGCTCGATCATCTCGCGGCGATCAACAAACTCCTGCCCGGCGCGGTGCTCGACTACACCGCGCTCGGGCCGGCCGTGAGCGAAACCTTGTTTCTCGCCGGCTCGCTCCACACCACGACCGAGAGCGGCGCGCGCGCGCTTCCGGAATTGATCTGGGCGCCCGCGCGCGGCGTGGTCGCCTTCACCTGCCTCGACGCCTCGAGCGCGATCGCGGAAACGCTGCGCGACTTCGGCCACGTCCTCTTCCTCTCCGCCACGCTCTCGCCGATCGACGTGTTCTCGCGTAGTTGCGGATTGGATACGCTGGACCCCGCGCCGGCGTTCCTCTCCGCCCGGACGCCGTGGCGCGATGCCGCCTACCGCGTCGCCGTCGACGCGCGCGTGGACACGCGCTACGATCAGCGGGCGCGCCACTTTTCGACCACCGCCGCGACGATCGTGGATTTGCAGCGCTCCGGCTCCGGGCCGGTGGCGGCGTTTTTCTCATCGTATGCCTACGCGCAACG
This sequence comes from uncultured Opitutaceae bacterium, assembly GCA_964517665.1. Taxonomy (GTDB): domain Bacteria; phylum Verrucomicrobiota; class Verrucomicrobiia; order Opitutales; family Opitutaceae; genus Congregicoccus. The sequence goes on along the minus strand of CAZFCY010000062.1, from coordinate 14,069 downwards.
CATCCTCGACGAGATCGCGAACAACCATCCCGTCGCGCGCGCGCTCCTCCAGCCGCGCGCGAGAGAGCTGGCCGCGCAAACGGCGTTCCTCGAGGACGCGCTCGCGTTCTCCGACATCATCCTGCTCGTGCTCGGCAGCAGCTTCGCGGAAAGCATCGACCTGCTCGGCGGTCGCGTCAGCGGCGCGGTCGTGGTGGGCCCGGCCCTGCCGGAAGTGAACGGCGTGCAACGCGCGCGCCTCGCCGCCTCCCGCGCGCGCAGCCGCGGCGAGGCCTTTCGCGAGGTTTACCAGATCCCCGGCATGCAAAAGGTGAACCAGGCCCTCGGCCGCCTCGTCCGCGCCCCCGGCCAGAACGCGCGCGTCCTCCTCCACTGCCGCCGCTTCGCGGAAACCTCCTACCAACAACTCCTCGCCCCGGAATACCAGCAGGCCGGCTTCCTCACGACCGACGAAGACCTCGGCGCCTGGCTGGGAGAAGCGTGAAACGGGAAGGGTGAAAACGAGATTCTCCTCACTCTGAACTTTTCACCCTTCGCGCTTCTCTCTTCACTCTTTCCTCCGTGGGCACGCGCAAGACCATTCCCGCAGCCGAGATTGAAACGGCGTTTCGCCGGCTCGCCCGGGCCATCGCCGGGCGGCACAAGAACACGGACGGCCTCGTCCTCCTCGGCATCGCCCGCGGCGGCGTTCCCGTCTGCCGCCGCCTCGCCGACGCGCTCGCGCAGGAATTCGAGCGCGGGATCGCGCAAGGCACGATCAACGTCGCCTTCCAGCGCGACGACATCGGGCGCCGCCCCATTCCCAACTACGACGAGGAAACCGTGATCCCGGGCGACATCGAGGGCGCGACCGTGATCCTCGTGGACGACGTGCTTTTCTCCGGCCGGACCGTCCGCGCCGCGCTCGAGGAGGTTTTCTCCCACGGCCGGCCGACGCGCGTGGAACTCGCCGTTCTCGTCGACCGCGGCAATCGCCGCCTTCCCTTCGCCGCCGACCATATCGGTTTCGACGAGCCGACCGCGCCCGAGGAGAAAGTCCGCGTGACGCTGCATCCGGACGACTCCTCGCAGGACGTCATCGCCATCATCCAGCCCGCATGAGCACGACCACCGCCGGCAACGCCTCCTGGACGCGCAAGGATTTCATCTCCATCGAGGATCTTTCGGTCGCGGAGATCGAGCAGGTCTTCGCCGTCACGGCGGCCTTCAAACGCACGCTCGTGCGCACGCACAAGAAACTGCCCGCCCTGCGCGGCAAGACGATCGTCAACCTCTTCCTCGAGCCGAGCACGCGCACGCGCGTCGCCTTCGAGATGGCGGCCAAGCTGCTCTCGGCCGACGTCATCTCGCTCGACATGGCCGCGAGCAGCACGACCAAGGGCGAGACCTTGCGCGACACGGCGCAGAACATTCAGGCGTTGAACGCCGACATGATCGTCATCCGCCACGCCGCCGCCGGCTCGCCCGCCTACCTCGCGAAACTCCTGCGCGTGCCCGTGATCAACGCCGGAGACGGCGCGCACGAGCACCCGACGCAGGCCATGCTCGACTGCTTCACGCTGCGCGAAAAACTCGGCAGCCTGAAGGGCCGCCGCATCACGATCCTCGGCGACATCCTCTTCAGCCGCGTCGCCCGCTCGAACATCTGGGCCATGACGAAGCTCGGCGCCGAGGTCACGCTCGTCGGCCCATCGACGCTCGTGCCGCGCTGGTTCACGGAGTTCGGCGTGAAGGTCTCGCACGACCTCCGCAGCGCGCTCGCGGACGCCGAGGCGATCATGCTCCTGCGCATCCAGCACGAGCGCCAGACCTCGAGCCATTTCCCCTCGCTCGGCGAATACACGAGCATGTTCGGCCTCAACCGCACGCGCGCGTCGTGGATGCATCCCGACGCGATCATCATGCACCCGGGGCCGATCAATCGCGGCGTGGAGATCGATTCCGACCTCGCCGACTCCGGCCGCTCGGTGATCCTCGAGCAGGTGACCAACGGCATCGCCGTGCGCATGGCCGTGCTCTACCTTTGCGCCGGAGGCTCGCCGGAAAACATCACGGCCGCCAACGAACACGTTTCGCCGCGGCCGGAATGAGCGCAAACCCGCGCTCAGCGACACATAACGACTCAGGTCGGAGAACCGCTCAACGTTCAACTTTCAACGTTCAACCCTCAATGATCGAACCACTATTTCGCATTCTCGCCACCAGCATCCGCACCGCCAACCGCGGAAGAAAATCCGGGCGTTAAGCGTTAAAAGTTAAAAGTTGAGCGTTCCAGCATCCACCGCGTTTCGTCCTGAGTAGTTGCCGCGACCCAACCTTTCCGCACCTCATGCCCGAGTTTCTCTGGATAAAAAACGGCCGCGTCATCGATCCCGCCTCGGGCCGCGATGAGACCGGCGATGTGTTTGCCGCCGATGGGCGCATCGTCGAATCGCTCGACGATGCGCAACGGAAGGCCGCCCGCGTCATCGACGCCTCGGGCCTCGTCGTCTGCCCCGGCCTCGTCGACATCCACGTGCACCTGCGCGAACCCGGGCAGACGCACAAGGAAACGATCCAGACCGGCTCGTGGGCCGCCGCCAACGGCGGTTTCACCACGATCGTCTGCATGCCCAACACCACGCCGCCCGCGGACAACGCCGGCACGATCCAGCTCATCCAGGACGCGATCCGGCGCGAGGCCGTGGTGCGCGTGCTGCCGACCGGCTGCATCACCGTCGGGCAGAAAGGCGCGGCGCTCGCCGGCATCGGCTCGCTCAAGCGCGCGGGTTGCGTCGCCATCACCGACGACGGCCTTTGCGTGCAGGACAACGAACTGATGCGCCGCGCGATGGAATACGCGGACATGTTTCACCTGCCCGTGATGGACCATTGCCAGGACGAAAGCCTCACCAAGGGCGCCGTCATGCACGAAGGCGTTATATCGACAAGGCTCGGACTGCGCGGCTGGCCCGCCGCGGCGGAGGACATCATCGTCTCGCGCGACGTCGTTCTCTCCACCCACACCGGCGCGCACATCCATCTTCAACATATCAGCTCGGGAACGGCCGTCGAAATCGTGCGTCGCGCCAAGACGCGCAAGGTCCGCGTCACCTGCGAAGCCACGCCGCACCACATCGCGCTCACCGAGGCGGACGTCGCCACCTACGACACGCATTTCAAGATGAACCCGCCGCTGCGCGCCGAGAGCGACCGGCGCGCGATCATCGACGCGCTCAAGGACGGCACGATCGACTGCATGGCCACCGATCACGCGCCGCACACGAACTACGAGAAGGACAAGGAATTCGACTACGCGCCCTTCGGCATCGTCGGCCTCGAGACCGCGCTCCCCGTCACGCTCGATATTCTCCACCGGCAGGAGGGCATGCAACTGATCGACGTGCTCGCGCTCTTCACCAGCAAGGCCGCGAAGATCCTCGAACTCGAAGCCGGCGCGCTCGCTCCCGGCGCGCCCGCCGACATCGCCGTCTTCGATCCCGAAGAGAAATGGACCCTGGATGCGACGACCAGCCTGAGCAAATCCCTCAACTCCCCCTGGCTCGGCCGCGAACTGCGCGGCCGCGTCCGCCACACGATCGTGGCCGGCAAAGTGGTCTGCGAGCACGGCCGGATCTGTTGAGCCACGGCCAGGCTGCGAATCGACTTCGAGCCGCTTACAGTCTTCTTCGCGCTTTCGCGTTCAACCTCCCTGACCAACCGATACAATCTCGCGCCCGCTTCGCTCAAGCCGCAGAGACGCAAAGCTCCACAATCGCCGAAGCCCAAATTTTCTCTGTCTTTGCGCCTCTGCGTCTTTGCGCGAGTTTCCTCGCCGCCTCACACTGCGACGATGACCGGATACGGGAAGCGGGCGCGCACGGAATAGAAATTCCAGGCCACGCCCGCCGTCTGTTCGAGATAACCGGAGATGTTGGCCGCCGGCTGCACGTTGTGGAAGCCGAGCGTGACCGCCCGCCTGCCGTTGAGAACCTTGGCGCCCGCGTTCGAAATCGTGCCTGAACCCGCGTTGCCGGCCAGGTTGAAGTTGGACCGGCCGAAGCATTCGACGTCGAAGATCATCGCGTAGGACGAGACGCTCGTGATCCCGTAGCCGCTGGGTTGAAAATGCATCTGGATCCCGGGGTTGCGCGAGGGCGAGAGCTGGATGTCGAACCCCGCGTAGGGAACCGTCGCATCCGCCTGCACGATCGTCGGCCGGATGAAGGTGAGGTTCGTCCGGCCCTTTCCGATCGTCTTCGTCACGCTGAGCGTCTCGATCGGAAGGAAGAAAACCGACAGAAGATCGGCCCGGATCTCCGGCAACAGGAACGCCGACGCGAGTTGCCGGGGCGAGAGATCCTGCTTGAACTTCGTGATATCGACTTTCCGCCCGTCAAAAGGCTCGAGTTCATCGGCCTCGTTTCTCTGCTTTCTGTATCGGGTTCGTTTCATGGTGTTCATCCCGTGTTTGCGGGATTATATACAAAACGCGCCGGACAGGCCTTTTCTTTCATCCACTGTTCCGCCCGCCGAGTGCAGTTGGAAATGATGGACGATTGAAAGCGGCGAT
>CAZFCY010000062.1:0-9417 GCA_964517665.1 uncultured Opitutaceae bacterium | reverse complement strand
GTTCCAATTGCACCCCCGCCCGCCACGGACGTTCCCGCCCCTCCCCCTCCGACCCGCTCATTTCAATTCGCTCTCGAGACGCGACGAATGGCTCGATCGATGGCCACGGCTCGCAGGAGCGTGCCAGGGCGCGCCCCTGCAAAACGCGCGGTGGAATCAATCCCCCGCCGGACCTTCGATGACGAGGCGGAGGGAATCCAGCCGCAGGCGGGCGCGGTTGATGGCGCGGGCGACTTTTTCCAGGCGCTCCCTGACCAGCTCGATTTCCTCGGGGCGGACGTGGTCGTTGATCCGGCGCAGCTCGACGAGGCGCTGGAGGTCGGCGCCGAGCAAGGTCCGCGCGGCGGCGCGCGCCTCCTCCTTCACCGTCGCGCTGTTCTTCTCCGCGATCTCCGTCGCGCCCTCGAGCAGGGCGCGGAGGAGGGAGGCGTTGAAACCGGGACGCTCGAGGAAGCGATGGATGTCCCCGTCGCTGACGTCGTCGTCGAGCGTGTCGGCGTCGGCCTGATCGGTGAGATCGCGACCGCGAATGTCGACGACGACGCGCACCGGCGTGGGGGCGAGAAACTGCTCCACGTGCCAGCGCGCGTCGGCCACGGCCTCGAGCACGAAGATCGTCTCGAGCACGACGTTCTGCGCGTCCGCCTCGCGATGGCCGAAGGCCGTCGTGCCGCGCGTCGAGCTGATGAGCACGTCGAGCGAGTCGCGCATGAGCGGGTGGTCCGGCGAGATGAAGGCGATGTCCTCGCGCGCGATGGCGCGGCGCCGGTCGAAGGTCGCGAGCATGCCGTCGGCGGGGATGGAGGGAAACGCCTCGACGAAGGCGTGGCTCGGGTCGAGGTGAACGTCGCCGCCCTCGTGCTCCTGGATGCGGACGCCGAAATGCTCGAGCAGCTCGCAGAGGAAGCGGCGCGGAAACGGATCCGCATCCACTTTCCGGATGCGCTCGATCACGCGTTGCGCGACTTTGGCGTCGAACGAGTTCAACTCGAGGAGCCGGTCGCGGCCCTTGCGCATCTTCTCGTCGAGTTCGGCGCGGAAGGCGGCCGTGACCTGGACGAGCCTGTCGAGCTGCCCGCGTTTTTCGGCGTCGTCCTTTCCGCCGCTGGAAAGCGCGAGTTCCAGGAGCCGCGCGCGAAAGCGCGCGAGATACTCCGTGCCGCCATGGACGGGTTTCTCGAAGGCGTCGAGGCCGCGATGATACCAGTCCGCGAGGACCTCGCCGGCGCTGCCGGCCACGAACGGCACGTGGACGCGGATCGTATCCGTTTGTCCAATACGATCGAGCCGCCCGATGCGCTGCTCGAGCAGGCCGGGGTTGAGCGGGAGGTCGAAGAGCACGAGGTGGTGCGCGAACTGGAAGTTGCGACCCTCGCTTCCGATCTCGGAGCAGAGAAGGAGCTGCGCGCCATCCGCCTCGGCGAACCACGCGGCGTTGCGGTCGCGCTGGACGAGCGGGAGGCCCTCGTGGAAGAGGCCGGTCCTGACGTTGATCGCCTCGCGCAGCGCGGCTTCGATCGAGGCGACCTTGCGTTGGGTCTTGCAGATGAGGAGGACTTTTTCGTCGCGGTGTTTTTTCAGGAAATCGGCGAGCCAGGCGATGCGCGGATCGTCCTTGAAACTGCGGCGGATGTCCGACTCGTCGCCCGACTCCTCCGCTTCGAGTTCGCGGGCGATGCGCGCGATGAGCGCGGCGTCGTCGCTCTCGAGGCGCGCGGGACAGTATTTGCGCTCGGGGAAACCGGTCATGGCCGAACGGGTGTTGCGAAAGACCACGCGGCCCGTGCCGTGCTGGTCGAGCAGCGAGCGGAGCAAGGCCTCGCGCGCGCCGGGTTTTTGTTCGTCGAGGTCCTCCAGGCGCCGCTGCAGCGATTCCGGGGCCGCGCTGAAGATTTTCTCCAGCGCCTCCTTGTCCCGCGGCTGCAGGCTGCGGTTCTCGAGGATCCGGTCGGCCACGGCGGCGACTTCGATGAACTTTTCCGCCTCCTCGACGAAGGCCTCGTAGTCGCTGTAGCGATCCGGATCGAGCAGCCGCAGCCGCGCGAAGTGCCCCTGCGGGCCGAGCTGCGTGGGCGTCGCGGTGAGCAGGAGCAGCCCCGGGCTTTTGGCGGCGAGTTTCTCCACCATCGTGTATTCCCTGCTCGCGAGTTCGGGCGTCCATTCGAGGTGATGCGCCTCGTCGACCACGACCATGTCCCAGCCCGCGGCGATCGCCTGCTCGCGGCGTTTTTCGTCGCGCGAGAGAAACGTGACGCTGCAAAGCACGAGCTGCTCGTCGAGAAACGGGTTGCCCTCGGGATTGCCCTCCTCGGAGGCGACGCAGCGCTCCTCGTCGAAGATGCTGAACCAGAGGTTGAAACGCCGCAGCAGCTCCACGAACCACTGGTGCACGAGCGACTCCGGCACGAGGATGAGCACGCGCGAGGCCTTGCCGACCCTGATCAGGCGCTGCAGGATGAGGCAGGCCTCGATCGTCTTGCCCAGGCCGACCTCATCGGAGAGCAGCACGCGCGGGTTCTGGCGGGTCGAGACTTCCTGGAGGATGTAGAACTGGTGCGGGATCAGGTCGATGCGCCCGCCGAGAAAGCCGCGAACCTCGGAGCGGCGAAACTGCCACTGGGCCTCGAGCGCGCGCCGCCGCAGATCGAAGACCGCGCCCGGATCGACGTGGCCGGCCATGAGCCGCTCCTGTGGGAGGCTCACGCTCGTGATGTCCGAGATCGCATCCTCGCGCACGCGGTGGCCCCCGCCGGCATAGACGAGCAGGCCGTCCTCCTCCTCCACCGACTCGACGGCAAACGTCGCGCCATCGCGCAACGAGACCGACTCGCCCTCGCGGAAAATCACGCGCTTGAGAACGGCCGTGCCGGTGGCGTAGAGGCGTTGTTCGCCCGTGGCGGGAAAATGGATGGCGATGCGCGAGCGATCGACCGTCGCGACGACGCCGAGCCCCAGCTCGGGTTCGCTTTCGCTCATGCACCTTTGGCCAACTGCAGTGGGAGACATGGATGGAAAGTCAAAAGCCCAAGGCCCAAAGTCCAAGGTCGAAGGTGTGGATTTTCGACACGAGGCCTTCGGCTTGCGACCTCCCGATCCGCCCCGGCTCCTCGAAAAAGGTTCGCCGGAAAACCGGCGCTGTGGCAACGAAGCCACCGCCCCAATCTCCTTATGAAGACATCATTGCCCATCGTTCGAAGTTTCCACGTCGCCACCGTCCTCGCAGCCGCGCTCCTCACCGCCGGTTGCGCGACGACCTACGTCTCGACCGACGCGATCACGAATCCTCCGCCGCACGAGGTGTTCGCGAACTTCCAGCATTTCGAGGTCTCCCCGATCGAAATGGGAGCGCCCTACGCGGGCCAAGAGGCCAACGACAAGGCCCTCGTGAAGATCCAGGAAAACCTCGACATTCGGCTCGACCCGATGCTCAGCGCATGGAATGCCAAAGCGACCGGCGCGGCAGGACGCACCCTGCTCATCGAGCCGCGGATCAAGGACATCAAGTTCATCAACGCCACCGCCCGCGTCTGGGGTGGCGCGCTCGCCGGCAGCTCGGCGGTCGTCCTGTCGGTGCGCTTCACCGACGAGGCGACCGGCGCCGTGATCGCCGAACCCGAGTTCTACCAGCGCGCCGCCGCGATGGGCGGCGCGTGGTCCTTCGGAGCGACCGACAACAACATGCTCATCCGCATCACGGAATTGACCGCGAGCTATATCGAGAACAATTACAGCTCCGCCGTCGGCGGCCCCACCGGAGCGCCGGAGCCGAAAAAGTAGGCGCGGGAGAAAAAACGGGCGCCGGGCTCCACCCGCGCGCTATGCCTCGGAGGGCGTCGCGCCGCCGGCTTCCCGTTCCGCCGCCTCCTCGCGCTGCACGCGCTCGAGCCGGCGGATGACCCACTCGATGTGCAGGTGCAGCTCGTAGAGTTCGTCCGTGTAGGAAAGCGGCACCTGCACCTCGAGAATTTCATCCTGCAAGTCGTGCAGCGCGCGCAGGTCCGCCACCACGGTGTCCTCGATCATCCCGGACTGGATGCGTTGATCCACTTCGCGGAGGTTCTTGTACCAACGATAGATTTTCGCCCGCACACGCCAGCGATAGAGCGGCGGAGCGGCGCGGAAGACCGGGATGAGCAGCGCGAGAAGCGGGATGAGCAGGATGATCAACCGGTCGAAAAGCGACGCCGCCCAGAACGGCAGGTAACGCATCAAAAACGGCAGCCCGTAACGATGGTAGTGCTCCGCCTCGCGCGTGAGCGGGAAGTCGCCGGGCCGCGCCTGCGGAAACTCTTCCGGCCGCTCCAGCACGCCGCCGTTTTTCAGCAGATCGCGCGCGGCCTGGAGGACGAGCGGGGTCAGGCCCGGATGAAAGCGGTCGTTGACGACGAGCGTCGCAACCGAGGCCAGCACGCCGTGATCGCTCGCGGGCAGGTTGTCGGCGAGGCTCAATTGCCCCTCGCCGATGGTCAGCGTGGTCAACTGCGGAAAGGTCGCGCGAAAGGCCTGCTGCCTGCGGATGTCGAGCAGGCGAGCCCGCGGATCGCGCAACAGTTTCTCCACGTAATCGCTCCCGGGCGCGCCGACAAACATGGCCGCGTCCACCGCGCCCTCGAGCAGCGCGTCGGCCGCGGCGTTTCCGCTCAGATCCTTCAGCGTCACCGCGCCGGCTTCGCCCAGCCCGTGCGCATCCAGGACCAGCGTGGCCACGGCGCGGGCGCCGCTGCCCTGCACGCCGACCGCGAGCGCGCGCCCGCGCAGGTCGCGGATGGAGTCGAGCGGGAGATCCTGCCGGTGAAAGACCCAGAACGGCTCGTAGAAAAGACTGCCGAGCAGCCGCAACTCGTCCGGATCGTCGTAAACGGCGAGGCCGGATTGCACCAGCGCGACCGAGACGTCGCTGTCGGCGGCGCGGAGCATTTCGAGGTTTTCCACCGAGCCCTTTGTCGCTTTCAGGCGCACGGTCATGCCGTCCTGCGCGAGGCGCCGCGCGAGCTTCTCCCCGAACTCGTGATACGCGCCGCCGTCGACTCCGGTCGCGAGCGTGATCTCGCGCGGCGGGGCCGGATCGACGAAGAAAAAGAGCGCGCCAACGGCGACGGCGACGATCAACACGAGCCAGATATTCGCGCGCAGGAAAGAAAGCATGCGGGCAGCATGGAGGCCGGTTTCGCGGAGGCAATATCCACGATGCGTTTGACACAACCGGCGCATCGCGCATGTCCGGCCCCATGGCGGAAACGGAAACGAACGGAAATGCCGGCGTCGTCGCGGTCTCGGAGTTTGTGCGTCATCGCAACGCCCTGCTCGTGCGCGCCCGGCTCACGGATCTGTTTCTCGACTACTACCTGCACCTCGCGGACAACGGCATCCAGCCCGCCCCTGAGCACGACCGCCTGCTCAAGGCCACGCTCGCCGTCTTCACGCTGCACTGCGCCTCGCGCCCGCGCAACGAGCTGATCGCGTGGACCCTCAACCTGCGGGAGCCGCGCCTGAATCTCTTCGCCGCCGGCGACAACGACGAGGGCAACATCACCGGCCGCGTCTTCACCGAGCACGTGAAGGATTCGCCGCAGAACCTTCTCTACGTCGAGACCGTCCGCCTGCGCGAGCCGGCGCGGCGCAGCGTGGTCGACTTCGAAGGCAGCGACATCTTCGAGGCCGCGGAGAAATTCTACGCGCAGAGCGAGCAGCGCCCCGCCCGCCTCTTCGATCTCGGCGACGAGGAATACGCGCTCCTCGCCTCCCACCCCGATTGCGACCTGCCCTGGCTGCAATCGGTCACGCTCGAGGAGATGCGAAAACTCGGGGAGCACGAAACCGTCGTCCCGATGGAGCGCCGCCTCTACCGCTGGCGCTGCGGGTGCAACGAGCAGCGCATCTTCCGCATCCTCGCCCCCGCCATGCGGGAGGATCCGGACGAGCTTTTCCACGGCGAGGAGGCGCTCCGGATGGAATGCCCGCGTTGCGGCGCGCTCTACCGCGTGAGCCGCGAGGCGCTCGAGGCCTACGTCGCGAGGGAAGGCGCGTAAGGCGCGGCTCAATCCGCATGCACGCGGGTCCGGCGCATCGGGCGGCGGGCAACGACGAAGAGCGAGGAGCCGATCGGAAACCGCACGCCGGCGCGCGTGGCGGCGCGCTCCAGCGCCGCGACGGCTCCGAGCGCGGCGTTGACCGGCGCGAGCGGCGGCTTCACGTCGCTCGATCCGTCGCGGCGCGGAAAGACCTTTCGCCGCAGGATCGCGAGCGGCAGGAGCAGGAAATTCCAGTGCGTGAGCAGCCGCGTGTCGAACCCCGCCTCGCGCACGAGCCGGCGCAACTCCGAGCCGCGAAAACGCCGCGCGGACTGCACGCACTCGTCGTGGTAGGACCAGAGCCAGGGCATGGCCGCGGCGTTCGCGACGAGGAGGCCGCCCGGCTTCAGGCAACGGAAGCATTCGACCAGCGCCAGCAGGGGCGAACCGACCTGGGTGAGCACATCGGTCGTGACGATCGCGTCGAACTGGCTGTCCTCGAACGGCAGCTCCTCGATCGAGCCCTCGCGGATCTCGAATCCGCCCCGCTCGCGGGCGAGGGCGCAGGCGAGCGGCGAGAGGTCCACGCCGGCGAGCCTGAGATCGCCGCGCCAGCGTTGGAGCCGGCGCAGCAGCCCGCCGGCTCCACAACCGGCGTCGAGCACGGCGGCGGCCGGCGGCAGCGTTTCCTCCAGGCACGCGCGCGCCACGCGCTCTCGCAGGGCGCGGAGATACCAGAGCCGTTCCTCGGCTTCGGCCAGTCGTGCGTATTCGGCCGGTTGCATCAGGTCGTCGGGAGTCGCCGAGCTTCGGAACCCGTCCCGGGCGGGCAACGAAATAGTCCGGCCGCGCCCCACCTTGCGGATTGCCGGGAGGCCGCGCGCGGGCGTGGAATGTCCCGGCCGGCGCGACGCTCCGGTTTCATGGGATCCCGCTTGCGGATTTGACACCCGCGGCGCTTCCCCTGCCCAATCAGCCGTCCATGGCCAAACAAGCCGTTCTCCTCGTCAACCTCGGTTCTCCCGACTCCACTTCGGTCCCGGACGTGCGCCGTTATCTGGACGAGTTTCTTTCCGACGATCGCGTGTTGGATATTCCGAAACCGATTCAGCAGTTCGTGTTGAAGTGCTTCATCCTCCCCAGGCGCCCGAAGCGGTCGGCCCATGCCTATGCGACCATCTGGCAGCCCGAGGGATCGCCGTTGATGGTGACCAGCAGGCGCCTGCAAGCGCTCGTGCAGGAGGGCGTGGACGCGCCGGTGGAGCTGGCCATGCGCTACGGCGCGCCCTCGATTCCGGACACGGTGGAAAAAATCGCCGCGCAGGGCGTGGAGGAGCTGTTTCTCGTGCCCCTCTACCCGCACTACGCGATGTCGAGCTACGAAACCGTCGTCGTGCGCGTGCGCGAGGTGGTGAGCGAGAAATGCCCCGCGCTCCGCGTCACGACGCTCCAGCCGTTTTACGACGACCCCGGCTATATCGAGGCGCTCTATCAGAGCGCGAAGCCGGATCTCGACTCCGGCTACGACCTCGTCCTGTTCAGCTACCACGGCATCCCGGCCCGGCATCTGCGCAAGGCGGATTCCTCGAGGGCGCACTGCCTCGCGACGCCGGACTGCTGCCACACGTGCAGCCCCGCGCACGCGACCTGTTATCGCGCGCAATGCCTGAAAACGACCGATGCCTTCGTGAAGCGCGCCGGCATCCCGAAGGAGAAGTGGTCGATCTCGTTTCAATCCCGGCTCGCCGGCGAACCCTGGCTCCAGCCCTACACCGACCACGAACTCGAGCGCCTCGGCAAGGCCGGCGTGAAACGCCTGCTCGTGATGACGCCCGCCTTCGTCTCCGACTGCCTGGAAACGCTCGAGGAGATCGCGATCGCCGGAAAACAAAGCTTCGTCGCGGCCGGCGGCGGTTATTTCAAACAGATCCCCTGCATGAACGAGCACCCGCTCTGGGTGGATTTTTTGCGAAAACGCATCCAGGAGTGGCTCGCGCCGGTCGCGGTGTGAGTTCACGCCACCGGTCCGTCGCGCCCCATACGTGACCGCTCGAGAATCACACACGCCGGACAGCATCATCCTGCACGCGCGCGCCGCCGCCGGGGCGATTCGCGACGAGCATTTCGATCCCGCGTGGTGGAGGGAGCGGGGCGGCGTGGTCGGCGAGGCTCCGGGGCGCGGCGCCGTCGTCTTCGTGCTGCACGCCGGCGAGACGTGGGCGCTGCGGCATTTTTATCGCGGCGGCTGGATGGCCCGTTTGAGCCCGGATCGCTACCTCTGGCTCGGACGCGAGCGCACGCGCATGTGGCGCGAATGGCGGATGCTGGCCGAGCTGCGCCGCCGCGGCCTGCCCGTGCCGGAACCGGTCGCCGCGCGCCTCACGCGCTCGGGATTGCTTTATCGCGGCGACCTCATCACGCGCTTGATCGAAGGCGCGGAAACGCTCGCGCGCATCATCGAGACGCGCGCGCTCGCGCCGGAGGAGTGGCGCGCGGTCGGCGCCCTGCTCGCGCGCTTTCACACCCACGGCGTGCGGCACGACGACATCAACATCCGCAACGTCCTGCGCGACCAGGCCGGGCGTTTCTCGCTCATCGATTTCGACAAGGCGCGCTTCGCCCCGCCGGGCGAGTGGCGCGAGCGGAACCTCGCGCGTTTCCACCGCTCGCTCGAGAAACTCCGCGCGAGCGCGCCGCAAGTGAGGTTCGAGCCCGGCGACTGGCGCGCGCTGCGCGAGGGCTACGCCGAAGGCGCGAGCGCGCCGTAGCGCCCGGCGCCGGAGGCCGGCCTCGAAAGGCCCCTTTCGCTCCGCGACGCATGCCGGGTTTGCATCGTCAGCCGCGCCTTCTACGTTCGCTCCCATGCCTGACGCGAATACACTCGAGTTCGACATCGTCGTTCTGGGCGGCGGATTTGCCGGCGTCTATTGCGCGCAAGCCGTCGAACGGGCGCTCCCCAAGTCGGATGGGACGCGCGTCGCGCTGATCTCCGAGGAGAACTACATGGTTTTTCAGCCCATGCTCGCGGAAGTCGCGGGCGGCGCGATCTCGCCGCGCCACGTCGTCAATCCGCTCCGCCTCCTCTGCAAGCGCGCGGACATCCTCAAGGGCGTGGTCGAGTCGATCGACTGGCCGGGCAAACAACTCACCCTCCTCGCCGGCCCGCTCGTGGGGCGCGAGACGGTGAAGTTCAAGCACCTCGTCGTCTCGCTCGGCGCGATCATCGATCTGCGCCGCATCCCGGGCATGCCCGAACACGCGTTTTTGATGCAGAACGTCGGCGACGCGATGTTGCTGCGCACGACCCTGATCAGCCGGCTGGAGGAGGCGAACATCGAGCAGGATCCGGTCCTGAGGAAACGCCTCCTCACCTTCGTCGTGGTCGGCGGCGGCTACTCGGGCGTGG
>CAZFCY010000061.1:6005-26116 GCA_964517665.1 uncultured Opitutaceae bacterium | reverse complement strand
ACCATCACTCCACAGGAGAAGCCGCCCTCCGTGGCGCGCCACCTCGCGGGCGATGATCCCAATTGCGATCGGATCGGTCGCACAGCAAAGGACCGCCTTTGCGCTCCCCGCGCGTGCCGCCGCGGCGACCGGCTCGATCCCATCGGCTGCGAACTCGACCATCTCAACCTGCAAACACTCCGCCAGCGTGCGGAGAACGGGATCGCGAAACGAAGCCGGAAGCCGGCGATCGGCGAGCACGAGCAATTCCGTGGCAGGCGCTCGTTTCCTCTCCTCGCCCCACGTCGGCAGCCAGACGAACCGCGCCGTCCGCCGCCATGCGCTCCATATTGGGTTCTCCAATTCGCAGGGCAGCAAATCGCTCAACACACAGTCGGGCGCCCACGCCTCGGTCATGCGCTGCGTCTCGACATTCCAACTTTCGGCCGGCCCGGGATAGACAGCCCAAACGCCTCCCGCGCCGCGCCGCCACGCCGGCGGCTCCGGAGGGGCCGCAAGGCAAAGCACGATCCAGAGATCAACGGGTGTCGTCGACGCCGGAGCCGACGGCTCGTTCGATTGCCAGACAACTGCATCGGCCGGCCATTGCGCGGCGCACAACGCGGCGGCAAGGGGAAGCCTTCCACGACCTTGCGGGCACCAAAGACCGACGTTCAACGCCATGAGCCGCACCCCAAAAACGACGGTTCAACACAAGACATCCCGGCCTGAATCCGACACATGGCCTTCTGGCCGTCGTCGGATCGGGTCAAACATGCCTCCATCATGCCACCGGTCGCTCCGCTCATGTGCCGCTCCTTCTATTTTACGCCTGCGGATTCGTCACGATCTTAGCGCAAGCCGCACGCCCATTTGTCAGATTTTCGCAATGGCCGCCCCTTGCTCCGCACAATCCAGCCGCGAACCTTGCGAATGGCGCCTCAAACACAGCGAACGGTTCTACACCTCCAGCACCTCTTGGCGGGGCGACCGGCGCTCGCTATCTCGCAGCACGCAACGGTGTTATCAATGTGAACGGAGCGGGTGCGAACTACCTTCCGGGAAACATCGCCGGAGCAACGATATCCGGAGGCCAGCACGATTAATCCAGTTTCAATAAGTGAGAGACGAAGGTTGTCATGCCTCACCCTTTGCTCTCGGAGATTGATCCGGGTTGGGACGAGGCCCGCGCTCAATTTGCGGGCGGGCGGCTGCAAATTGAGGTTTATAACCAACCCCGCTCAACATTCACCCGGCGTTCCCGGCGCGGATTGCGCCGCCACGTCCGCTCATAAAGCTGCCCGAGCGGCAAAGTCAGCCCAACCAGATCGAGGGCGAGCCGCGCCGAGACGCCTTCGAGCAACTCCGCCTGCCAGCCCCTTTCCGCGGCTCGCAATACGGTGGCGGCGATGCGCGATTGCTCCAAAATCAAATACATCTTCACATCCGGAATGGTTCGGTAGGCCAGACGCTTTTCCCGCCGATCGACCTCTTCGGTTTCGGGCGAGATGACCTCGAAGAGCATCACCGGGCGCGTGAGATAGCAGGGGTGGTTGTCCGCCGGATCACAGGAGACCGAGACATCGGGATAATAGAAGACATCCGCCCACGCGGCAGGCAGCCGCACCTTCATATCGCTGTTGAACGGAACGCATCGCTTGTCCCGGAGGTGGTTGCCCAAGGCAAGATAGACATTCCCCGCGATCACATTGTGTCGGCCATGGCGTAAACAGCCCCGTCGACGAACTCGTGGCGGACTTCGACCGACTTTTCTCCTTCGAGATATTCCTCAGGAGTGATCCGAAAGGCACCTTGTGGAACGGCGATCATGACACAGAAGTGTTCGGGTGTTCGACTCGACTTGTTCAACGCGGCCGCCCCTTCGATGTCAAACCGCCTGCCCGCACACGCGCCTTCGGTTGGCGCCTGCGCAATATGTAGACACATCTCCCAACCCGACCCGCCAGCGAGTCGCCAGGACTGCGCAAGCTCGATCCCGAATGCCAAAGCGCTTTTCTCGCACTGTAGCCAGTTTGGGCGGACGTACGTCCGCCCAAACTGGCTACAGTGCGAGAGCCGAACAAAGACGCCCTTTCCGTTTCACGCGCCCAGAAACTGCAGCACGCTCTTGCGCGCCTTCCACGCGTCGCGCCCACGATACCCACGCGGCAACAATGACTCCGGCAGAAAGGGATCCGCCTGCGCCGCGCGGCTCCAGGCGCGCCATTCGGTCTGTATCCAGTTTTTTCTTACACGTTCGCTTCCGTTCGCCGGCAAGGCCCGCAGGATCTTCAGATAATCGTCGTAACAACGATTGATCCTCGCGAAATCCCACGCGCCCGCGACGAAGTCCGGATCGGATTCGCCGCTGCACGGTTGCGCTTCGATTAGACTGATCGTCGCTGCATCCGCCGCGATCCCGCGCACGGCCGTCCGCAGCGTTTCCGCAGGATCGGGCGTAATCCAGACGCTGTCTTGCAGGTAGCCGAACCGGAGCCGTCGAAGCTGCTCCTGCATGCGAAGTCGCGCACGCCGATGCTTTTCGGGAACATCGAACAACACCATTCGCCACCGCCCGTCCCACGGCCGGCGCCAGCGGGCGACCGGATCGACACCGCCCGAGGCGGCCAGATGCCCGGCTTCCGTCAACCGGATCACACGCTCCAAGCCGGAGCTGCCAGGCCGCCGCTCAATCAGTCCGGCTTTCTCCAACTGTTGCAACTTCCGGGAAAATCGCTGTGGCCCGAGCCATCGCTCCCAGACCTCGCGAAGTCCGATCTCTGTGACATCCGCCACCATCCCCGACACCGCCGACAGGATCTGCAACGAAGGGCCAACCGGTGTCTGCATGTGGCAGGCCTGCCCAAAGCCGTCGTTGCAGGCAAGCCAGATTGACCGAACGTACGTCTGCTCAATCTGGCTCAGCCGTTCTTGCAATTTCGGCAAGGGACGCGGCCGGGCTCCCCTCCAACGAAACCAGTTTGCCCGGACGTACGTCCGGTCAAACTGGTTTTGAGATGCGGCGATGCATTTGGGAGATCCCATGCGTTCGAGGCGGTGGGCGACGGGCACGCCGTTCCGATCTTTGTTCCCGCTAAAATCCTGCGAAGCGGGTTCTTCGCTTTTAAGTATTCTGTAATGACTTCATCAACAAATCTGCGCGCGGTTGGGAGCGCGGCGCGGGTGTCGAACCTGCGTGCGTAAAACCGCATGGCCTCCACACCCGCCACTCCTTCGCTTCGCGCGCGCACGCTTCTCTCCGTCACGAAGAAGCAGCTCATCGTCACCGGCGGAGCCGGGTTCATCGGACGCAACCTCGTCGCCGCCCTCAACGAACGCGGGGAGGAGAACATCCTCATCGTCGATCGGCTCGGCGCGGGGGACAAGTGGCGCAATCTCGTCGGGCTGCGCTTCGACGATCTGATCGACATCGCCGAGTTTCGCCGTCGCGTGCGCGAGGATCGCGCGATCGCGCCTTCCACGCTCTTTCATCTCGGGGCGATCGAGCCGCCGGCGAACCCGGACGGCGACGATGCGGTGATCGAAACCAACTACCGCGCCAGCCGCGAACTCTGCGAATGGTGCCTCAAACACGGCGGCCGGTTCATCCACACCTCCAGCGCCTCGACCTACGGCGACGGGAGCAACGGCTACTTCGACAACGAGGATCTCCTGCCCGGCCTCCAGCCACTCGATATTCACGCGTATTCGAAGCACCTCTTCGATCTCTGGACCGCGCGCTCGGGCAGCCTCGCGAGGATCGCCGGGATCAAGCCGTTTTCCGTCTATGGCCCGCACGAGGCGCACAAGGGCGGCGGCGAGTCGCTCGTGTTGAAGCTGTTTCAACAGATCCAGGCGACCGGCGAAGCCGTGCTCTACAAGAGCCACCGCGACGACTTCGCGGACGGCGAACAGGCGCGCGACTTCGTCCACGTGCGCGATGTCGTCGCCCTGCTTGTTTTTCTCTTCGAACAGCCCGCGGCCTGCGGCCTCTTCAACTGCGGCACGGAAAAGGCGCGCACCTGCAACGAGGTCGCGCGCCTGGTCTTCCGCGCGCTCGAGGCGCCTCCGAAAATCCACTACGTGGACATGCCGTCGGACCTTCGCGAAGGGTTTCAATATTTCACGCAGGCGGAGATGAGCCGGGCGCGAGGCGCCGGTTTCGCGGATAAATTCCTCACGCTCGAGGAAGGCGTGGAGGATTACGTCAACGGATTCCTCCGCAAACAGCCGGCGCCTTAGGCGAGGGCGCCCGCGGACGCGCGCCATTGTTCTTGTAGGCCGTCTGCTTGCAGACGCTCTTCGCATTTTCGGTATTCGGAGCGCCAGCGAGCTGGCGGCCGGCGGGACACGATGAATCCTCTTTCGCGTCATCCGATCTCCTCGCGCACGAGCGGGAGCGCTTGCGGCCGGTCGTCGGCGATCGTGAAGGCGGATTGCGCGAGTCCACGCGCTTCGGCCAGGCGGGCCTCGTCGCCGACGCGCAGGCGGCAGAGTGGCGTGCCGGCCTCGACCGGTTCGCCCGCCTGCGCGAGATGCGAAATCCCGACCGCGTGATCGACGGCGTCCTCGACCCGCGCGCGGCCCGCGCCGAGAAGAGCGGCCACGCGGGCGATCGCCATCGCGTCGATATCGTGGACGAAGCCGGCGCGCGGCGCCGAAACCTCCACCGTCCGGCGCGCGCGGGGGAGCCGGTCGTAATCGTCGACGACGCGCGGGTCGCCACCCTGAGCCTCGACGACCTCGCGGAACTTGCGCAACGCGGCGCCGGAATCGAGCGCGCGCCACAGGCGTATTGAAGCTTTGGATACATCGGGCTCGAGCCCGCCGAGCGCCACCATGCGCGCCGCGAGCGCCATCGTGATCTCCATCAGATCGCGCGGGCCGCGGCCTTTCAGGCATTCGATCGCTTCGATCACCTCGACGGCGTGGCCGACCGCGCGGCCCAACGGGCGGTCCATCGAGGTGAGCAACGCGACCGTGGGCCGGCGCATGGCGCGGCCGATCGAGACCATCGCCCGGGCCAGCTCGCGCGCGTCCTCGATGCGCTTCATGAAGGCGCCGCGGCCGAACTTCACGTCGAGCACGAGCGCGTCGATGCCTTCCGCGAGTTTCTTGCTCATGATGCTGGCGCAGATCAACGGGATGCACTCGACCGTGGCCGTGACGTCGCGCAGCGCGTAGAGTTTCCGATCCGCGGGCACGAGCTTCTCCGTCTGACCCGCGAGGGCGATGCCGATGGCGCCGATCTGCCGCCGGTATTCCCCGGCGCTCAAACCGACGCGAAATCCGGGGATCGACTCCAGCTTGTCGAGCGTTCCGCCGGTGTGGCCCAGGCCGCGGCCGCTGATCATCGGCACAGCGAGCCCGGCGGCGGCGGCGAGCGGCGCGAGGACGAGCGAGACCTTGTCCCCGACGCCGCCGGTGGAATGTTTGTCCACTTTCGGCGCGGCGATTTCCGGCAGTTCGATCACTTCCCCGGAGCGCATCATCGCCTCGGTCAACCAGGCGGTTTCATCGTCGGACATGCCGCGCTGGAAGATCGCCATCAACAGCGCCGAGCTCTGATAGTCGGCAAACGACCCGTCCACCACGCCGCGTATCCAGAATTCAATGTCACCGCGCGGGAGCGCCTCGCCGTCGCGTTTCTTGCGGATGACGTCCTGCGGGGAAAGCGCGGAGTCCATGCGTGAAGGGCTAACCCGTCCGCGCCGCCGCGCGAGCCTGGAAACGCGCTTCTCCGCCTTCAGAGAAAGACGGATTCACTCCCTCGACTTCCGGGCGCCCGCCTGCCGGCCGCAAACTGCGCCGAGCCGGTTTGGATGGCCGTGCGGTCAATCAAACTGGCAGGGACGCCGCGTTCAGACCCCAGGCGACCGCGAGTTGGGGGCTGATCATGAGCGCGAAGGGATCGATGCGCTTGTCCTCCGCGGGCGAAGCGCCGGCGTCCATCGCCGCCGGTTCCTCGACGCGCAGCCGCCCGCCCATGAAATCGACGAACGGGCGGGTGTGGTTTCGTTCGGTGAACGACAGGCACAGCTCACCCTCGATCGTGAGCGCGGCCTCGTCTTCCGGCGCCTCCGCGGCCGGGCCGTCCCCCCACAGGCGCAGCCGGACCGAGAACCGCGCGCGCGCGAACACGCCTTCGGGGGCGAAGCGCACGCGCATGGCGTCGAGCCGCCAGGCTTCCTCGATCCGCTCGGCCGCGCCGGCGCGGTTCGCCTGGTCGCCGAAGGCCAGGGCGGCGAGGTCGAGGTGTTCGTCGAGCGCGCCTTCGAAAAGCCGGCGCAGGTTTTCCCGATCGAGATCGACGTCGGGCCAGCGAACGCCGGCGCGCTTCGCGCCCGCCGCGTCGTATGCCGCCATCGCCTCGCGATCGTTCATGGCGAAAGCGAAGACGGCAGAAGACCGGGCGCGCAAGCGCGGAGCGAATCCCGGCCTTCGTTGTCTTCGCTCGCTTCTGCGGGGACCCTCAAAACTCGCGGCGGTATTCGCTCCCCTGCGCGTCCCTGAAGATGAGGAAACGGCCTTCGATCCGATCGAGGATCAAACCGCGATCGGGCGCGGCGGGCTCGCCGGCGCGCACGACGCGGCCATCCAGCGTGGCGCGCTGGCGACCCGCGGCGGCATCGACATCGGAGATCTCGAAGGCGTCGATCGCGGTCCGCGCGGCGGCGGCATTTTCGCCGCTTATCGAAGCGAGGAAGCGATCGAGAAACCCGCCGGAGCCGGCCCCGTCTTGCGCCTGCGCCGCGGGAGCGCTCGTCGAGCCGGAGCCCGCGCCGGCCTGAAGCGTGGCATTTGCCCGCATGAGGCGATCGCGGTCCGCGCGCACGGCGTTGAGCTGCGAAACCACGTCTTGAAAACGCGCGAGGGTGCCGTCGCGGAGCTGCTTGGCCTCGGACAATTGCGCGGCGAGCAGCTCGGCGGAGTCCCGCGCCGCGTTTCGCTCGGACTCGAGTTCGAGCACGCGTCGATCGAGGCGGTCGATCCGCGTGAGCAACTGCTCGGGGGTGCCCAGGCTGCCGATCGATCCCGGGTTCGCGGCGGCCGGGGCCGGCGCGAGCCCGGGCGCGTCGCTGTCGCGCTGGAGCTGGGCGACGCGCGCGGAAAGGATCTCGTTGTCCTTCTGCCGTTGAACCGCTGTCGCGCGCTCGCGCTCGAGTTCGCCGCGCAGCGTGTCGAGTTCCTCGCGAACGACATCGAAGGTGCCGGCGCGTTCCTCCGCGGAAGCGGCGAGCTGTTCGGCGGTCCGGCGGCTTTGCTCGAGACGCGCCATCCCGGCCCGCAGCTCCGCGCGCTCGCGTTCGTTCCGGGTCGCCTGATCCGCCAGCACGTCGCGCTCGGCGCGAAGCTGCGCGGCCTGTTGCGCCGCCGCATCGGCATCCTTCTGCGCGCGCTCGAGCCGGCTTCTCAAATCGAGCACGCCGTCGCGCGACGAGGCCGCGGCTTTCAGGTAGGCAAGCTCCTTTTCGAACTCCGCCGCCCGGCCGATGGCCTCGAGGCGCTCGCCTTCGATGCGCAGCGACTTCGCCTCCGCCAGTTTCCGCTCGCGCTCGAACGCGGCGGCGTCGATGTCGGGGCGTTTCTCGAGATCGGAAACGCGCGAGGCCAGGATGTCGCGCTCGCGCTCGGACGCCTTCGCGGCCGCCTGCGCCCCGGCAAGATCGTTCTCGAGCAGGGCGACGCGGTCGCGCATCGCCGCGATCGCCCCTTCGGCCAGCGTCGCCGCCTCGGAAACGGCGGCGGTCTTCGATTGCTCCGACGCATCGAGCGCCGTCTCCAGTTCCTGGATGCGAGCGGAAAGGCGGCCGGTCGTGGTGTCGCTGAAGGCCGCGCGACCCGAGAGGATTTCGTTGTCGCGCCGCAATTGCGCGACCTTCGCCGCGGATTCGGCGGCGGCGGCTTCAGCGCGCTCGAGCGCCGCGGTCAACTCCGCCGCGCGATCCGCGCCAGAGGCGGCGCTGGCGCGCAGGCTGGACAACTCGCCCTGGTCCGCCGCGCGCGCGGCCTGCGCGGAGGCGAGGTCGGCCTCGAGCCGGGAGGCGCGGGCGCGCAGCGCGCCCGCCTCCTCCCCGGCCTTCGCGCCGGAGGCGGCTTCGGCAAGCGCGGCGGTCTTCGCGCTCTCCGCCACGGCGAGGTCTGTCTCCAGTTTTTGGATACGGGCGGCGAGCCGGCCCGATTCGCCGCCGGCGTCCTCCGCCTGCCGGGAGAGCGCCTCGTTGTCGCGCCGAAGTTGCGCGACGTTCGCCGCGGATTCGGCGGCGGCTGCTTCGGCGCGCTCGAGCGCCGCGGTCAATTCCGCCGCGCGGATTTCGGCCGCGGCGGTGGACTTCTGGAAAGCGGCCAGGCTCTTGTCGCGCGCGTCGCGGGCCGCGACGGCGTCGGCGAGATCCTGCTCGAGGGAGGCGGCGCGCCGCTCGAGTTCGCCACGCGTTCGCTCGTCCGCGCCCGCGCCGGCAAGGGCGGCGGCCTTCGTTTTCTCCGCGGCCTCGAGGGCTGTCTCCAGTTCCCGGATACGCGCGGCGAGCCGGCCGGAGTCTCCGGCGGCGGCCTCGGCGCCGCGGACGAGCGTTTCGTTGTCGCGCTGAAGCCGGGCAAGCTGCTCCCGCGCCTGCGCGGCGGCGGTCTCGGCCTGCTTCAGGCTGTGCGCGAGGTCGCTGGAGCGGTTGTTGGCCGCCTGCATGTTTGCGCGCAGGCTGGCGACCTCGGCGTCGCGGGAGGCGCGCGAGGTGACGGCGGCGGCCAGATCGGACTCGAGTTTCTTCAACCGGGCGGCATCGGCGCCGGCGCCCGAGCGCGAACGCTCGAGATCGGAACGCGCCGTTTCGAGCTGCGCGCGGGCCTGCGCGAGTTCCGCGTCGAGCCGGTCGCGTTCGCCGGCGGCGGATTCGAGTTTTGCCGCGAGCGCTTCGGCGGAGCCGGCTTGTTCGGTCAACCGCGCTTCGCGCGCCTGGAGTTCGGCGAGGCGCTTCTCGAGGGCGGCGCTGGCGGCCTGGGCGTCGCCGCGCGCGGCCAGTTTCTCTTCCGCCTCGGCGAGGCGCCGCGCGAGGGTGTCGCGTTCGGTTTCACCGGCCGAGGCGCGCTCGTTGGCGGTTTCGATCCGGGCGGCCGCGGCGGCCGATTCGGCGCGCAGGCGCTCCGCTTCGACGCGCGCGTCGGCGAGCTGCTTTTCGAGCGCGGCCGTGCCGGCGGTCGCGTCGGCGCGCGCGGCCGCAAGCTGGTCGAGGGATCGCGTGGCCGCGTCGAGACGGCTGGCGAGCGCGTCGCGGTCCGCCTGAAGTTCCTCGATCTGCCCGCGGAGGGCGGCGTTGTCGCCGGCCGCGCGGGCGGAGGAGCCGGTCTGCTCCGCGAGATTTTCCGTCGCGCCGGCAAGCTCGGCGGCCAGGGCGGCGGCGCGCGCTTCCGCGCCCTGGGCGCGCGCGGCGAGCGTGTCGCGCTCCTCCTGGAGCGTGGCGAGGGAAGCGGCGGCCGGGGCGGCGGCCGCGCGTTCGCGCAGCTCCCGCACGACGGCTCCGAGGCGATCGCGCTCCGCCTCGAGCGCGCGCGTTTCCCGGCCGGCCCCGGCGGCATCCGTCTCCAGTTTCTGGATACGCGCGCGCAGGGCCTCGGTTTCGCGCGCGGAATCGGCGCGGGCGCGCTCGGACGAGGAGGAGGCGGCGCGCGCGGCCTCGAGTGCCTCCTCGAGTTCGGCGATGCGCGCGTTGAGGGCGGCGGACGCGGCTCCGGAGCCGGCGGCGAGGGCGGACGCGGCCGGCTTCAAGTTGAAGACGAGGCGGACGAGGCCGGAGACGCCCTCGAGGCGCACGACCTCGAAACTCGTGGCCTCGAGCGCGCGGCTGCCGCCGCGGACGGTGATCTTCTCGCGGAAGTCGCGGCTGTTGCGCTCGCTGTTCGTCCATGCGATGCCGCCGTCGCCGATCTCGCCGAAGAAACGCTCCGGCGGCAGGCCGGCGCGCTCGACCGTGGCGCGCAGGCGGCCGAGTTCGATGTATTGGCGCGAGGCGGATGTGTAGGCGGCGGCGCCATCGGCGAACTGCGTCTCGACGACCAGCTCGCCGCCGACCCAGCGATAGGCGCGATGCGCTTCGAGTGTTTTCAGAAGGAAGCCGTCGATGGCGTGGATGCGGACCTCGCCCTCCCATTCGCCGGCGAAGGAGTCGAGCGCGGTTCGAAGCTCGTCAGCCGAGGCGGCGCGAGCGGAAATCACGGACGCAAGCGCGAGCAGACCGGCAACGAGAGCGGCGACGAATGCTGACGGGCGGCGCGGCGGCAAAACGCGGTTCATGCGGGGTCAGGCGAAGGGTTGGGGAGCATGCCAGGAAGTTTGCGCCCGGCAGGGAACGACCGGACGCGGAAGAGTTGAAGAAACAATTCCGGCTGCGTCGATCGCGGATTGGATGGCGCCGCCGCCCGTCGCGCGGCAGGCCCCGGAGTTCCCGCGACCCGGCTCCGGAAGTTTCATCCGGATCGCGCGATGCCGATGCTTCGGGTGTGGCAGCGAACTTTTCTCAACTCCCCGGACGCCGCCTCCCGCGCGCAACCCTGCTTGCGGCGGGGCTGGCCTTCGCTGCGGGCGTGGCGATGGCGGCGGCGGCGTCCACAACCGCGCCGGCCGCCGCGCGAGCGAATCGCCACGGCGTGCAGATCTGGGCGCCGATCGACCCGATGGCCGCGCGCGTCGACCACCCGCCGCTCCGCTCGACGGCGAGTTACCGGATCGAGTCGCGCAACTGCCCGCCGGGCACCTGGCGATGGGTCGCGGATGCGCCGGCGCAGATCGACGAGTTCGACATCGCCTCGGCGTTGATCGTGCGGCTGGAGCTGCCGGACGCGCCGAAGGAAACCCTCGAGACGCTCGCGCGCGCCGCCGAGGACATCGCGGCCGCGTTCCGCGTCCGCTCGGGCGCGAATCTCGACGACACTGCGATCGAGGTCGCGGTGCGTTTTCCCGACGACGCCCATCCGCTCGCCTCCGTCCTGAAGGCATGGGAAAACAGCTACGAAACGCGTCTCGAGGAAGTCGCGCGGATTCTGGCCGAAGTTTCGCCGGACGGGCAGCCCGAGCGGCTGCGGCTCAACGCCATCGTCGCGCGCGAACGCGTCACGGCCGAGAGCGCGCCGATCGAACTCTGCGACGCGGGCGCATGGAAGATTCACGGCTATCGCGCGAAATCCACGCAGCGCGACGCGCTCCCGCCTTTCTTTTTCGCCTCCACGCCCGAAACGACCGACGGCGACGACCGCGCGGCGGATCTCGCGAGACAACTCGGCGATTGGCTGCGCGCGCACTATGCGCGCGAGGCCGCGGCCGGCGCGATCCTGGCCGATGGCGGCGATCCGAGCCGGCTGCCGGACGGCAATCAGTTGCGCACCGCGGCGGCGCATTGAACACCGCGGCGCTTCCCAGCCACGGACGGGAGCGGACGGAAATCGCGCAGAAGGCAACGAGGAGAACGAAGGGAGAGCCTGTTGCCGGCGCCTTTCTTTGGCTTCCTTCTTTGCTTTCCGCGCAAAAAACGCCGTCCCGGAAAGTGAAATCCGGGACGGCGCCTCCCCGGCGAACCCGGGCGTTTGAGTCGATAAGGTTGCCGGAACCCTATCCACGATCGCAGGTTTGCCAATTCGCGGCATGAGTTAATCCTCTCCTTTTCCATCGGTCCTCACGACCGAGCCTGGTCTCCAGAGACATGTCCCGATTTTACAGAAAACCGATTGCCACCCTTCCTCCGCGCCAGCGTTCGTTTCGCAGGCGCAAGCCACGGGGCGGCCTCCTGGGGTGGACGGTTTTTGGAGCCATTCTCCTCGCCTGCGGCTGGTGGATCTTTTTCTCCGATGTGCCGAAGGTCGAGAAGCTGCCGGGTGGCGCCATCGTCGAGGTCTCGGAAACGCCCGGCCGCGCGCCCGATGGAGCCACCGCGGCGGGCGGCGATCCGGGGAAGCCGCTGGTCGATTTCCAGGCCCCGGCCACGGAAACCCGCGCGAAGCCCGCCGCCTCCGCCCAGCCGGCGAGCGATGCGGCCAGGGCTTTGGAAAGGGACTTTCGCCCGCGCCTGCCGCGCGATGTCCTCGAGTGTCAGATCGCGCTCGCCCGCGACGCGATGTGCCCCGGCTCCATCGATGGAGCCTGGGGCGGCCAGACCAAGGCCGCCGTGGTGGCATTCCAACAGAAGCACGGGTTGAATGTCACCGGACAGCTCGACAACAACACCCGCGAGCAGCTCCAGCTTCTCGAACCGCCGCTCACCGTTTACCGGATCACGGCCGACGACCTCCTCGACCTTCGCCCGGCGGCGAAGGGCTGGCTCGAACGCTCGACCCTCGATAAGCTCGGTTTCTCCACCATGCTCGAGCTGGTTTCCGAGCGGCATTGGTCCAACCCGAAGCTCGTCCGCCGGCTCAATCCCGAGGTCGACTGGAACCGGATCACGATCGGCACGGAAGTCGTGGTCCCCGGCGTCTCGCGCGCGCAGCCGCGCACCCGCCCGACCCGCATCGTCATCCACCTCACGGGAAAGGTGCTCGAACTCTTCGACGCCGAATCGCGGATCCTCGCTCACTTTCCGTGCAGCATCGCGCGGCGCATGGACAAGCGGCCCGTCGGCGAACTCGAGGTCGTCGTCACCGCCTCCGATCCGAACTACACGTTCGATCCCGAAACCTTTCCCGATTCGCCCGAGGCTCAGAGCATCGGCCGGAAACTCATCCTCCAGCCCGGCCCGAACAACCCCGTCGGCGTGGCCTGGATAAGCCTGAGCCTTCCCGGTTATGGCATCCACGGCTCGCCCGAGCCCGAACAGATCGGGCGCACGGAATCGAGCGGCTGCTTCCGCCTCTCGAATTGGAACGCGCGCTATCTCCTCCCGCTCGTCTACCCGGGCATGCCCGTCACGGTTGAACCGTAGATCAGGGGACGGGAGACAGGGGTCAGAAGTCAGGAATCAAACCGGCGCCACCCGTGTTTTGATTGCGCCCGACTGATCCCTGTCTCCTGTCGCCTGACTCCTGAATCACGCCGTGCCGTGCTGCTGCAATGCGCGCAGGGGGATGATCTCGAGCGCGGCGGCATGCGTGGCGGAAAGCACGACCGGCGGCGCGTAACCGGCGCGATAAGCCTCCAGCCAGCGACCGGCGCAGACGCACCACCGATCGCCCGCCTGCAGGCCGGGAAACTGGAACTGCGGATGCGGCGTGGAGAGGTCGTTGCCCATGGCGCGACTGAAGGCGAGGAACGCATCCGTCATCTCCGCGCAGACCGTGTGCGAGCCGAGATCCTCCGCGCAGGTCTCGCAACGCCCGTTGCGAAAAAAGCCGGCGACCGGCTGGGAGCTGCAGGGCTTGAGCGGACCTCCGAGAACATTGCGAGCGGCGCTTTCCATGGGGCGAAGAGGGAATCGTGGAACCGTGCCCAGCCTCCGCCGGGCGCGCAAGGTAAGGACGCGCCAGACCCACGCTTATTCCTGCTTCCCCTTTCCGCATCGCCACGAGCGCGCGCCGGGCCGGCAAGCGCCCCAGGTTCATCCGCGGCACAGCAAGCATCGCTCACAGCCGGGTCAAAGCCACTTTTCTGTAACGTACGTTACAGTTTTACGGCATTCAGTGCGCGAGAGGCCCGTGCCGCCCAAAGCCAAAATTCTGTCGCGTACGTGACAGAATTTTGGCTTTTGCGGCGCACGAAAAGGCCTTCCAGTCCGAAGACGTGGAAGGCCTGGGGAGAGGTGGCGGGGTCACCCGCTTGCGCGAGTGGCGGGGGCGCGGGGTCCGCTCAATCGAGGACGTACTGCCACTGGTTCTCGCGGGCGGCGCGGGCGGCCTTGAGCGCGCCGATGGCGACGTAGCGCTGGTAGTCCTGACCGGCGAGGCGGACCTTCGGGTTTTCGTAACCCTCCTCGACGAGCCGCTTCTGCAATTCCGTGTCCAAGCCGCGGATGAGCGAACCGCCGCCGGTCACGATGATGTTTTGCAGCAACTGCTCGACGCCGTCGCTCGAGGCGTGCGCGATGAGGCGCTTCGCGGAATCGAAGATGCGGTCGAGGAGCTGATTGCAGGCGCTGCCGATGACGTCGCCCAGCTCGAGGGTGCGGGCCTTGCCGCCGATGATCACCTTCACGTCGATGGGCTTGCGGCTCGGTCCGACGTAGGCATGCGCCTCCTTGGTCTCGCGCACCTTGTGCAGGGTAAGGCCGCTCTCGGGATAGACCTGGTTGATCGCGTCCAGCATGAGGTGGTCGATCGAGTCGCCGGCGAAGGCGAAACTGATCTGATCCTCGGCCGTCGGGAAGTAGCCCTGCACGAGGCAGAGGTCGGTCGTGCCGGCGCCGATGTCGATGAAGAGCGAGTTGGTGACCGGATCCACGTAGTTGGACTGGCCGAGGCGCGAATCGTCGCGCACGCCGAGGGCGGCGAGAAACGGCTCGGGGATCAACAGCACGCGCTCGAAGGAGCCGGCGACGGAGTGGCGGATGTTGTCGCGCGCCTCGGTCGTGGCGTTGGCGGGAACGCCGATCACGGCGCGGATCTCGGCCTGGCCGGACGGATCGACGACGCCGCGCACATGCTTCATGAAATCGCGGATGGCGCGCTCGTCCCCGACGATGCCATCGAGCACGGGCCGCGCGATGTTCACGTGCAGGCGGTTCTTCAACGCCTCCTCACCGAAGAGCACATCGACGTTGCCGGGGATGATGCCGTTGACGATGCCGGACTTCACGTAGCCGACGACGGAGGGGATGATCTTGCCGATCGAGATGTCGTTGTCGCCCGCCGAGCCGGCGATGACGCACGACTTGTTCGTTCCCAGGTCGAAACCGAGGAGGATGACCTGATTGCCGCCCTTGCGCGGCACTGAAGGTGGAACGCTCGTGGCGGCCGCCGGTTTGGGCGGGGCAGCCGGGGAAGTGGACGGCGACGATGCGGCAGCGGTTGAAGAAGCACTCATTGATGTGTGGATGTTTTTTTCACTTTTTCGTGGCGGGCAATCGTGAGGGGTGCGCCGCCAGGGAGAGTTTTTTTCAAGAAAGGGAATCCGGCGGCTAACGTCCACCCTGTTGCGCGAACATGCCGTCGAGCAGATCGGTGACCGAGGGCGAGCCGCTTCCCCTCGACGGGCGCTGCGGGGCGGGAGCCGGTTCCGCGCGCGCCGGCTCGCGCGCGCGCTCCGCCACCGGCGCCGCGATGGGCTGGATGACGACGCGCCGCTCCGACTGCGAGACGAGCTGGCTGATCAAGACCGCGCGATCGAAGTCCGCCTGATCCTCGTCCAGCCACCGTTGAAGCACATCCTCAGCCGGACGCTCCGCGCCTTCGCGGGCGAACAGCTCGGCGAGGGCGCCTTCGAGATCCGGCCCGGTGGTGTCCCGCTGGTGCTGGCGCATGCAGACGCCATGCACCGCCAGGCGAACTTTTCGCCTGAGAGTATCAGCGGAGGACAAGGGCATGCCTAGTTGTTTGACCAATCTGCCCTCGGACACAATCCGGCTCCCGAGGTTTCCGCAAAGTTTTGAGCCGTGGCCTGGCTGCCCGGCCCCGCAAGCCCGGACTCGCGAAACACTTCGAGCCCCCGCCCGCCCCCGGCTGATCACCCATCGGCGACTTCGTTGTCCGCGGCGTGCGCTTCGTCGAGATCGCTTATCTGCTCGATGATGGCCGCCAGCTTGTCGCCCGTCCCGGTCAAACGGTACTCGACGTGCAGCGTCCTGCCGGGAATCTCGGACCGCGTGATCAGGCGGTAGTCGAGCAGCTTGCGCAGCCGCTCGTTGAGCACCTTGGTCGAGATCCCGGGAATGAAACGCTCCAGCCGTCCGGGACGCGTCACGCCGCGCGCGATCGCCGCGAGAACGGCGGCCGACCATTTGCACCCGACGACGTCCTCGAGCCGCCGATACGAGGTCCGTTCCTTCAAGGTCAAGTGCGCGGCTTTGCGATTCACTGCGGAACAGTATCACAGGTGGCGAGGCGGCGCACAGGGGAAACCAAACGGTTCCCGCACCGAAAGGCGCCTTCTATCGCTTTGGGCGATCCATGGCAGAATGAAGATCCGGACCGCCGCGACGGCAACCGCCGGCAAGCGCGTCTCCAGAGAACACCAACACCCAACCCACCACACATCACCATGGTCACTGAAGCCACCTTCTATCACGCCGGATGCCCGGTCTGCGCTGCCGCCGAGCAGAATGTCGCCGCCGCCCTCGATCCGGCGCGCTACCGCGTCGAAATCGTCCACCTCGGCCAGGACCGCTCACGCCTCGCCGAAGCCGAACGAGCGGGCGTCGTCTCCGTGCCCGCCCTCGTGATCGACAAGACGGTATATCACATCAACCACGGCGCCGGCATCGAGGCGCTGCGTTGATATAACGGCCAAAAAAAGCGGACCCGTGGCGCCGGCGCCCTGCCGCGCGGCGCCACGGATCGGCGATGGATATAATATATGGTGAAGCGCGCGTGGCCGGCGGATCAGGCGCTCTCCGCTCCGAGCCGCCCGCGCATCCACGCGCAGCGGTCGGTCGTGACGCCGTCGATCCCGGCGCGGAGGAGGCGGCGGGCGGTGGCGACGCGGTTCACCGTCCAGCAATGAACGCGCAGCCCCTTTTCGTGGATGCGCGCGATGAGCGGCCCGTCCAGCGCGGGGCCGGCCTCGAGATTGAGCGCCGCGAGGCGATGCTCGCGCGCGAAGTCGAGCGCGCGCGCCAGTTCGCGCGGCTGCCGCCAGGCTCGCTGATCGAGCAATAAACACACGGCCGCCCCCCGGGCGCGGCTTCGACTTTGGATCCCGATCCCGCGCTCGCGGGCGAGTTCGGCGACGGTCGCGTGATTGAAGCTCATGAACGTGAGCTGATCCGCGCGCATCCGCGGCGCGATTGCCCGCCAGACGGCGGCGACCGGTCCGACGCTTTCGGGACCCTCCTTCAACTCCACGAACAACTGTCCAGCGGCGGGAACCGTTTCGAACACTTCGCGCAGGAGCGGAATCCGTTCGCCCGCCCAGCGCCGCGCCTTCCATCGGCCGGCATCGAGCGCGCGCAACTCCGCCGTCGTCTGCCGCGCGAGAGCGATCGCCGGCCCGCCGATGCGGCGGGTGTCGGGATCGTGAATCACCATCGGCTCGCCATCGGCGCTGAGCCGCGTGTCGCATTCGACCGCCGAAGCCCCGCGCGCCCACGCGAGGTCGATGGCCGCGAGCGTGTTCTCGGGCGCATCGCGGGATTCGCCGCGGTGGGCGATGAGGAGCGGCGCGGGCAATCGCGCACGAAAGCCCGTTTTTGCGCGGAAGGCAACGGAGAGGGCAAAGACCCCGGGCAGGACGTCTGCCGCCAACTCCGACCCTGTTGTTGTGCGACGGACGTTTTGCGAGGCTCTCGAAGCCCGGAATTCATGGGAGGAGGCTGCGGAAAGAGAGAGACTTCTTCTCTGCTTCCTCCGCTCCCTCCCGCGCAAAACGTCCCCCTCGATTCGCTTTGGTCGCGAAGGAATGACGCGGTCGGCAAAATCGTTGTCACTTCGGCGCGGCTTTCGGTGTAGCTCCTGTTTCCCGTGACGGGTTCATACCGGTGGAGGCGGTAACCCTTGCTTCACGCGATCCGTCTCCGACACTGGCTTCTACTTTTCCCGACTTCTCATGAGTTTGCGTAATATCCTTCACGGCATGGCTGTGCTCGGCCTTGTGGCTCTGGCGTCCGGTTGTTCCCGGAAAAACGAAGCCGCGTCCCCGCCTGCCGCTGGCGCGGGCGGACCTCAGACCGCGGCGGCGACCCCCGTGGAGCAGGGAGCCCCGGTCGAGGTCGAACGGGCCACGGTCGGGCCGATCGCGTCGTTCCTCAGCTACAACTCGACTCTCGAGGTCGAAACCTCGGTGATCGTTTTTCCGGAGGTCGGCGGGCTGGTGGAGACGATCCTCGTGGAGGAGGGCGACCGCGTGAAGGCGGGCGAGCCGCTGCTCGAACTCGAGCATGCCGAACTCGAGGTCGATCTGCGCGAGAGCGAGGCGGACCTGAACCAGCTCGAGCAGAGCTTTGCGCGGACGAAGGAGCTTTTCGAGCGCGGCCTGGTGAACCGCCAGGAGTTCGACACCGCGACCTTCAATCTGACCGCCGTGCGCCTGCGGCTCGAGCGCGCGAAGCTCCGGGTCGAGCAGGCCACCGTGCGCGCCCCGGTGGGCGGGGTGATCACGGAGCGTTTTGTCCAGCCCGGCGCGCGTGTCGGGGCGAACGCGCAACTCTTCGGCCTGATGTCGCTCGACGACATGATCGCGCGCGTTTACGTGCCCGGCCGGTACCTCACGACGGTGCATCAGAAGCAGGAGGTTTACCTCACCTCCGAGTTCCTGCCCGGCAGGACCTACCGCGGCTGGGTGAAGCGCATCAGCCCGATCGTCGATGCGGCCAGCGGCACGTTCAAGGTCACGGTCGGCGTGACGCCGGGCGAGGAAGTCCCGCCGCCGGGCTTGTTCGTCAATGTCCGGATCGTCACGGACCGTCGCGAGGCGGCGGTGCTCGTGCCGAAGCGGGCCGTGATCTACGAGGGCGGCGCGCGTTACATCTTCGTCGTGCGCGACGGCAAGGCCTTCAGGCTCCGCCTCGATGCCGGCTACGAGGAGGGCAGTTTCGTCGAGGCCGTGACGGATGTCGCCGTCGGCGACCCGATCGTGGTCCTGGGGCAGAACGCGCTGAAGGACGAGGCGCCGGTGCGGATCGTCAACGCGGATGAATCGTCCGCGGCGATCGCGTCTCCGGATCCCGTTCCGTCGGCGACGGCGGCGAAGACGGCATCCGCGAAGCCCTGAGCAACGCGTCCGATGGAAACTCCCGCCCAGGGATCTCCGAACGCCGCCCGCCGCGCGGCGAGCAGGACGTTTGCCTTCACCACCACCCGGCCGGTCGCGATCCTCATGGTCGTGCTGGCCACGGCAGTGTTCGGCTGGGTTTCCTACAACCGGCTGGCGCTCACGCTCATGCCGGACATCAGCTATCCCACGCTGACCGTCCGCACCGAGTACCCGGGCACGGCGCCCGAGGAGATGGAAACGCTCGTCTCGCGGCCGCTCGAGCAGGAACTCGGGATCGTGCCGAAGCTGGTCAAGATCAGCTCGATCTCGCAGGCGGGCCAGTCGGATCTGATCCTCGAATTCGATTGGGACGCGGACATGGCCTCGGTCGCGCAGGACATCCGCGAGAAGGTCGATCGCGTGCGCCTGCCGGATGGAGCGGAGCGGCCGTTGCTCCTGCGCTACGATCCCTCGCTCGATCCGATCCTGCGGCTCGGGCTTTACGGGCCGCAGTCGCTCTTCGAACTCCGCTACCTCGCCGAGAACGAAATCAAGCGCTCGCTCGAATCGATCTCCGGCGTCGCCGCCGTGAAGGTGAAGGGCGGGCTCGAGGAGGAGTTTCTCGTCGCGCTCGACGAACAGAAGCTCGCCCTGCTCGGGCTCGACATCAGCGCCGTCAACAACCGCCTCGCCGCCGGCAACGTCAACCTTCCCGGCGGCAATCTGCGCGAGGGGCAGACCGAATACCTCGTCCGCACGCTCAACGAGTTCAAGACCCTCGATGAGATCCGCGAGCTGATCATCGCCCAGCAGGGCGGCGTCAACGTGCGGCTGCGCGACGTCGCCCACGTGAGTTCGACGAACAAGGAGCGCGAGATCATCACGACGGTGAACGAGATCGAGAGCATCGAGATCGAGGTCTTCAAGGAGGCCGGCGCCAACATCGTCGACGTCGCCGGGCGCGTGCGCGAGGCGGTCTTCGGCACGGCGGAGCAGCAGGCCTGGGTCGCGCAACGGAAGGCCGGCACGCCGCCCCCGGCGGCGACCCAGGGCACGGGCCAGCCCAATCGTTTCCAGCAGGCGACGATCGCGGCGGCGGCGGCCCGCATGACCAACTTCGTCGCCTACCGGCTCCCCCCGAACGCGAAGATCGATGTCCTGACCGACCAGTCGATCTTCATCCAGCAGTCGATCGACGAGGTGAAGAGCAACGCCATCGTCGGCGGCCTCATCGCGGTGGCCGTGCTCTACGTCTTCCTCC
The DNA here is from genome assembly GCA_964517665.1 of uncultured Opitutaceae bacterium. Classification (GTDB taxonomy): domain Bacteria; phylum Verrucomicrobiota; class Verrucomicrobiia; order Opitutales; family Opitutaceae; genus Congregicoccus. Next base: position 6,116 of record CAZFCY010000061.1, on the reverse strand, counting down.
GGAACCTGATGCACACGCTCATCATCGGGGTGACCATCCCGATCTCGATCGTGGCGACATTCGCGCCGATGCAGATGTTCGGGGTCTCGCTCAACATCATCTCGCTCGGCG
>CAZFCY010000061.1:0-5995 GCA_964517665.1 uncultured Opitutaceae bacterium | reverse complement strand
GGGCTCGCGCTCGGCGTCGGCATGCTGGTGGACAACGCCATCGTCGTGCTCGAGAGCATCTTTCGATGCCGCGAGGAAGGGGACGACATGGTCGCGGCCGTGATCCGCGGAACCGGCGAAGTCGGCGGCGCGGTCACCGCCTCGACGCTGACGACGGTCGCGGTGTTTTTTCCCATCGTCTTCGTGGAGGGCGTGGCCGGCCAGATCTTCGGCGACATGGCGCTGACGGTCGTCTTCTCGCTCATGGCCTCGCTCGTGGCGGCGCTTTTCCTGATCCCGATGCTCGCCTCGCGGCAGATCCGTGAAACCGCGCTCACCTCTTCCGCCGCGAGCACGGCCGGGAGCAGTGATTTTCTCAGCTTCGGCGGGCTGCCCCCGCAGGCTTCGATGGGCGACCGGCTGCGCGGCCTCGGCTCCGTCATCGGCGGCTTCCTCATCCGCGCCGGGCTGCTCCTGCTCGCGCTGCCCGGCGTCCTCGCGATGGCGCTCGCCTCCCTCGCCGCCGTCGTGCTTTGGCCGGTCCACCGGCCGGTCCAGTGGCTCGTCGCGCGCCGGTCGCGGCCGCTGCTGGCGCGCCTCGCGGACGCGCAGTCTCCGGCGAGGCCGGGATTGCTCGACCGGCGGGTCTGGCCCGGCATCGCGAAAACCGTCGCGGTCGGCGAGGCGCGGGATTCGTTTGCGCGCTTCGGCGCGCGTTTTGCCGCCGCCCGGGCGGGAGGCCGCGTCTGGCTGGCATTGGTCGCGCCGGTCGTGGCTGCGTTCATCCTCGCGCGCTTCCTCTTCACCGTGGTTTTGAAGGCGATCGGCAGCATCCTTTTCATCGCCGGACTCGCGCTCGCGCTGCCGATTCTCACGGTCGTCAAAATCGGGTCGGGCGTGATCGAGCCGGTGGCGCGGCCGTTCCTGGACCTCATCGGCCTGGGGCTGGAAGGCTTGCAACGGATCTATCGTCGCGTGCTCGACTGGTCGCTCACGCGCGCGGGCACGGTCATCGGCGGAGGTTTCGTGCTCTTTGTCGTCGTGATGTTTTTCGGCCTGCCGCGCCTCGGCCGCGAGTTGATCCCGCAGGTGCACCAGGGTGAGTTCAATGTCCAGGTGACGCTGCCCGTCGGCACGCCGCTCGAGCGCACGGCCGTGGTCGTCGCGCAGGTCGAGCACGTCGCCGTGGCCCAGCCCGAGGTGGCGCGCACGGCCATGCGCGTCGGCACCGACGAAGGCGCGACCTCGACGGCCGAGGAAGGCGAGCACACCGGCCGCGTGACCGTGCGGATGAAGGAGAACGTGTCGGCCGCGGCCGAGTTCGAAGTCATCGAGCGGATCCGCGCCGGCGTGCGCGACATCCCGGACATCAAGACCGAGATCACCTATCCCACGCTGTTCACGACCAAGGCGCCGATCGAGGTCGAGATCCGCGGCTACGACCTCGCCACCTTGCGCGACCTCAGCCGCGAAGCGGAGGCGGGCCTGCGCCAGATCCCGGGGCTCACCGACGTGCGCTCGACCCTCCAGGCCGGCAATCCCGAGTTGCAGGTCGTCTATAATCGCGACCGGCTCGCGCAATACGGATTGACCCTGCGGACCGTGGCCGAGCTGGTGCGCAACAAAGTGCAGGGAAGCGTCGCGACCGACTTTCGCGAGCGCGAGCGGCAGATCGACGTCTTCGTGCGCCTGCGCGAGGAGGACCGGCTCGGGATCGACGAGTTGAGCAACCTCGTGGTCAACCCCGGCGGTGTAGTTGCAATCCCACTACAGGCTGTCGCCGACATCCGCGTGGCGGAGGGCCCGAGCGAGATCCGGCGCATCAACCAGCAGCGCACCGCGCTGATCACGGCCAACACCCGCGGGCTCGACCTCGGCACGGCCTCGGTGTTGATCACCGACGCGATGGCGCACATCGACTTTCCCACCGGCTTCCATTTCCGCGTGGCCGGCCAGAACGAGGAGATGCAGACCTCGATCAACAGCATGATGCTCGCCCTCGCGCTGGCGGTGTTTCTCGTCTATATCGTGATGGCCAGCCAGTTCGAGTCGCTGCTGCACCCCTTCATCATCATGCTTTCCGTCCCGCTCGCGCTCATCGGGGTCGTGATCACGTTGTGGCTGGGGCAGATTCCGCTGAGCATCATCGTCTTCATCGGCCTGATCATGCTCGCGGGCGTGGTGGTGAACAACGCCATCGTCCTCATCGATTTCATCAACACCCTGCGGCGCTCCGGCATCGAATTGGTCGAGGCCGTGCGCCAGGCCGGAGCCGCGCGCCTGAGGCCGATCCTCATGACGACGCTCACGACCGTGCTCGGCCTGCTGCCCATGGCCCTCGGGCTCGGCGAAGGCGCCGAGATTCGCGCGCCCATGGCGATCACGGTCATCGTCGGCCTCACGACCTCCACCGTCCTCACGCTCGTGATCATCCCGACCATCTACGTCATGATGGAACGCTGGCGCCCGCGGCCGGTCGCGATCGAGGAAACCGTGCCTGAGGCCGGCGTTGCCGCTGAATTGAAATGAGCCTCCCCGTCATCGTGAGGATCCCAACGCGCGCGGAGACGCGCGCGCCCACCCGCGCCCAGGGTGGACGCAGGCGTCCCCGCCCGCGTTTTCTCCCCGCCGCATGAGCGACCAGCGCCAGGGCATCCTTCCGCGTTTCTCCGTCAACCGGCCGGTGACGGTGATCATGATCCTCATCACGATCGTGGTGCTCGGCTTCATCGCCTACACGCGGATTCGCATCGCGCTTTTTCCCGAGGGGCTGGATCGCAAGAATCTCGTCGTCTTCGTGAGCGTGCCCAACGCCACGCCCTCGGATGTGGAGTTGAACGTCGTCCGGCCGATCGAGGAGATCGTCGGCACGATTCCCGGCGTCGCGTCCACCTGGTCGCGCGCGAGTTCGGGAAGCTGCTTCGTGCGCATCACGTTCAACTCCGATGTCGTGCTCGACGACGCCTACGCGGAGCTGCGCGACCGCATGGACCGCGTCATGCCGGAGATGCCCGAGGAGGTGGAGCGCATCAACGTGCGGCGGTGGGACGAGAACGACATCCCGATCATCGACATGGCGGTGGCGATCCCGGCGGAGATGGAGTTCGCCGAACAGGCCCTCGAGCAGATCATCCAGCCCGGGCTGCAGCGCATCGAAGGCGTCGGCAACGTCGAGATCCACGGCGTCGAGAGCAAGGAGGTCATCATCGAGCTGCGGCAGGACCGCATCGCCGCGCACAACATCGACATGGCGGACCTCGTCGGCCGGTTGCGCGGGCAGGACGCGAACCTCCCCGGCGGCTGGGTGATGGAGGGAGGGCGGAAGTTCTACGTGCGCTCGCTCGGCCGCTACACCGAACTCGATCAGCTTCGGAACCTTTTCATCGACGTCGATCGCGGCCTGCGCCTCGCGGACATCGCGACGATCGAGCTTCGCGCTCCCGACCGGGAGCGCATCTACCGCGTCGACGGGCGTCCGCGCATCGGCATCGGGATCCAGCGCACGGGAGACGGCAACATCGTGGAAATCTCCGACGCCGTCGCGGCCACGATCGAGGAGTTCAAGGCCAACCCCGCGCTCGCGGGGATGCGCTTCGACGTGTTTTTCGACCAGGGAAAGCACGTGCGGGAATCCATCGCCAACCTGCGCAACTCCGGGCTCTGGGGCGGCCTCTTCGCCGCGACCGTTCTCTTCATCTTCCTGCGCGCGCCGCGCATGACGGCGATCATCACGCTCGCGATCCCGCTCTCGCTGCTCATGACGATCGTCGTGATCTACTTCATGGGCTGGACCCTGAACATGATCACCATGATGGGCCTGCTCCTGAGCATCGGGCTCGTGGTGGACAACTCGATCGTGATCGTCGAAAACATCTACCGCAAACGCCAGGAGGGCGTCCCCGCGAGGCAGGCGTCGATCGAGGGCGCGGCCGAGGTCGGGCTGGCGGTGGTCATGGCCACGCTCACCTCCGTCGTGGTGTTTCTCCCGCTCATGCTCATGAGCGGCGGCCAGGAGATGGCGTTCTACATGTTGCGCCTCGGCGTGCCCGTGATCGTGGCGCTGCTCGCCTCGCTTTTCATCGCGTTGATCTTCATTCCCCTCGCGGCGCTCAAACTCTCGCGCGGCACGCGGCACGAGGACCTGCGCGTGATCGAGTGGACGCGCGAGCGCTATCGCCGCGTGCTCGCCACCGCCCTCCGGCATCGCGCCGCCGCGATCGGCGTCTTCCTCCTCCTCGCGCTCTCCACCGTGTATCCCTACAAGCGGCTGCAGCGCACCGACCAGCAGGGCGGCGGCGAGGACACCGTGCGCGCGTTCTTCGACATGCCGACCGGCCAGACGCTGGAAGAGGCCAACGCCTTCATGACGCGGATGGAATCCGCGATCATGGCGCACAAGGAGAAATACAACATCACGCGCATCGAGACGCGGTTCGAGGCCTCCAACGGCCGCATCAACATCGTCCGGGCGCGCCCGGAAAGCGGCGAATGGTACGCCGTCGTCTGGCGCTCGTTCGAGGAGCGGATCGGCTGGCGCGAGCCGCGATTGACCCGCCAGGAAATCGAGAAGGACTTGAAGGAACAGCTCGCGATCCCGCCGGGGTTCGTCATGCGCAACAGCTGGCGCGACAACCAGCAGGACCAGACCGCCTCCACCTCGCTCAGCCTCTACGGCGACGACACCGGAACGCTCGTCGATCTCGCCCGCGAAGTGGAGCGCCGCCTCCTCACCATCCCGGAGGTGATCGAAGTCGACACCGAACTCGACCGCGGCCGCGATGAACTCCAGATCCGCATCGACCGCGACCAGGCGCGCCGCCTCGGGATCGAGCCGCGGGCGGTCTCCAGCAACATCTCCTACACCCTGCGCGGCATGCGCCTGAGCGAATTCCAGCGCGCCGACGGCCGCGAAGTGAACATCAACATCCAGCTCGAGGACGCGAAATCGACCAACCTCGACGACGTGCGCCAGCTCGCCTTCCGCAACCGCGACGGGCAGTTGATCCCGCTGGAGTCGGTCGCCTCGCTTTACGTTTCCCGCTCGCTCGGCGAGATCCGGCGCGAAAACCGCCAGACCACGCTGCGCGTGACCGCCCGCGCCCAGCAGCAGGACTCGCGAAAGATGTTCCAGGCGATCGACGAAGCGATGGCCGGCATGTCGTTCCCGCGTGGATACCGGTGGGACAAGGGCTCGCGCTTTTTCCAGATGCGGGAGAACACGCAGGCCGGCGTCTTCGCGCTGCTCATGGCCGTGAGTTTCGTCTTCTTCCTCATGGGCATCCTCTTCGAGTCGTTCATCCTGCCCCTCGCCGTCATCATCGCCGTGCCGTTCGCCTTTCTCGGTGTTTCCTGGACGCTTTTCCTGACGAAAACTCCGTTCGACATGATGTCCACCATCGGCCTGGTCATCCTCGTCGGCGTGGTGGTCAACAACGCCATCGTCCTCATCGACCTCGTCAACCGCCTGCGCGCCGAAGGGAAGCCGCGGACCGAGGCGATCCTGCTCGCGGCGCGCCATCGTTTCCGCCCGATCCTGATGACGTCGTTCACCACGGCCTGTGGATTGATCCCGATGGCCCTGGGCGACTCGCGCATGATGGACATGTCTTACACGCCGCTCGGCCGCACCATGCTGGGCGGCCTGCTGACCGCGACCTTCATGACGCTCATCGTCGTGCCCGTCTTCTACACCTGCCTCGACGATTTCCGCATGTTCCTCATGCGCGTCACCGCGAGCGCATTCGCGCCAGGAGCCACGAAACAGAAGACGGCGGCCATCCTTCAGTCTTCCGACCCCTGACTCCTGTCCCCTGCTTCATCTTCTCGAAGGCACTCGCCGCGCGATGCTTTCGCGCGCAGGCCGGATCGAAGACGCGGCCCAAACTGACCCCACGACGTTCCAACAAGCGTCAGCGCCGGCCGACGCAGTCGAGCGTCCGGAAAGGAACGGAACGCTGATCCGCGCTGATGAGTCTCGGAGCGTTGTTCAGGGATTAGCGTGCCATCAGCGCAGATT
>CAZFCY010000060.1:1211-26345 GCA_964517665.1 uncultured Opitutaceae bacterium | reverse complement strand
CGCCTCGGCTACGTGCGGGCGACGGACGACATCGATCTCCTCATCGCGCGCGACCTCGCGAATCAACAGCGCGCCGGGCAACGATCGCTTTTCTTCGGAGCACAGGCCGCGATCCGGCGTCTTCGCGCAACTCGAGGTCGAGCAACTGACTTCCCGGGGCGGCGCATTGGGCAGAAGTGTCTGACTCAACGACCGTCGAAATCGGCGCCGGAACGCTTCATGTTGCGCAGGCGCCAGCGCTGGCTGGCCGCGACGATATAGCCGGGGCATTGCGCGGCGCCGCAACGACAGGGGTTCGAAGCCCAGTGCCGGAAACGAAAGCAGTAGTCGAAGGTGATCTCCTCGCCTCGCGCGATGTCGCGTTCAACGATGATCCAGATGCGACCCCGAATCTTTTCCGCGCGACAGTTGGGGTCGCACGAGTGATTGATGAACCGGCTCATGTTTCCCCAGCGGCGGGCGTCGAGATCGTGGCGCTGATTGAGTCTGAAGACGTAGGCGCTGCCGTCGCCGCCGCGGCGCACGCGCTCGAGGCGCGCGATCTCGCGCCGCGCGCTCTCGGCCTTCGTGATGCGCTCGCCCCGATATTCGATGATCACGTAGCCGGCCGGGATCGCCACGCGCGCATACACGCCGTTTCCATGAATGCCCGACCGCCCGCGCCGGATGACCCAGGACGGCGGGAGCGGAGGATCATAACCTGAAGGCTTTGCGCTCAAGCTTCCGGAAAAATGGCGGCGTCGAATAATCGCGCAAGGCGCCTTGGGTCCGTGCGTGCTCGCGCGAATGTCGCAAATCGCGCCAGCGAGCCGGCGGCCTACGATTTACTGCAAAGGCATTCCGTCGGATCGGACCGGCCGCGCCTGGCTCAGCCAAAGATCTCGTCCGGCCGGAAGAAGCGCGCGATTTCCTTTTCGCCGTTTTCCACGCTGTCGGAGGCGTGCACGACGTTGACCATCATGTCCGTCCCGAAATCGCCGCGGATCGTGCCCCTGGCCGCCTTGCGGGAATCGGTGGGGCCGAGCAGGTCGCGGACTTTGTTGACGATCGATTCGCCGCGCAGGGCGATGATGATGACCGGCCGGCGGCTCATGAAGGCCTCGATCTCCGGATAGAAGGGCTTGTCCGCGACATGCGCGTAGTGCTCGCGCAGTTGAGACGCCTGCAGGCGCGCCATTTTGCAGGCGATGATGTCGAAACCGGCGGCCTCGAAACGGGCCAGAACGTCGCCGACATGGCGCTGCTCCATGCAATCGGGTTTGCAGATGATGAGGGTTTTTTCCTGGGCCATAAGCGCTTGGTGTTAGGCAAAGAACCCGGCGCAGGGAAGCCATTTGCGGCTGCGCCGCGGTCGAAAGTCGGAAGGCCCCGGGCCCAAAGTCCGGAGCCGGCGGGTGAGTCGCGCGAGAGGGAACGAAGGGCCGGAGCCCCGCCCTTCCGGGCAGGGCTGCGGAGCGGGCGCAGCCCGCCGGCTACTCGAAGCGGCGAAAAACCAGCACCGCGTTCTGGCCGCCGAAGCCGAGGTTGGTGGACATCGCGGCGCGCACCGCGCCGGATCGCGCGCGATTCGGAACGTAGTCGAGGTCGCAATCCGGGTCCGGATCCTCGAGGTTGATCGTGGGCGGCATGACGCCGGTTTCGATCGTCTTGACCGTGGCCGCGGCTTCGATCGCGCCGGCCGCGCCGAGGAGGTGGCCGGTCATGGACTTGGTCGAACTCACCTTGAGGCGTCGCGCGTGGTCGCCGAAGACCTGCTTGATCGCGAGCGTTTCAAACTTGTCGTTGTAGGGCGTCGAAGTGCCGTGGGCGTTGATGTAGTCGATGTCGCCCGGATCGAGGCCGGCGGCGCGCAGGGCGGAGCGCATGGCGAGCGAGAGGCCGCGGCCCCCGACGTCGGGCTGGGTGATGTGAAACGCGTCGCAGGACGCGCCATAGCCGGCGAGTTCGCAGTAGATGCGCGCGCCGCGCGCGCGGGCGTGCTCGAGCGATTCGAGGATGAGCACGCCGGCGCCCTCGCCCATGACGAAGCCGTCGCGCCCGCGATCGAAGGGGCGGCTGGCGCGCTCCGGCTCGTCGTTGCGGGTGGACATCGCCTTCATCGCGCAAAAGCCGGAATAGCCGAGGCCGGTGATCGGCGCCTCCGCGCCGCCGGCGATCATGACGTCGGCGTCGCCCGCGCGAATCGTCTTGAGCGATTCGCCGATGCCGTGCGCGGAACTGGAGCAGGCGCTGACGATGGAAAAATTCGGCCCGCGCGCGCCGAGTTCGATCGCCACGACTCCGCTCGCCATGTTTGCGATGAGCGAGGGGATCATGAAGGGCGAGACCTTGCGCGGGCCGCGCTCGAAAAGCACCCGGGCCTGATTTTCGATCGTGACGATGCCGCCGATGCCCGAGCCGATGAGCACGCCGACGCGATCGCCATCGGTTTTTGAAAGGTCGAGCGCGGCATCGCCCACCGCCTGTCTGGCGGCGGCGACGGCGAAGTGCGTGTAGCGATCGTTGCGGCGGACGTCCTTCGGATCCATCCACGCGGCCGGGTCGAAACCCCGGATTTCCCCGCCGATGCGGCAGGTGTACGCGCTCGCGTCGAAGGCGGTGACCGCGCGGATGCCCGATTTCCCGGAGACCAGTCCCGCCCAGAAAGCGGCGAGATCCATGCCGACGGCGCTGACGACGCCCGCGCCGGTGACGACGACTCGACGGCGGGGCGGGTTTGTTTCCATCGTCATGAACCGGCCTGGCCGCCGCCAAAAACAAGGGCCGGTCGGAACACACGCTCCGCCGGCCGCAATTGAGTTACGATCGGCTCAGGAGGCCGCGCCGCCCTTGTCGCCGATGTATTTGATCACATCGCCTACGGTCTGGAGTTTCTCGGCTTCGGATTCGGGGATCTCGCCCTTGATCTCGTCCTTGAACTCCTCCTCGAAAGCCATGATGAGCTCGACGGTGTCGAGCGAGTCGGCGCCGAGGTCATCGAGAAACGACGCCTCCGGAGTGATCTGCTCCTCGTTAACGTTGAGTTGGTTAACGATGATCTTTTTGACGCGCTGTTCGATGGTCTCGTTTTCAGCCATACAATGGACGGGATGAGCTTTTTTTTGGTGTTGGGATCACATCGCCATGCCGCCGTCAACGGTAAAAACCTGACCGGTGATATAGCCGGCGTCGTCGGCGCAAAGGTATGCGACAAGTGAAGCGACATCTCCCGGCTCGCCGAAGCGTTTCAGGGGGATGCGCGAGAGTACCTCCCTGGCGTTTTCACCCTCCGACAGACTCGAGGTCATGTCGGTCTTGATGAAACCGGGAGCGACGGCGTTGACCGTGATCGAGCGGGAGGCGAATTCCTTCGCCGCCGCCTTGGTCAGGCCGATCATGCCGGCCTTGGCCGCCGAGTAGTTGATCTGGCCGGGAAGGCCGATGATTCCGGAAACGGAGGCGATGTTGACGATCCGGCCCCAGCGCTTGCGCACCATCGGCTGGATCAGCCCCTTCATCCAGAAATAGCAACTGCTGAGATTGGTCTGGATGACCGACTGCCAGTCATCCTCGCTCATGCGCATGAGCAGGCCGTCGCGGGTGATGCCGGCGTTGTTCTTGAATTCCTCGATCAACCCCGCGCACGCCTTCGCGACCTCGGGCCCGGAGGAGACATCGACCGCGAGCGCCCGGGCCTTGCCGCCGGCGGCGGTGATCGAGTCGGCCGCGGCGGAGCAGCTGTCGATGTTTCTGCTCACGCAGACCACCGTGACGCCACGCGCGGCGAGGGCTTCGGCAATGGCCTTGCCGATTCCTCGTCCTGCGCCGGTGACGACGGCGGTCCGGTTCTCAGGTGTCATGGGAACAGTAGCGGTGACCTGACGCCGGGGTGCGAGAGCAAAATGGGCGCGCGTGACTCGGGCGGGGCGGCTGCGCCACAATTTGAGATTTCAGACCTGAGATCCCGGCGAAGCCGGCTTGCCGCGCTCAATACACGTCGCGCTGGTAGCGCTTTTGCTGCTTGAGCGCCTTCACGTAGGCCGCGGCTCCGGCTTCGTCGAGTCCGCCGTGCTCGCGCGCGATCTCGTGCAGGGCCGCGTCGACGTCCTTGGCCATGCGCCTGGCATCGCCGCAGACGTAGAAATACGAGCCGCGCTCGAGCCATGCCCACAACTCCGCGCCGTGCTCGCGCATGCGATCCTGGACGTAAACCTTCGCCGCCTGGTCGCGCGAGAAGGCCGTCTCGAGCCGGTGCAACACGCCGGAGGCTCGAAACTGTTGAAATTCCTCCTCGTAGAGAAAATCGGTCGTCCGATGCTGGTCGCCGAAGAAAAGCCAGTTGCGGCCCGTCGCGTGGCGCGCCGCGCGTTCCTGGAGGAAGGCGCGAAACGGCGCGATCCCCGTGCCCGGACCGACCATGATCGCGTCGACGGCGTCGTCCTCGGGGGGACCAAAATGGGATTTTGCGACGAAAACCGGCACCGGCGTGACGCCGGGCTCGACCCGGTCGGCGAGAAACGTCGAACACACACCGGAGCGCTGCCGGCCGTTCGTCTCGTAACGCACGACCGCGATGGTGAGGTGGATTTCCGAGGGAAACGCCAGGGGCGACGAGGCGATCGAATAGAGCCGCGGGACCAGCCGCCGGAGCTGTTCGATGAACTCCTGCGGCGACAGGCGCGCGCTCGGGAACTCTTCCAACAGATCGATGTATTCCCGATCGTGGAGAAACGTCAGGAGCGAGTCCTTCGCGTCGGGCGCGAGGAGGCTGGTCAGTTGCGCCTTCTCCGCCGGGTCGGCCGCGCGTTCGGCCATCCGCTCGATGACTTTTCGTCCGGGCGCGGCGAGCGAAAGTTTCGAGCGCAACGCCTCCCCGAGCGTGACCGGCTCGGTCGCGCGCGGGAGGACGACGTTTTCCGAGCCATCCGCGCCGAGCAGGCGAAGCGCCTCCGCGACCTGCGTGGGATCGTTGGTCGGAAACACGCCGAGGGAATCGCCCGCCGTGTAGGTCAGCGCGCCGCCCTCGATCGGGACGACGAAATGCCGGGTCTCCTTCGCCGATCCGGGTTTGCTCAAGAGCCGGTTCTCCGACACGCGCGCGAGAAACGGATTGTCCTTGGTGAAAAGCGGCTGAGTGACGACCGTTGACATGAATCGCTCAGAATTAACGGACTGCGCCGGGCTGACAAGCGATCAACGATCCGGAGACGGGAGGCAGGCGACAGGTGTCGGAACTTGAAATCCCGGATTTCAAATCTCAGATCCTCCAGGTCGGCCCGCGCAATTTTTGTCGCGCTGCCCGGCGGCTGCCTCCCACTCTGGTTCCGCATGCCCAGCGAAGACAGCTCCGTAAGACTTCAGAAATACCTCGCCGAGGCTGGGATCTGCTCGCGCCGCGCCGCCGAAAAGTTGATCGAGTCGGGCGAGGTCATCGTCAACGGCAGCGTCGCCATGCCCGGCACGAAAGTGACACCCGGCGTCGATCGCGTCATCGTCTCGGGCGAAACCGTGCGCTCCAAGCGCCCCGGGCGCGTGACGCTCGCGGTGAACAAGCCGCGCGGCGTCGTCTGCACGAACAGCGACCCGCATCATGCGCAAACGATCTTCGACCTGCTGCCCCCGCCTTTCGCGCGGTTGCGGCTTTTCTGCGCGGGCCGGCTCGACAAGGAGAGCGAGGGCCTGGTCATCCTCACCTCCGACGGCGATCTCGCGAACCGGCTCATGCACCCCTCCGGGCTCGTGATCAAATACTACCGCGTGTCGCTGAAGGAATCGTTTCCCCACGGCGACATCCAGAAGCTCGTGAAAGGCGTGACCTACGAGGACGAGCGCCTCAAGGTCGAGCGCGCGCGCCTCATCGGCCGCGGCATGCCGGCGCATTCGACCGAGGTCGACGTGGAGATGCACCACGGCAAGAAACGCGAGATCCGGCACCTGTTCATGGCGCTCGGCTACACCGTGAAACGCCTGCGGCGCTACCAGATCGGGCGGTTTTCCCTGCGAGGTTTTCCTTTGCGCGCGGTGAAGGCGCTCACAGATTCGGAAATCGCTTCGCTTCTCGTCGATCCGCGTTGAAACGCGCGCCTCGCGTGTCCCCTCCCCTCGTTCCCACCACCATGAAGAGTCCCATGAAACTGCCCGCTCTGCTCTGCGTCGGTCTGGCGATCTCGTGTCCCGCGTTCGGAGCCACGCTCTCTTCCGAAACCCCGGTGCGCCTGAGACCGGCTCCGAACGCGCCGGTCATCGCCACCCTGCCCGCGGGAAGCTCGGTCACCGCGCTGGTCCCCGAGGAATTGCGGGCCGAAATGCTCGCCGATCTCCCCCAGGGCTGGATCGCGATCCGGCACGACGGCCCCTTCTACGGCTACGCGCCGAACAACGCCGTCGGCAAGGATCTCTACCTGCGCCCGGGTTCGATCGTGCGCGCCGAACCCTCCAACGACGCCACGATGCTCACGATGGTCGGCATGGATGACTCCGCCGAACTGGTCGAGGTCGCCGGCGACTGGTCGAAGGTCGTGTTCTCCAAGAGCCTGATCGGCTTCATCAACCCGACGCGCCCACCGGACGCGTCCGCCGCCGCCGCGCCCGCGGAAGGATGGGCGGAGGATCCGCCCGCGCCCGGGTCGGATGCGCAGGCCACGCCCGGCCCGGCGGCCAGGATTGCCTCGCCCGCCGCGCCGACGGGACCGACGGTCGTCGATGCGACGCCGCGCGTGTTCCACGGCTACCTCATGCGCACCCGGCGCGTGCTGGGCATGGGACCGAAGCTCGATTACCAGCTCGTCGACGAAGGAGGCCGGCGGATCGCATTGCTCGACCTCTCCCGGCTGCTCGTGACCGAGCCCTTGCAACGCTACGAGAACCGCAACGTCAATGTCTTCGGGCCCATCCTCCGCCACGCGGAGGTGAAGGACATGATCATCCGCGTCGAGACCCTCCGCCTGTCTCCGTAGCCGGACCGGCGAAGCAGCGGGCCAGCCACGCACCGGACGCAGCGACATCAGGCATTCACACGAATGGCCGGAAGCGAACTCTCCATTGGTGTTCATTCGTGGCCATTCGTGGTTAACTGAATTTTTTCGAACCCATGGAAATCATCGACGGAAACGCCATCGCGGCATCGATCATCGAGGAACTGAAGACCGAGGTGTCTTCGATGCCGGAAGGCGCCGCCCGGCCCTGCATCGCGTTCATTCGCGTCGGCGACGATCCCGCCTCGATCTCGTACGTGAACAAGAAGAACAAGACCGCGGACGCCATCGGCATGCGCACCAAACTCGTCCTCCTCCCGGAAGACGTGAGCGAGAAGAAACTCCATGCCGCGATCGACGAGCTGAACGCGGACGCCGCCGTCCACGGCATCCTCATCCAGGCGCCGCTGCCCCCGCATCTGAACGAGACGGAGGTGTTTCGGCGCGTCGCTCCGCAAAAGGACGTCGATGGGCTCGGAACGATGAACCTCGGCAAGATCGCGCAGGACGACGACACCGGCTTCGTCTGCTGCACGCCCGCCGGCATCATGGAGCTGCTCGTCCGCTCCGGCGTGAAGCTCGCGGGCAAACACGTGGTCGTGCTCGGGCGCAGCCTGCTCGTGGGAAAACCCGTCGCGCTCCTCGCGCTGCAAAAGCATGCGCAGGCCAATGCCACCGTCACCGTCTGCCATTCCCGCACCGCCGATCTGCCGTCCGTCACGCGGCTCGCCGACGTCCTCATCGCGGCGATCGGCAAACCGGAATTCGTCACCGCGGACATGGTCAAGCCCGGCGCGGTCGTGATCGACGTCGGCATCAATCGCATCGCCGATTCCACGCGCAAATCCGGCTACCGGCTTGTCGGCGACGTGGCCTTCACCGCCGTTTCACAGATCGCCTCGAAAATCACCCCGGTTCCGGGCGGCGTCGGCCCGATGACGGTCGCGATGCTGATGCGCAACACGCTTAAAGCGGCGCAATTGGCGAGCCGATAGGAACGGAGCGGTCGGAAGCGCCGTCCGCGCCTCCGATTCTCCCGTGACGAAAACGCCCAAGATCATGGTCGTCGACGACCAGCCCGTGAACATCCTGCTCATGCGCAAGAAGCTCGAGTACGAGGGCATGGATGTCGTGACCGCCGCGAGCGGGCAGGAGTGCCTCGACATCGTCGGCGGCGTGATGCCGGATCTCATCCTCCTCGACATCATGATGCCGGGCATGGACGGCGTGCAGGTGTGCGCCGCGTTGAAGCAACGCGAGGACACCCGCTCGATCCCGGTCATTTTCCTCACCGCGCGCGACAGCAAGGCCGGCAAACTCGAAGGCCTTTCCGTCGGCGCCGTGGATTACATCACCAAGCCGGTCGATCTCGAGGAAACCGTCGCGCGCGTTCGCTCCCAGCTTCGCTACCACGCGATGTTCAAGGAAAACCTCGAGCTGACCCAGCGCCTCGGCGAGGCCCGCCGCGCGGCGTCGATGGGCGCGCTCTCGCAGGGCATTTCCCACAACCTGAACAATCTGCTCGGCGTCATCTACGGCTATCTCGAGCTGGCGAAAATGAACGCCGCCAAGCCGGAGACTCTCGCCAGGCACCTGAACAAGATCGACGAGGCCGTTGTGCGCATGACGAAGATCATCCGACAAGTCACCGCGGTCTCGACCCAGGTTCGCCTCACCCACAGCCCGACCACCATCGAGCAGTTGATCGAGGGCGCGGTGAATCGTTTCCGCCAGGAACACCAGGCTCCCGCGCGCATCCTCGTGGAAAATCACGCCCGCGAGACCGTGGTGCAGGTCAACGTCGAAGTCTTCGAGGACGCCGTCTCCAAGCTCCTGATGAACGCCTGGGAGAGCTACGGCGACAACGCTCCCGAGGAAGCCGTGATCATCATCGAGATCGCGCAGAGCGAGCGCGACGGGCAGCCGGTCGTCCAGTTCGCCATCCACGACCGGGGCAACGGCCTTGACCCTGCGCTCAAGGACTCCGTATTCGAACCCTTCGTGAGCACCAAAAGCACAGTCGGCGTCGGCATGGGCCTGACCATTGCCCGAAACGGAATCCGCAACCTCGGCGGCGACATCACGCTCCAGCCGGGATCCGAAGGCGGCACGACCGCCCTCTTTCATCTTCCGATCTCCAGAAGCGCCACCGCCAACGCAGCATGACGCGGTGGGCCTTCCTCGGCGCCGGCGCGATGGCCGGAGCCATGGTCCGTGGATTGATCGCCTCCGGCTCGGCCACCCCGGATCAAATCGCCTGCATCGGCGGCAACGACCCGACCGCCGCGAACCTCGCGCGCGAGACGGGTGTTTCCGCCGCCCCGGATTTCGAGCGACTCGTCGCCGGCGCCGGCGTGCTGATCATCGCCTGCAAACCGCAGAACCTCGCCGCGCTGCCCCCGAGCCTCGCCGCGATCACGCGCGGCCTGCTGGTGATTTCGATCGTCGCGGGAAAACGCCTTGGCACGCTCGCGCGGTTGTTCCCCGAAGCGCGCAACCTCGTGCGCGTCATGCCCAACACGCCCGGCCAGATCGGCGCCGGCGTCTCCGGCTGGTGTCCATCGCGCTCGCTCGGTGAAACCGACCGCGCGATCGTGCTCACCCTGCTCGATGCCCTGGGCAAAAACGTCGAGGTCGCCGAACCCGAACTGGACGCCGTAACCGCCGTGAGCGGCAGCGGCCCGGCCTACGTCTTCGAATTCGCCGCCGCCTTGCGCGAAGCCGGCATCGCCGCCGGATTGCCCGCCGCGACGGCCACCCTGCTCGCGCAGGAAACCATCCTCGGCGCGGCCCGGCTTCTCGCGCAAAGCGACACGCCCGCCGAAGTCCTGCGCGATCGCGTCACCTCGCCCGGCGGCACGACGGCCGCCGCGCTGGCGGTGTTCGCCCAACGCGATTTTCGCGCGCTCGTGCGCGACGCCGTGACGGCCGCGACACGGCGTTCCGAAGAACTCTCGAAAGACGGGTGAAGGGCGAACCGTCGAAGGGCGAAATCCGACCCTTCACTCTTCGCCCGCCACGCTTCACGCTTCCCTCATGTCCACTGCCACGCTCCAGGGAGTGCTCGAGCGCATCGTCTTCCTGAACGAGGAAAACCACTACACCATCGCCGAGTTCAGGCCCGGCGACGGCACGTCCAAGGTCACCATCGTCGGCGCGCTCCCCGGCGTGCAATGCGGCGAGACGCTCGCGCTCCAGGGGCAGTGGACCCGCCACGCGCAACACGGCGATCAATTCAAGATCGAATCCTTCCGCTCCGAGCTGCCGTCCACCGTGTACGGCATCCGCAAGTACCTCGGCAGCGGCCTCGTCCGCGGCATCGGCAAGACCTACGCCAAGAAGATCGTGGACAAATTCGGCACCGACACGCTCCGCGTGATCTCCGAGGAATCCGCGTTGCTGAAAACCGTCCCGGGGATCGGCGCGCAACGCGCCACCGCGATCAAACGGGCGTGGGACGAGCAGGGCGCGTTGCGCGAGGTGATGATGTTTCTCCAGACCTACGGCGCGACCGTCGGCCAGTGCCTCCGGCTCGTGAAACGCTACGGTTCGGAGGCGAAGGGCATCCTCATGCGCGAGCCCTATCGCGTGGCCCGCGAGATCGACGGCATCGGTTTCAAAACCGCCGACCGCATCGCGGTGAACCTCGGCTTCGCCAACGACAGCCCGCCGCGGCTCGACGCCGGGATTCTCTTCGCGCTCGACGACCTCCAGGACGACGGACACACCGCCTATCCCGAAACCGAACTCGTCGATCGCGCCGCCGAAATGCTCGGCACGCATCCGGATCTGGTCCGCTCACGCCTCGCCGCGTTGCTCGAGCGCAAGGATCTCGTCCGCTTCGTTCCGCCCGCGCATGAAAATGCCGGCGAGGATCCCGCGCCGCTCTACCAGCTTCCGGCCAGCGAGCGCGCGGAGTCCTCCATCGCCGGCGTGTTGAAACGCCTCTCGCGCGCCGCCTCGTGCCTGCCGCCGATCAAGGTTCCCGCCGCGATCCAGTGGGCGCAGGACCGCGCCGGCTTCGTCTTCGGCGAGGAACAGGTCGCCGCGATCCGCCATGCGTTGGAGAATAAATTGTTCGTCCTCACCGGTGGGCCGGGCACGGGAAAAACCACGATCCTGCGCGCCATCGTCGAGATCCTGCGCGCGAAAAAAGCGCGCGTGCACCTCGTCGCCCCGACCGGCCGCGCCGCGCAACGGCTCGCGGAGACCACCGGCGGTTTCGCCCAGACGATTCACCGCCTGCTCAAGTTCGATCCGGAGAAGGGACGCTTCACGGTCGATGCCGACCATCCGCTCGCGACCGATTTTCTCATCGTGGACGAGGCCTCGATGCTCGACGCGCGCCTCGCTGCCGCGCTCTTCCGCGCCGCGCCGTCGGGCGCGCATCTCGTGCTGGTCGGCGACATCGACCAACTGCCGTCGGTCGGCGCCGGCCATGTATTGGGAGACCTGATACGCAGCAAACAGATCCCCGTCGTGCGGCTGAATGCGATCTACCGCCAGAAATCCTGGAGCACGATCGTCACCACCGCGCACGCCATCAACCGCGGCGAGGTGCAGCTCCCGCCCGTCATCGAGGATCTCGACGCGCTCGATCCTGCGGGCGACATGGCCTTCATCAGCGCGCGCACGCCCGAGGAATGCCTCGAGCGCGTCCTCACGCTTTGCGCGCGCATTCTGCCGTCGCGTTTCAATCTCGACCCGCGCGAAGACGCGCAGGTGCTCGCCCCGATGCACAAGGGCGTGGCCGGCGTCGGCAACCTCAACCAGCAATTGCAGGCCGTCCTCAACCGTGACGGCGACAGCGCCTCCCTTCGCGGTCCGGGCGGGGAGTTTCGCGCCGGCGACAAGATCATCCAGTTGAGAAACAACTACGACAAGGGCCTGTTCAACGGCGACATCGGCCGTATCCGATCCGTGGATACAAGCGACGGCACGCTCGAGGCCGACTTCGACGGCGAGCACCAGATCCTCGACCGCTCCGACCTCGGCGACATCGCCCTCGCCTACGCCATCAGCATCCACAAGTCGCAGGGCTCCGAGTACCCGACCGTCATCGTCCCGTTGCTCAAGCAGCACTTCGTGATGCTCCAGCGCACGCTCCTCTACACCGCGGTCACGCGCGGCAAACGCCGTGTCTTCCTCGTCGGCGACCCCGCGGCCTATGCCATGGCGATCCGCAATTCCGAAAGCCGCCGACGCTTCACCACGCTCGCCACGCGCCTGCGCGCGCCGGCGTCGGAAGAACGTTGAGCGAGGGCCGGGATTGCGCGGAGAAGACGACGCAGCGCTCAAACCCTGCGCATCCCGAAGGCCGCGATCGCCAGCGAGAGCACCGCGCTCGCCGGCATGACGATCGCCGCGAGCAGGGGATTCATCGCGCCGGAGAGCGCGACGCAGACCATGATCACGTTGTAAACGATCGCGAACCCGAGCACCCGCAACGTCGTGCGATGCCGGATCGTGGCGGCCTCGATGAGCCGGTTGATCCCCGCCAGGCCGCGCCCGAGAAAATAAAAATCCGAGCGATGCTCGAGCAACCCCCGCTCCACCGCGGGCGTGCCACGGCACGAGGCCGCGGCAAACGCGAGCGTGTCGTTCGCGCCGTCGCCGATCATGAGGGTGTCGCCGCGATCGATCGCGCGGACCCACTCCGCCTTGCCCGAGGGCGACATCGCGCCCGTCGCGGCCGAATCCGGCAGGCCCAGGCGCTTCGCCATCGCCGCGACTTTTGTCGCATGATCCCCGCTCAGGATGAAGACGGACAGGCCGCGCGCGCGCATCTTCGCGATCTCCGCGACGGCGTCTTCGCGGATCTCCTCGCCGACGGCGAACCGCGCCACGACAACCCCATCGCGGCTGAACACCGCGTCGGCCGCCGCGCCCGATCCCGTTTCGCCCGGCGCCGCCCACGCCGCGCGCCCGAGCCGCCACACCACCGCCCATTCGTCGCGCCATTCCAATCCGTATCCAATTTCCTCGTACACGCGGGCGGTCGTCACATCCGCCGGCGCCGCTTCTTGAAAACCGGCCGCCAGCAGCGCCTCGCGGATGCAAGCGGCCACGGGATGCCGGCTCGCCTGCACGAGCGATCCGAGCGCGCCGCGCGCCTCCGGAGAAAGCGCCCGCAGGTCGGCGCGGTTTTTCAAAACCAGCGATTCCAGGGTCAACGTGCCGGTCTTGTCGAAGACGACCTTGCGCGCCTTCCTCAGCCGCGCCCACAGGTCCCCTGCCCGGACAAAGACGCCCGAATGCCGCAGCCGCGCCACCGCCAGTTCGTCGATCAACGGAAGCGTGACTCCCAGCGCGCACGGGCACGAGATCACCAGGACCGAAACGACGACTTGAAGCGTCGCCGCCACGTCGCCCGTGCGCCATGCCCACGCCGCGCCACCGAGCGCCGCCACCGCGAGCACGCTGAAAAGGTAGACGCGGATCACGCGCTCGAGCGTCCGGTTCCGCCATTCCGAAGGCGGCTGCACGGCAAAGAGGCGCGCCAGCAACGATGTCCCCCAGCCTTCCAGCGCCTGAAGCCGGATGTTGTCCGTGCCGAGATTGATCGCGCCGGATTCCACGATCTGTCCCGGCGCGACCGCGCGCGCCTCCGATTCGCCGCTGATCCAGTCCAGCCCGATGGATGCCGCCGGCCCCAGCAGGCTGCTGGAAACCGGAATCACCTGTCCGGGCCCGACGAGAAACCGATCGCCGGGTTCGAGCGCCGACGCCGCCTTCGACGAGACGGAGCGATGCCCGTCCGCTTCGGTCTGGTCCTCGATCAAATCCACCGCGGGCAGATCCTGGCTCAATCCCAGCAGCCGGTTGCGGTTGCGCTCCAGCGCGGCCAGTTGCGTCCAACGGCCCACGATCATCAGAAACGAAAACGTGGACACGAATTCGAAATAGATGAATTCCCCCGCCGCCTGCGACCACGCGTAGATCGAGCCCGCGTACCCGACGAGGATGCCGAGCGAAATCGGCAGGTCGATGTGCATCACGCCGCGCCGCAGCGCGCGCCAGGACCGCTTGAAAAAATAACCGCCCCCGACCACCAGGCTCGCCGTGGCGAAGAAAAAGGAAAGCAGCGTGAACAGCCCCGCGAAAGGAAAGTCCGGCTCCATCCCGAGATACGCGGGCATCGCGAAAAGCATGCCGTTCATCGCGAACGCCGCGCACAACCCGAGCCTGAGCACGAGCGCGCCGCTCTCCCGGCGCGCCTGCTTCGACGCCGGCCCGACGAGATAACCGAAGCGCTGCAACTCGCGCGCAAACTCCACGATCCCGCACCCGCCCGGCGCCCACGAGATCGTCATGCGCCCGAGCGTGCTGTTGATCTGAATGCGGCGCGCCCCTTCGCGGTCGCGGAAGAGCCGGTCGATGAGCCAGACGCAGCCGACGCACGAGATTCCCTGCACATCCATCTCCAGCGTGGCCTCCGCCCCGGACCCGGCCGCCGCCTCCGCGCGCTTCACCAGCCCCTCGAGCCAGCGATAGTCGCGCGGCTGGAACACCACCGGCCGGACCGGCGCGCTCGCCCCCCGCCGCAATTGATAAAACCGGTCGAGCTTCTGTCCCGTGATCAGCCGGTATACGTATTCACAACCCGCGCAACAAAACCCGTCGCGCTCCTCGCGCGGGCGAAACACCGCGCCGCAATGCCGGCATTCCGCCGTCGTCTGCGCGCCGCGCCTCGCGGTCGCGGCTTCGACCGCGCTCACGAGGGCCCGGCCTCCTGCCGGATGCCGGGCGGCGGGAGTGGAATCGCGTCCGGCTCGTTTCTTTTCGCGATCACGATCAATGCCGCCCACGCGCCCGCCAGCAGGAGGAACGCGAGGACGACCAGCAGCCACGGGCGTTCAGCGAGGAGGCGCGGCATGTGCCTTCAACAGCTCCGGATCGGGCCCCACGAACGCCGCCTCGCGCGACACGACGGCGCCCGTTGTATTCAAAATATCGATACGAAACGCAAACCGGCCCGCGTACTCCTCGCGCGGCACGGTGACGACCAAAGGCCGGATCTGCTCTCCGCCGGCCTCGACCACGAGCGCCTCGTCCCAGCCGGCGATCGAGAAAGCCGGCGCACGCGGCTCTTCGGGCACGACGCGCAACGAGAACGAGGCGGGTTCGTCGCGCTTGTTGATCACGCGAACGAGGAACTGGTTTCTCACCACGTCCGCATCGACGAAGTAGGGCGAGCCCTGCATCCGCACCACCGTGAAGTCGGCCGGCTGGTAGCGCAGGAACGACACCGCCGCGGTCGCCGCGCCGATCACGAGCAGCGCGGAATAAAGCCACACGCGCGGCCGGAGGAAGCGCGTCGTCCCGCCCGCAAACGCGTTCATCGAATCGTAGCGGATCAGGCCGCGCGGCCGGCCCACCCGATCCATGATCCGATCACACGCGTCGATGCACGCCGCGCATCCGATGCACTCGAGCTGCAGGCCCTGACGGATGTCGATGCCGGTCGGACACACCTGCACGCAACGGAGACAATCCACGCAGTCGCCCTGCTCGCCGACGTCCGCGGCGCTCGCACGCATCGGCCCGCGCGGCTCGCCCCGCGCGGTGTCGTAGCCGATGACGACCGAGTCGTCGTCGATCAATGCCGACTGCAGCCGGCCGTAGGGGCAGAGGATGATGCAGAGCTGCTCGCGAAACCACGCGAAGTTGAAGTAGAGGAGCGCGCTCGCCACGATGATGAAGACGAAGACGCCCCAATGCTCGCCCGGCGCGTGCGAGACCATCTTCCACACCTCCGGGATCGACACGAAATACGCCAGCAGGACGTGCGCGATCGCGAGCGACACGAGGACAAAAAGCACGTGCTTCGCGCCGCGGCGCAGCGCTTTGTTCGCTCCCCAGGGTTCGCGATCGAGCCGCCGGCGCGCGGTCGCGTCGCCCTCGAGCCAGCGTTCGATGCGCCGGTAGACGTGCTCGAGGAAAACCGTTTGCGGGCAGGTCCAGCCGCACCAGAGGCGGCCGAAAAGCGCCGTGACGAAAAACAGCGCGAACCCGAGGCCCGTGATGAGAAAGAAGACCAGCCAGAGATCGTCGGCCGCGAAGGTGAACCCGAAGCAGTGAAAACGAAGGCGGGCGACGTCGAGGAACACGGCCGGCTTTCCTCGCACCTGTATCCACGGAAGCAATACATAGACCGCGATGAGCGCGATCGCGGAAAGCCGGCGCCAGAGCGTGAAGCGGCCCGACACGTCCGCGGGATGGATGGCCACGCGCGAGCCGTCGTCGCCAATGCTGGCGAGATCGACCCGGCCGGATGCCCTCCGCCTCGAACGGGGTGTTTCCACGACAAATGCGCGCGGCGCGGGCTACCTGCCCGCCACGGATGAAGGCGGCGCCTCGTGATGGCTCATGACGAACGCGACCAGCTCGATCACCTTGCGCTCGCCCAGCACGGAGCCCCACGGCGGCATGCCTTTCGCGAGCACGCCATCGGCGATGGTTTTTTGCACGTCCGACGGATTCGAGCCATGAATCCAGTCGGCATCCACCAGGCTCGGGCCGATCGCGACGGGGCTTTCCTCCTTGCCGCGCAGGCTCGCGAGGTGGCAGGCCGCGCAGTTGGTTTGATAGGCGGCGCGACCGGCTTCCACGAACTTCGGATCCAGGCTCATCGCCCAAAGCTCGTCGTCGCCAATCTCGCCCATGCTCCCGGCGAGGCGCGCCTCCCGCACCGTCTCCATCTGGAGAGCGAACCGCTCGTGGTCCGCAAGACCGACGCCGGTGAGGTGATAGTAGAACCAATAGACGATCGAGAAGGCGATCGCGCCGTAGAGGGTGAACAACCACCAGTTGGGCAGGCGTTTGTCATACTCCTGGATGCCGTCGAAGGTGTGCGGCCGGATCGGATCGTCGCCGCGTTGATGTTTATCGGATGCGGACATGGTTTTGGGGACGGGTCGTTTCGGCGTCGAAAGGGAGCTGCTCCAGCCGGCCGATCGATCGGCGGCTCATCCGGACGGCCCGGAAGACCGCCACGAGGAAGATGAGGGCGAAGATGCCGAACCCGATCGCCGGGAAGATCATCTGCCATGCGTCGAAGGCGATGCGCGCACTCATGGCGTGGCGGTGGCCGCGCGGGCGGCGGCGGGTTGGAGGTTTTCGGAGCGGCCGAGTTGCTGGAGGTAGGCGATGAGCGCGACGATCTCGCGGTCCGGCGCCACGTAGATGTCGTCGCCGCGCAGGTTGTCGGCGATGCCGGCGGCCTGCTCGTCGTACTGTCGCCGGATCTCCTCGGGTGTCGCCTCCGGATACGGCACGCCGAGCATGCGCTGCACGCGCAGCTTGGCCGGAAGCGCGTCCGCGTCGGCCACGCGCTCGAGCAGCCACGGATAGGCGGGCATGTTCGAGCCGATCGAGGTCTGCCGCGGATTCTCCATGTGGCGGTAGTGCCAGGCGTTGCTGTTTTTCCCGCCCGCGCGCGCGAGGTCCGGGCCGGTGCGTTTCGAACCCCATTGATACGGATGATCGTAAATGCTCTCGCCCAGCCGCGAATAGTCGTCGGTCACTCCCGGCCGGCCGTAGCGCATGACCTCCGAGACGAACGGCCGGATCATTTGCGAATGACAATTGTAGCAGCCCTCGCGCACGTAGATGTCGCGCCCGGTCAGCTCCAGCGGTGTATAAGGAATCTGGATACGATCCTCGACCACGCTGTCGCGATTCACCGTCACCAGCGGGACGATCTGGACCACGCCTCCGACAAGCACGGCGAGGAAGGTCAGCACGGTGAACGGAAAGGCATTGGCGAGGAGTTTCTCGTGCCACTGCGCCCACGTTTCCTCGCCGTGCTCGAGATGCACATAGGCGATGAGGCAGGTCGTGATCAGCCCGACGAGCGACCCGAGCGAGACGAAGTCGCCGCCGAAGGCCCAGCCGAGCGCGAAGACGATGATGAAAAAGGCATAGGCCACCGGCGCGTTGAAGAACGTCGCGAACATCCCCATCCGCGGCGCGGCCGGCTCGACGTGGACCTCGATGACCCCGTTGGAGGCGCGGCCCGCGCGGATGGTCTTGTAGAGATTCCACACCAGCAGAATCCAGCCGGCGAGATACAGGCCGCCGCCGATCACACGGGTCAGCATCATCGGGCGGATCGCGGTCAGCGTCTCGACGAAGCTCGGATACTCGAGCACCGTGCCGTTCTCCGCCGTGGCCGCGAGCATCAGCGCCTGGGTCGGGCCCGAGACCCACATCGACGCGACGTAGAGCAGGATGCCGAAGAGCCCGAGCCAGAAGTGCATGTTGGCCGCGGCGATGGAGTGCAGCCTCGTGTTCCACAGCCGCGGCGCGAGCCAGTAGAACATGCCCGCGGCCATGAAGCCGTTCCACCCCAGCGTGCCGCCGTGCACGTGCCCGATCGTCCAGTCGGTGTAGTGCGAGATGGCGTTCACCGACTTGATCGAGAGCAGCGGCCCCTCGAACGTCGCCATGCCGTAGAAGGTGACGCCGGCCGCGAAGAATTTCAGCACCGGGTCCGTGCGGACCTTGTCCCACGCGCCACGAAGCGTGAGCAGGCCGTTGAGCATGCCGCCCCACGACGGCGCCCAGAGCATGAGGCTGAAAACCATGCCGAGCGATTGCAGCCACGACGGCAGCGCGGTGTGGAGGAGATGGTGCGGCCCCGCCCAGATATAGATGAAGACCAGCGACCAGAAATGCACCACCGACAGCCGGTAGGAATAGACCGGCCGCTCCGCCGCCTTCGGCAGATAGTAATACATGATGCCCAGGATCGGCGTGGTCAGGAAGAACGCCACGGCGTTGTGCCCGTACCACCATTGCACGAGGCCGTCCTGCACGCCGCCGAAGATCGGATAACTGTGCAGCCACCCGGTCGGAATCGAGAGGTGGTTGACGATATAGAGCATCGCCACCGTCACGATCGTCGCGATATAGAACCAGATCGCGACATAGAGCGACTTCTCGTTCCGGATCGCGAGCGTCCAGAAAAAGTTTATCGCGAACACCACCCAGATCACCGCCACCGCGATGTTGATCGGCCAGATCAACTCGGCGTACTCCTTGCCGCGCGTGAACCCGAGCGGAAGCGTGATCGCCGCCGCCACGATGATCGCCTGCCATCCCCAGAAGTGCAGGTTGGAAAGAAAGTCCGACGCCAGCCGCGCCTTCACCAGCCGCTGCGTGGAGTGATAGATGCCGGCAAACATCATGTTGCCCACGAAGGCGAAGATCGCCGCGTTCGTGTGCAGCGGCCGGAGCCGGCCGAACGACAGCCAGGCGGTGTCGAAGTTCAGAAAATGGAAGTTCAACTGCGCCGCGATAAACACGCCGGCCAGCATGCCGACCGCGCCCCAAAGCACGGCCGCGATCAGGAACATCCGGACGATCCGGTCGTTGAACTCGATGGTGAGCTTGTGGTCGTTCATCGTCTATAAAATCGATTGATCATCCGATCCGATCACGGGCCGCGGCGGCGCCACGCGCCCCGCCTCGCGGCGCGTTTCCCGCGCCTTCACGGGCGTCCCCCGTCCGTCCGCGCTTCCGGACGGCGCGCCAGCCGCGCCGCCTCTTCTTCGAAAGGCAGAAGGCTGTCGCGCTCCGGGCTGCTCGCTTCGGCCTCCTTGCGAAACCGCAAGAACAAGACGATGAAGAAGTTGACCAGCAGGAAGCCGACGAAGACGGTGAGGGCGATGGCGTTCATTCAGGATCGCGAAATCCTAGCAACGCCGCCGGAAACGGCTTCCACGCCCTTGGCAAAAGCTGCGCATGGATTGCCCGAGGCCGGACACGGAAATCCCGCGATCCCCATCCCGCCCGCCGGCCCAGGCGCTCCCGCCACCGGGACGATTCCGCTTTTCTTCCTTGTCCGCCGGAACGCCGCCCCTTTATTCGAACCCTTCGTTCACTGGCCTATGGTGTAATGGTAGCACAAGTGACTCTGACTCACTTTGTCTAGGTTCGAGTCCTAGTAGGCCAGCCACTGGGGAAAAAATTGCGACTTGCCAATTCTTTCCCTGAACGCCGATGCCGCGGCGATCCGCAGCAAGGCGCAAGCCCCACATCGAGGTTAGGGGCGAACCCACGAGTTGACATAGCGCCCGCCGAGTAAGAAGGTAAGACGATGGAAACCACCGTTTCAACCAAGGGGCAGGTCGTCCTGCCCCAACGTGCCCGCCAAAAGCTTGGTCTTCGTCCTGGAACCAAGCTCGAGTGCCGCATCGACGGTGGCTCGGTCGTCCTCACCCCCAAGGGCGTAGTCGCTCCGAAGTCGCATCAGGTGCGGGACCAGGTCACGGGGTTGATTGTGACCGACGGTGGGCCCACGGTTACGAGTGATCAGGTGCGGGCGGCGCTGGCCGACTTCCCGTGAGGCGCCTGCTTGACGTCAATGCCCTGATTGCACTGGCCCATCGATCGCACGTGCATCACGCCCGCGCGCTGGCATGGTACCAGACAATGCGGGGTGCAGCAGATGGCCTGTGCACATGTGCAATTACGGAACTTGGATTCGTCCGCGTTGCCGTGCAGACGGGACTTCAGCCGGATGTCACCTCGGCACGCAAGGCGTTCGAACAGTTGAAGAAGTCCAGCCGCGTTTCCTTCGAGTTGCTGGCCGACGATCTTGGTGTCGATCAGCTCCCCGGCTTCGCGAAAACACCGGCGAAGTTGACGGACGGGCATCTGCTCGAGTTGGCCCGCCGACATCAGGCGCAATTCGTGACCCTCGACACCGGAATCCCTGGAGCTGTTTTGATTCCGTAGCACTCGACTGCCGTCGCACGGGCACGGCAATGATTCGACTCACGTTGACGGGGCAGCCACGGTTTTCCCTCTTGGCCGGGAACACACGGCGCGGGGTGGGCAGGGTGATCGGCGATCAGAGCAACCGATCGAGAAGCAGGCCTGCCATGACGACGGGCAAATACAGAATCGAGGCACGAAAGAGGCGGCGCGCGGCGGCGTCGCGGCCCGACCCGGCGCGGAAGAACTGCGCGGCACGCCAGACGTATCCCGCGCCGGCGACGAGCGCGGCGGCGCCGAAGAGCGCCCCGGTGAGACCGAGCGCCCAGGGCAGGATCGAGACGGCAAAGAGGAGGACGGTGTAGCCCAGCGACCATGCGGCCGAGCGCCGGCCTGTCGCATCGACGGCCGGGAGCAGCGCGAAGCCAGCCGCGCGGTAGTCGTCGCGATGCATCCAGCCGATGGCGAAAAAGTGCGGCATCTGCCAGATGAGCAGGACAGTGAAGAGGATCCACGGGGCGGCGGCGGCGCGCAGGTCGCCCGCCGCGGCTCCACCGAGCAGGGGCGGCAGCGCCCCGGCGATCGCGCCGATTTCCGTGGCCCAGCGCGTGCGGCGCTTGAGCGGCGTATAGACGAGCCCGTAGAGCACGATCGTGGCGAGGCTCAGCGCGGCTGCGACGCCGTTGGCCCAGACTGCCAGCACACCGGTTCCGACAGCGGCGAGCGCGAGGCTCCACATGAGGGCGGCCGCGGGCGTGAGGACGCCGCCGGGCAGCGGACGACCGCGGGTGCGCCGCATCAGACAGTCGAGGTCGCGTTCCCACCATTGGTTGAGCGAGAGAGCGCCGCCAGCGGCGAGGCTGGTCCCGAGCAGAACGACGAGGGCGTGGCCCGGGCCGGCTGGAGCGCCGACCGCGCCGTACGCGGCCATCGCGCTGAGGACGGAAAAGAAGGCGAGCCGGGGCTTGGTGAGAGCGAAGAGGGCCGCCAGGCGCCGCGTGAACGAGAGACGCGCGAACGGGCCGATACGCGGTTCGGCGAGGGCGGGGTGGATGGTCGGGGAACGCATCATCGGGGGTGCGTCGCGAGTATGGCGGGCGGTTCGGTTGCAGTCGTTGACCAAGGTCAAGGATCTGGATCTTCGCCGCGGCCGGTCTCGCTGGAGCCGGTCGAGCAGCCGCCGGCCGGCGACGCGTCGGGCGCCGGCTCGAAACGTTGATCACGGGAGCGGCGCCTGGACACGGGCAACCCGGGCCAGAGTCCGAAGGCCTTGACCAAGGTCAAGGACGACGGGGCTGAAGTGCGCTAGAAACGTGGTCGCCCCATGCCCTCCTCGAGCTCACCCGGTTCGATTGTCGCAGTTCCCGCGCCCAGCGCGATCCCCCGCGCGCCGGTTCGGCGCGCGCGCGTGGAGGCGGCGATCCCGGCCATCGTGCCGGTCGCGCGCGGCTGGCTGGCCATGGCGGTCGGGAGCCTGATCGTTGCCGGCCTGCTCTCGCTCGCCGTCGTCGTCGGCCGTCTGCCCGTGCTCTCGGCCTGGATCGGCGATCCGCTGTTCTTCAAGCGCTGCCTCGTGGTGCACGTGGACCTCGCGCTGGTGGTGTGGTTTTACGCGTTCACCGGCGGCCTGCTCGCCGCCGGGGTGCGCCAGCCCGGCGGCTTGGTGGGCTGGGCCGGACCGGGCATCGCGCTGGCCGGAGTGCTCGCGATGCTCGCGGGCGGCCTGGTGCGCGGGGCGCAGCCGGTGCTGGCCAACTACGTGCCCGTGATCGACCACCCGCTGTTTCTCGCGGGCCTGGGGCTCTTCTTCGTCGGGCTTGTCGGCGCGTTGTTGACCATGTTGGCGCGCCCGACTGCCGGGAGCGTGGCGCCGCCGGCGCCCATGGTCGCCCTGCGTGCCGCGGCGGTGGCGATCGTGCTGGCTGCGGCAACCTGGGTTTCCGCCATGGCGGGACTGCCCCCGGGGCTCGATGCGTGGACGCGCTACGAGTTTTCCGCCTGGGGCGCCGGTCACGTGCTTCAGGTGGCCAATACCTGCGCCATGCTCGCCGTCTGGCTGTGGTTGCTCGAACGTGTGACGGGGCGGGCCGCGCTGTCGCCGGCCTGGGCCCGCGGGCTGATGACCGTGCTGGTGGCTCCGCATTTCGTCATGCCGCTGCTCACCGCGCGCGGCACGCTCGACAGTCTCTACCACAACGGCGCCACCCAACTGATGCGCTGGGGCATCTTCCCGGTCGTGCTGGTCGTTCTCGCGCTTGGCGCGCGGCATCTCCTCGCCTACCGCAATGCGCGTGACGCCGCCCGGCCGGCGCTGCTCACGGCGCTGGCCGCGAGCGCCGGGCTGGCCGTGTTCGGCATGGTCTTGGGAGCGTGCATCCGCGGGTCGAACACCCTGGTGCCGGCACACTATCACGCCTCGCTCGGCGCGGTGACGGCGGCCTTCATGGCGGCAGCCTATCTCGTGGTCGGCCCGTCCGGGGGGCGGGGCGGCTGGCGCTCGCCGCGCTGGCAACTCGCGCTCTACGGCGTCGGGCAGGCGGTCTTTGCGCTCGGTTTCGCCATCGGCGGCATGCATGGGCTCGGACGCAAGGAGTACGCCGCCGAGCAGCATGTGCGCAGCGCGGGCGAATACGCCGGCCTGATCGTCATGGGCCTCGGGGGCCTCGTGGCGGTGGCCGGCGGCGTCTGGTTCCTCGTTCTCATCGTCCGCGGGATGGCGCGCTGGCTGCGCGACCCCGCGGAGTATTCGGAATCTCCCAACCACCCATCCGCATGACACATCCAGGCAAAGAGCCCTTCCTCAAACGCGTCATGGACAACCCATGGCTGTTGCTCGTCCTCGGCGTCGCGATCCCGATGATCTCCTACACTGCGTGGGGCTGGATCGAGATCCTCCTCGTCAAACCCGCGACCCTCCCCTGAGGAGCCCCAGCCATGAGCCTGAGCATTCCTGAAAGTGGCTGGTTCAAGGCGCCCGCCGGCGCGGAAAAACTCTGGATCGGCCTCGCGCTCGTCTGGTGTCTGGTGATGAGCGTGATGATGCCCTACTGGCATTTCCGCGGGAAACAGAACAGCCGCGGCGAGGCCTACACGGTGACGCCGGCCGACTTTTTCGCGCGGACCGAGAAGTTCATCGAGTCGAACAAGGTCGGCGAGCGCAATGGCGTGCCGGTGGTCGAGCCGGCCCCGGGCGGCGATGCCTACCTCGTCGCGCACATGTGGGCCTGGTACCCGGTGCTGCGCCTGCGCGAGGGCGAGACCTACCGGCTTCACCTCTCTTCGATGGACCTCAACCACGGCTTCTCCCTGCAGCCGCTCAACATGAACTTCCAGGTTCTGCCCGGCTACGACCACGTGCTCACGCTCACGCCCACCTCGAAGGGTGAGTTCACCATCGTGTGCAACGAGTTCTGCGGCATCGGGCACGACCGCATGATCGGCAAGATCTTCGTCGAGTGACCAACCGGCCCGTTTCCCGTTTTCAGCCTCCTCTTTCATCATGTCTTCCCTGTCCGCCCCAATCCCCACCGCGCTCGACGTCCCGGGCGCGCAGAGCCGGCGCTGCGACACCACCGGTCTGAAGGTCTGTCTCACCGCGCAGTTCTTCATCAAACTCTCCGCTGTCGCGGCCGTCGTTTTCCTGCTGCTCGGCGGCATCGCCGCCATCCTGCTCGCGCTCACGCGCTGGCAGGCCGTGCACCTGCTGCGCGTGGACTGGTTCTACCGCATCCTGACCTTCCACGGCCTGAACATGCTGATCTTCTGGATCCTGTTCTTCGAGGTCGCGATCCTCTACTTCGCCTGCACCATCCCGCTCAACGCGCGGCTCTTCTCGCGCAAGGTGGCGTGGGTGGCCTTCGGCATGATGATCACCGGCGCCGTGATGGTGGATGTCGTCATCCTCGCCGGGAAGGCCGACGTGCTCATGACGAGCTACCTGCCGCTGCTCGCGCACCCGCTCTTTTACCTCGGCATCATCCTCATGGCGGTGGGGACGCTCGTGGCGGTATTCAACTTCTTCGCCACGCTCTACATCGCGAGGCGCGACCGCACCTACGAGGGTTCGGTTCCGCTCGTGACCTTCGGCGCGCTCGCCGCCGCGATCATCGCGGTGGTCACGCTCCTGCACGGCGCGATCGTGATGATCCCGACTTTCACCTTCTCGATGGGCTGGACGGCGGAGCCCGACCCGATCTGGTACCGCACGATCTGGTGGGGGCTCGGCCATCAGTCCCAGCAGGTCAACGTCTGCGCCATGGTGGCTGTCTGGTATCTCGTCGGACATCTCGCCACCGGCGCCAAGCCGGTCAACGAGACGGTCTGCCGCGGCGCGTTCGTCCTCTACATTCTCTTCATCAACCTCGCCTCCGCGCACCACCTGCTCGTGGATCCCGCGGTAAGCTCGACTTGGAAGATCTGGAACACCTCGTACGCGATGTACCTCGCCGTGCTCGCCTCG
>CAZFCY010000060.1:0-1201 GCA_964517665.1 uncultured Opitutaceae bacterium | reverse complement strand
CTCGCCTCGATGATCCACGGCTTCACCGTGCCGGCCGGGATGGAAATGGCCATGCGCGACAAGGGCCACGTGAAGGGCCTTTTCGGCTGGGTCACGGCGCTGCCGTGGCGCAACCCGGGCTTCTCCGCCGTGGTGCTCTCCATCCTGATCTTCGGCTTCATCGGCGGCATCACCGGCGTGACCCTCGGCACGCAGCAGATCAACATCATCGCCCACAACACCCTCCGCATCACCGGCCACTTTCACGCCACGGTCGTGGGCGGCACGACGCTGGCCTTCATGGGCCTGGCCTACTACGTGATCCCGCTCATCTTCCGACGCGACTTCATCTGGCGCGGCGCGGCGCGCGCGCAGCCGTGGCTCTTCGGCGGCGGCATCCTCATGGTCTCGCTGGGCATGTCCTTCGCCGGCTCGCTCGGCGTGCCGCGGCGCGATTACGACATCGAGCCGGCCGGCGTTTTCGGACCAGCCTCGCACCTGTTTCTGGGCATCATGGGCGTGGGCGCGATCCTCGCCGTGACGGCCCTGCTTCTCTTCTGCGTCCTGTGCGTGGGCACGCTGCTCTTCGGCGAGCGCAACTCCGGCCGCGCCATGGCGGACTGGGGCGCGGCCGCGCGCGTGCCCGGCGTCGAGCCCGGCCTGCTCGATCACGACCACTGGGCCATGAAGGGAACGATCGCGCTCACCGCGGTGTTCCTCGCCTCGTTCGTGGTTTACTATTTCGCCAACTGGAAGGCGTTGGCCGACGTCTGGCCGGTCCAATGATCGTTCCGGTGAAAGAAGCGCCCGCCGGTATCGCCGCGGATCACGCCTGCCCGATTCCTGGGGGGGATGAGGGCGGGCGCGGCCTGGCGACGGCTTGCGGGCGCTTTTTCACCGGGGCGGGACTGCCGGCCTTCCTCCTCGCCGCGACCGCGCTCTACGAGTTGTTTCTCGCGACGGTGATGCTCGCGCCGGAGGCGGCCGGCTGGTTCGGCGCGTTTGCGCGCGAGTTCAAGGTCTGGTGCTTCCGCTACGACCCACGCACCGGCGGCATGGAATGGGCCGCGGTCTGGCTCATGTTCCTGGAGCCGGTGTTCATCGTGGGCCTGGTGGTCGCGCTGTGGCGCCGCGCCGCGCGCGGATTGCTCTCGCGCCGGGGGCTGGCCGCCCACTGGCGGGCGATCTCGGCCGGACTGCTCGCATCCGTCCTCGCCATCGC
>CAZFCY010000059.1:24700-26672 GCA_964517665.1 uncultured Opitutaceae bacterium | reverse complement strand
GGCCGTCCCGGCCGCGCTGGCGAATCACGATGGCTCACCGCGAAGCAGTCGCGAAGAGCGCAAAGTAAAACCATCCCCGGTCACGCCACCGCTCCCGTTTGGATGGCCGCACGGTCAGGCAAACTGGTTTCCCTTATTTTCCTTCCCTTCGTCATGCCTTGCTCGCTGGAAATGGAAGCGGTGATCGCCGAGATCTGTGCGCGGCCCGCTTTGCGGCGCGTGTTCGACCCGCCGGTGCGCCGGCATTTTGGAGGAGTCTTCCCTTACGCGGTCATCCATCTCGACCGGCCCAGCGAAATCTGGATAATTGCAGTAATGCATTTCAAGCAGCGCCCTGGCTACTGGCGCGAACGCTTGGGCTGACAATCTCGCGGCGGAAAGATCAAAACTCGAAGACTGCCGGGGCATTGATCACGCAGTTGCCGCGGCACTTCGGGCGATATGAAGCAACGGACGCAGGGACGCGCCCGGCCACCTCGGCGCCCTCGCCCGCGCGCGAAACGCGCTCACGTCACACTCGCCGGATCGACGTCGATCACGGTGAAGACGTCGTCGGGCAGCGGGAAATCGGCGCGGAGTTTTTCCAGTTGCGCGACGAACTTCGTGACCACGTTGGTGAAGTACCAGATCTGGAAACGGTAGTGGTCCTTGATCTTCTCGACCGGGCACGGCGCCGGGCCGCGGATCTCGATCGTGTCGCCCGCGCTTTCGGCCACGCGGCGCGCCCAGTGCTCGGCGAAGAAAGCGACCTTCTCGGCGTTTGGTCCGCGGAAGACCTGAAGGACGAGGTGCCGGAAAGGCGGATAGCGGTGGTGCTCGCGCATCTTGATTTCCTCGGCGAGAAACCCGTCCACTTCCGCCTGGCGTCCATACTGGATCGGCATCGCGTGCGGCGTGAAGGTTTGCACGACGACTTCGCCCGCGCGATCGCCGCGGCCGGCCCGGCCGGCGACCTGGACGAGCAGTTGAAACGTGCGCTCGTTGGCGCGGAAGTCGGGCACGTGCAGCGAGAGATCGGCATCGACGAGGCCGACGAGGGTGACGTTCGGAAAATCGAGCCCCTTGCCGATCATTTGCGTGCCGACGAGCACGTCGATGCGACCAAGGCGAAACTCGCTCAGCAGCTCGCGCATCCGGTTTTTCCGGCTCATGGCATCTGCATCGACGCGGACCACGCGCGCGGTCGGGAGGATGCGTTTCACGATGTCCTCGACCTTCTGCGTGCCGAGCCCGCGCCAGCGCACTTCGGGCGAGCCGCATTCGGGGCAGCGCGCGGGCGCGGCGCGCTCCTCGCCGCAGAGGTGGCATTTCAATGTCTCGTCGGTGCGATGATACGTCATCGAGATGCTGCAGTGGTTGCACTCGGCGACGTAGCCGCAGGCGCGGCAGAGCATGCTGCTGGAGTAGCCGCGGCGATTGATGAAGAGGATGCTCTGCTCCTTCAGCTCGTAGCGGACGCGCAGCTTCTCGGCCAGGACGTCGGAGAGCGTGGTCGAGCCGCGGTGCTTCAGGATCTCCTTGCGCATGTCCACGATGTGGATGGACGGCAGGCTGCGGTCGTCCACGCGTTTGGTCAGGCGCAGGAGCCGGTATTTTCCGGCGGCCGCGTTGACCCACGATTCGACCGAGGGCGTGGCCGAGCCGAGGACGCAAACCGCGCCGTTGAGCATGGCGCGGTAGACCGCGACATCGCGGCCGTGGTAGCGCGGCGTTTCATCCTGCTTGTAGGCCGGCTCGTGCTCTTCATCGACGACGATCAAACGCAGATCCGGCACGGGCGCGAAGATCGCCGAGCGCGCGCCGACCACGACCCGCGCGCGACCGGAGGCGAGCGCGTCCCAGGCATCGAGCCGCTCGCCGTCCGAAAGATGGCTGTGCCAGACCACGACGTCGTGCAACCCGTGCCGGGCGAAACGCGCGCGCAACCGGCCGACCGTCTGCGGCGTGAGCGCGACCTCCGGCACGAGAAAGA
>CAZFCY010000059.1:18371-24690 GCA_964517665.1 uncultured Opitutaceae bacterium | reverse complement strand
ACGCTCCCGCCCTTCGCGAGCGCCGCCTGCATGGCTTCGAGGTAAACCTCCGTCTTGCCCGAACCGGTGACGCCGCAGAGCAGATGAACGGAAAACTTTCCGGCCTCGAGCCCTGCCTTGATCGCCTCGGCGGCCGCGGCCTGTTCGGGGTTGAGCGTGACCGTCTTCGTGCCCGCGATCTCGTGTCCGCCGAAATCGTCGGCGTAGGCCACCCGGGCCGTCGTGTGCGCATCCTCGCGGATCCAGCCGCGCTCGACCAACGCCGCGCAGGCCTGGCTGGAGACACCGAGCCGCGCGAGCACGACGCCTTTTTTCACCGGCTGGACCTGCTGGCGGAGAAACGAGAGCAACGCGTGCCGCTTCGGCGCGCGCCGGGCCAGTTTCTCGAGTTCCTCCGGCGCGGGCGCGTCGCCGATGCGGAGGTATTTTTCGATCTTCGCCCCCGCCCCGCGGCGCACGGGCGCGGGCACCATCGCCTCGATCACGGCTTCGCGGTTCGCGCCGTAGTAGGCGGCCATCCACTCGGCCAGCCGGATCAGATCCGGCGTCAGCACGGGATTCGCGTGCACGATGGCCGAAATGTATTTCAACCGCGCCAGGGGCAGATCGGGAATGGCGTCGATCTCGCGGACGACGGCGAGGCGTTGCTGGCGCAGCACGGGGGCCTGCACGAGCACGCCCGGGCGAAGTTCGGCGGCCAGTTTCGCCGGCACACGGTAGTGCAGGAGCTTGTCGAACCCGGCCAGCGGCCAGACCCCGACGACCATTTCGCGCGCGGGGCCCGCATGTGATCCGGGTTCCTTGCGCGCCCGTTGTGCTCCGGGGAGCGCATCCTCACGCCCGCTTTCACCCGGGCCGCTCATGCGGCGGGCTTGTGAGTTGACTCGGCTTCGGAGCACCCGGAGATTGTTCGCGTGAGCCTCGAAGCCTGCCGCGAGCGCTTTAAAACCTTTCTGGACCAGCACGATCTGCGAGTCACCGGCCAACGGATGGCGATCTTCGACGCCGCCTTTGCCGAGGAGACGCATTTCACTGCGGAGGAATTGTTGGACAAGTCGCGCGCCATAGATGAATCCGTTTCTCGTGCCACCGTTTACCGCACGCTGCCGATCCTGATCGAGAGTGGACTGCTGCGTGAGGTGGACATTGGCAAGAATCTCAAGTTCTACCTGCCTCAGCCGCCCGACGAATCGAGCCAGCAGGCGCAGATCATCTGCGCGGATTGCGACAAGATTTTCGAGATCGCCGCGCCCTTCATGGAGTGGTACGGCACCACGGTCTCTTCGCGGCTGGGCCTCACGCCCGTCTCGCAGCGCCTGCAGGTGTCCGCCACCTGCGACGAGTTTCGCAACACCGGCAAATGCAAAAACCATCGCTGAACCGCGCCGCCCCCCACTCCGGTCGCGCCATGCACAAGCCGAAGGAAACGCGCAACAAGTTCGAAATCCAGTTCTTCGAGTCGATCCTCCGCCGCAACCCCAGGGACACCGACGTGATCGAGGTGCTCGGCGGTCTCTACACCAAGGAAGGCCGGATCGACGACGGCCTGAAAATGGATCGCCGGCTCGTCCGCCTCCTCCCCGCGAACAGCACCGCGCATTACAACCTCGCCTGCAGCCTCGCGCTCAAGAAACGCAAGGCCGAAGCCCTCCGCGCCCTCGAGCGCGCGATCGATCTCGGCTACCGCGACGTGGACTGGCTCATGCAGGATCCGGACCTGGACGCGTTGAAGAGCCATCCCGCCTTCAAGGCTCTGGTGAGCGGCATCAAGCATGAGGAGTGAGGCTCCTCGGGGCAGGCGCCGAGGCATCGAAGCAAACGTAGGAGCGGCTTCAGAGTATCGCGCCCAAAGGGAATGAAGAAACGAGAAGTGCGGCCGGCAGGGATTTGAGATTCGAGCCTCCCGATGCAGGTTACTCGAGCCGCCCTCTCCTTTCCGACATTCTCTGCATTCTACATTCATAATTCTTCATTCCTCTCACCATGCCCGTCCTAGACTACGAACCGCTCGTCCTCCACCCGCGCGCCGGCGGGCCCGAGCCGCTCAGCCCGATCCAGGAGGAAATCATCGAGCTGAAGCGCGCGCGCAACGCCGTCATCCTCGCCCACAACTATCAGGTCGATTCGATCCAGCGCATCGCCGATTACGTCGGCGACTCGCTCGGCCTCTCCTATCAGGCGCAGGCGGCGCAGGCGGACGTCATCCTCTTCTGCGGCGTCCACTTCATGGCCGAGACAGCCAAGATCGTGAACCCCGGCAAGACGGTGCTGATCCCGGATCTGCACGCCGGTTGCTCGCTCTCCGACTCCTGCCCGGCCGACCGCCTCGAAGCCTACAAAAAGGCGAACCCGGGATTGTATGTCGTGGCTTACATCAATTGCTCCGCCGCCGTGAAGGCGCTCACGGACGTGATCTGCACGAGCGGAAACGCGCGCAGGATCGTCGAGCGCGTGCCCGCGGATCGCGAGATCCTCTTCGTGCCCGACCAGAATCTCGGCCAGTGGGTCGCGAAACAAACCGGCCGCCCCATGCGCCTCTGGCCGGGCAGTTGCTACGCGCACGTGCTCTTCACCGTGCGCGCGCTGGAGAAGTTGAAATCGCAATTCCCGGACGCGCCGATCGTCGCCCACCCCGAATGCGTCGCCTCCGTCCGCGACATGGCCGACGAGGTTTGCAGCACGGAGTTGATGGTCAAATTCTGCCGCGAGACGCCCGCGAGCCAGGTCATCGTCGTGACCGAGTCCGGCATGCTCCACCGGCTGCGGCGCGAGATCCCGGGCAAGACCTTCATCGCCGGCCCCACCGACAATTGCGCGTGCAACGACTGTCGCTATATGAAGATGAACACGATCGAGAAGGTCCGCGACGCCTTGCGCGACATGAAGCCCGCGATCGAGATGCCCGAGTCGATCCGCGCCGCGGCATTCGTTCCGATCCAGCGCATGCTCGAGTGGAGCAAGAGCTGAGGGAGGGAATGAGGAATTAAGGGAAGAAGCCTTCCGGCCCGTCCCCTCACTCCCTTACTCCCTCCCCCCTCGGCAACGATCGCCGCCACGAGCCGGTTGATAAATGTATATCATGACCCGGCGCATTCCTGCGGGGGCCGCGGGCTACGCGAGCGGAGCGAAGCGGGCATCCACATAGACCCAGGCCTGCCTTCCCGAGGCCAGCTTTGCCGAAACGCGCTTATAGGCATCGACCTCATACGCGTCCGCGCGCTCGAGTTCGGCGTCGGTGATTTCAAACACCATTCCTTGCACGCGATCCGCCGCGCTGCCGCTGAACTTCACGATCGGGTGATGCGTCATCCCGCTCGCCGCCACGACCTCCTGGCTTTCGATCTTCACCATCGATCGCTCGAAGCCGACAAGGGCGTCCTCGTTTCCAACGAGGCGTCTTCCAAAGGTCGAGCGCTGGACGTTTTCCTGCCGCAAGGTTCCGTATGAGAAGAGAAGAGGCATATAAGTTCCATCAGTTCACGTAAAAGCGCGCCATCGCTTGCCCGGGGATCATTGCTTTCTTTCCGCGCGCCACGCCCTGCCAGCGGCAACCATTAAAAGGCCGCCGGCGGCGGCGACTCCTCCCGCGAACCAGCGCCACATGAGACCGTCGGAATCCGAAGCTCGCATCACATGGATGACACTGTCGGACGGGTCGCTTGGATCGAATCGGATCTGAATTTTGCCCCCAACCGCGGGCAACGCTCTTCTTGCCTCCGCTTCCGAGCGCCACTCGGGCGGCGACCCGCCGTGGGAGACGCGATCCCCGGTATAAGCCTGGTTCTTCACAACAAAGCGATAGGCGAGCTTCTGCCGATACTTCGCGCCTTCGCCCTTTCGATAGGTCCACGTGGTGTCCGCAGCGACGATCTCCGCATCGGTGACTGGCCACATGGTCATGGCTTCGACGCGACCCTGGCTCCAGATCATCCACGGGAACATGAACACACCGAAGAGCGCGAAAATGAATGCGCCGAACAGACACATCTGAGCGTTCGCGCCTGGCTTCGGGAATCTCATTCTTGCCGGGACGCTTGCGATGAGCCACGGCCCGCTCAACGTCAGCGCTGAGGCGCGCCACGTTGCGCGGCCGAGCGTAAAGCGAGTTGTCGAATCGCGGCGGCGGGCACGAGCAGAAGAACCAACAAAATGGATCGCTGCGCACACATCTCTTTGTTGCCCCAACGCCGAAAGTGATCCACGCCGCGCAGGGAACGTCAATCTTCGGGCGCGCCAACAGGCTTGGATCGATTGCCTTCCCTGTCCCGCAACGGGATGGTCCAACGGCAGGGTGGAACGACACGATCGGGCTGCTTGCGAACAATCGTGATGCGATGGGGCCGGGAAGGAGAAACCGGCGCCGGATCAAAGCGCGCTCCTTGCAGGGAATGGCGCAAACGCGGCGGGCAACGAAGGCCGTGGAAGCGACGCGCCGCAGCGCAGCCTTGCGGCGGCTGGCGGGGTTCTTATCGTCCCGGGCCTGCCGATGCGCCCGTAGCTCAATCGGATAGAGCGCCTGGCTTCGAACCAGGAGGTTAGGGGTTCAAGTCCCTTCGGGCGTGCCAGCGCGGCGCCTTCGAGGCCCGGGCGGGACGCCTGTGCTCCCCGGAACGAGGCGGACGCTTTCGACCGATCCCGAGTCCCATCTTCCACTCCTGCCCCATTCGACTTTGCCGTGATCCGCCCGCGCGCAGAAGCCTGCCGCGGCGGGCGATTCCGTTTCCCCTTGACCGGAGTCAAGGCGCCGCGGCTTCGATCCGGCGAAGATGGCGGCGCCATCGTTTCCGCATCCGGAAACTGGATACATTTATCGACATGAAAGGACGCGCCACACTCCTCGATCCGGCGACCGGATCGACCCTCTCTCTCGCCGACGAAACGAAGTTTTCCGAAAGCGGCATCGTCAGCCGCGGGGTGCTCTCGACACCGGGCCTGCGGGTGACGCTCTTCGGTTTCGCCGAGGGGCAGGAACTCACGGAGCACACCTCGAGTTCGCGCGCCATCATCCAGATCCTGACAGGCTCCTCCGACTGGACGATCGACGGCCGCCCTCAGACCCTCGGCGCGGGAAGCCTGCTTCATCTTCCGCCGGGCATGCCACACGCCGTCGTCGCGCAGGAACCGTTCTCGATGCTCCTGACGCTCGTGAAGGAAAAGGCGCAAACGCCCGACGCAGAGAAATAGGGCCGCTCGGGGCGGCAGAAAAGGCGTCCCGGCCGCGTTGCCCGGCGCGCGCATAGCCACACAAGCGCCAACACGCGCCACCCTGGCCGAGCCCATGCCCGGCCGCGTCTCGCGACGCTCGCGCGCGGAGGGTGGCGTGCAGAACTCCGGTTTTATCGGACCCTTCTTTGCGTTTTGCACGCTTCCGGTCCATCCTTTGCACGACTGAAAATGCGCGATCGTGGCGCATTGCACGCCGCTCCAGGCGGGAACGCGGGCGCTCCCGGCAATAATTATATCCTGATAATCACGACCTTGCGCGCCCCTGCGGCGAATCCCTGCCGCCGTCCCGCGGCGGGCCGACAGCCTGCGCGGCACATTTCCAGCAAACCAACCAGTCCACGATCTCCCGCTTTTCCCAAATCCATGAACATCCTCATCGTCGACGATCAGGCCTCTGTCCTCCGCACCACCTCCTACGCCCTGAAATCCATGGGGCACACGCCCTTCACCGCTGAGAACTCGCGGCAGGCCCTGCGCACGCTGGAGGTGGAGCGGATCGACGCCCTTTTTCTCGACGTCATGCTCGGTCGGGAAAACGGGCTCGAGGTGCTGACCCAGCTCCGCGAGGAAAACTACGAGCAGCCGGTGATCGTCTTCACCGCTCAGGCCTCGATCGAATCCGCCGTCGAGGCGATGCGCCGCGGCGCCTACGACTACATCCAGAAACCCTTCATCCCGGAGGACGTCCGGCAGAAACTGGCGAAGCTCGAGGAAACCATCTCCATGCGCACCCGCGTGCGCGATCTCGAGGGCCGCATCGCCGAGACCAACCCGACCGTCCAGCTCGACTCGGCGGAGCCGGCGATGAAAAAGGCGTTCGACATGGCGTTTCGCGCCGCCGCCTCCGAGGCCACGATGTTGTTTCTCGGCCCGAGCGGAACGGGAAAGACCGTCCTCTCCCGCGCCATCCACGAGCGCAGCCAGCGCGCCGACAAACCCTTCGTCACGATCAACTGCCCCAGCCTTTCCCGCGAGCTGCTGGAGAGCGAACTTTTCGGTCACGTCAAGGGTTCGTTCACCGGAGCGGCCACCGATCGGAAGGGGCGATTCGAGCTCGCCGGCTCGGGCACGATCTTCTTCGACGACATCGGGG
>CAZFCY010000059.1:0-18361 GCA_964517665.1 uncultured Opitutaceae bacterium | reverse complement strand
CGTCAAGGGTTCGTTCACGGGCGCCATCCGCGACACCTGGGGCAAGGTCGCCGCGGCCGAGGGAGGCACGCTCTTCCTCGATGAAATCGGCGAGCTGCCGCTCGAGATCCAGCCCAAGCTGTTGCGGCTGCTGCAGGATCGCGAATACGAGCGGCTCGGCGACACGCGCACCCGCAAGGCCGACGTGCGCGTCATCGCCGCGACCAATCGCGATCTGTCCGGCGAGGTCGCCTCCGGCAAGTTTCGCGAAGACCTTTTCTATCGCTTGAAGGTCATCTCGATCGAGATGCCCGCGCTCGCCGATCGCCCGGGTGACCTGCTCAACCTCGCGGAAGGCTACCTCCGGTTCTTCGCCAGGGGCCAGGGCCGCCCGAAGCTCAAATTCTCGGCCGCGACCGCGCGGGCGCTGACGGAATACGCATGGCCCGGCAACCTCCGCGAATTGCGCAACGTGGTCGAACGCGCCGTCATCCTCGCGCGCGCCGACGAGATCGAGCCCGAGGATCTGCCGGACGAGTTTCGCTCCACCGAAGAGACGTCGCTCCGCCCCGGCTACCTCGTGTCGATCGCGCAGCTCGAGGAGGAGCACATCCGCCGCATCGTCGCGAAGGCCACGAGCCTCGAGCGCGCGGCGCAGATTCTCGGCATCGACACCGCCACGCTCTATCGCAAGCGCAAGCGCATGGGCATGGCGTGAGCCGCGCCCGCAAGCGGGCGGGACGGAAGTTGAAGTCGCGAGTCGAAGTGGAAGCGTTCGCCCCGCCAGTCGCTTCAACTTAAACTTCAACTCCCAACTTCAACTTCCCACGGCGGAGTCCCATGAAAATCTGTTTCTTCACCAACACCTTTCTCCCGCACGTCGGGGGGGTCGCCCGCTCGGTTGAAACATTCCTCGACTGCTTCCGCAAAAAACGGCACCGCGTGCTCGTCGTCGCGCCGGAATTCGCGGAGGGGCCGGCGCCGCGCCGGATCGAGCGCATGGTGGAGCGCGTCCCCGCGATCCAGAAT
Organism: uncultured Opitutaceae bacterium; assembly: GCA_964517665.1. Lineage (GTDB taxonomy): Bacteria > Verrucomicrobiota > Verrucomicrobiia > Opitutales > Opitutaceae > Congregicoccus. The sequence goes on along the minus strand of CAZFCY010000059.1, from coordinate 17,353 downwards.
TTCAACGGCAGCGACTTCTCGGTGCGCCTCCCGCTCGGCGCCGCGCTCTCGAAGCGGCTCGACGCGTTTCCCGCCGACATCATCCACACGCACCATCCGTTTCTCCTCGGAGACACCGCGCTGCGCGTCGCCGCCTCGCGCGCGGTCCCGGTCGTGTTCACCCATCACACGCTCTACGAGCAATACACGCACTACATGCCGTTCGATTCCGAGCGCATGCGGGACTTCGTGATCGAACTGGCGACCCGCTTCGCCAACCGGTGCGACGGCGTGATCGCGCCGAGCGAGAGCGTCGCGAAACTCATCGCCTCCCGCGGAGTCGCCGCGCCGATCCGCGTCGTGCCCACCGGCATCGACACCGCCGCCATCGCGCGCGGCGGGCGGGATGTATTCAGAAAAAAACTACACCTGGCGGACGACGAGGTCGTGATCGGCCACGTCGGGCGCCTCGCGGAGGAAAAGAACCTCGGCTTCCTCGCCGAGGCCGCCGCCCGCGCGCTCAAGCGGCGGCGCCACGCGCAGTTCGTGGTTGTCGGAACCGGGTCCGCGCGGGAGGCGATGGAAACCCGCTTCCGCGCCGGGGGCGTGATCAACCGCGTCCACTTCCTGGGCACGCAGAAGGGCCGCAGGCTCCATGAAGCCTACGCGGCGATGGACATCTTCGCCTTCGCCTCGCGCTCGGAAACGCAGGGCCTCGTCGTGGCCGAGGCCATGGCCGCGCGGCTGCCGGTCGTCGCGCTCGACGCGAGCGGCGTCCGCGAGGTGGTGAGGGACCGGGAGAACGGCCGCCTTCTCCCCGCCGACGCCTCGCCCGAAAGCATGGCCCGCGCGCTCGTCCGGTTGATCGACGACGCCCCGCTCCGCCGCGCGTGGTCGGCCGGCGCCGAACGCGCCGCCGCGGCGTTCGATCAGGCGGCCACGGCGGACCGGGCGCTGGAGTTCTACCAGGAGGTCGTGGATGAACACCGGCGCTCGCGCCACGCCCCGCCGCGCGAAAGCGACTGGGACTCGTTTCTCGAGCGCATCGCCATCGAGGGCGGACTCATGGCCGACAAACTCGGCGCCATCACCCACGCGCTGGGCTAATGTAGAATGCAGAATGTAGAATGCAGAATGGTTTCGGCGGCGCAAAGCGGCGGTGGATTTCGGCTCTGCATTCTTCATTCATCATTCTTCATTCTACATTAGCCATGCTGGCGCAATTTCAGGCGCGCTGGCTGCGCCTTCGCCGGCGCCTTGCGCGCAGCACCTGGCTCGTCGATCTGCTCGGCCTGCCGGTCACGACCGACCCGCGGCACGCGCGCGGCCTCCTGCTCATCCAGATCGACGGGCTGTCGCGCCGCGAGATGGAGCGCGCGATGGCGCGCGGCCGCATGCCGTTCCTGCGCAGGCTGTATCAGAAACGCGGATACGAACTCCACACCTTCTATTCGGGCCTGCCGGCGAGCACGCCCGCGGTGCAGGGCGAGTTGTATTACGGCCGGAAGTGCGCCGTGCCCGCGTTCAGTTTTCTCGACCGCCGCGTCGGCCGGATCGGGATGATGATGTATCCGGAATGGGCGAAGCGCATCGAGGCCGACCTTGCCTCCAGGGCCACGGGACTGCTCACCGGCGGCAGTTCATGGTCCAACATCTACACCGGCGGGGCCGGCCAGCAGGAAAGCCATTTTTGCGGGGCCAGCATCGGCCTCGGCGACATGTGGACGCACACGCGCCTTCGGTCCGTGGTCGCCGTCATCCTCTTGCACATCCCGATCCTCATCCGCCTTTTCGGGCTGCTCGCGCTCGAGATCGTGGTCGGCCTCCGCGAGGCGCTGCGCGGCATCGCCCGCCAGGGCCGCAGCGTCCGAAAGGAACTCACTTTTCTCCTCGCGCGCGTCTTCGTCTGCGTCGGCCTGCGGGAACTCGTCACGATGGGCGGCGCGGTCGATGTCTCCCGCGGGCTGCCGATCGTGCACGTGAACTTTCTCGGCTACGACGAGCAATCGCATCGCCGCGGCCCGGGCTCGGCCTTCGCGCACTGGACGCTGCGCGGCATCGACAAATCCATCCGCCGCCTGCACCGCGCGGCGCGCTTCTCGGGGCGGCGCGACTACGATGTCTGGATCTTCAGCGATCACGGCCAGACCCGGGCGACGCAGGCGGGAAAACTGGCGGACGACGGCCTCGAGGGCCTCATCCGCAAACACTGGAAGGAGATCGCGCCCGCTTCCGCCTTCGAGGGGGCGACGCGTGAGCAACGCGCGCCGTCGCCGGGCCACTGGCTCGGCGGGCGCGGAGCCGGAAGACGCGAACACTTTCGGGCGCGGGAGTCGGAACTCACCGCGTTCGAAAAGGAGGCGTTCGCCGTCGCCGCCCTCGGGCCGGTCGGCCATGTCTATTTCGCGAGGAATCCCGGCTCCGACGCGATCCGGAGGCTCGCCGCCGCGCTGGTGGCCGATGGCGTGCCCGGGATCCTGATCCGCCGTCCGGACGGAGGCGCGGACTGGCTGTCCGCGGATGGCGAACACGCCCTCCCGGCCGGAACCGCGTTTCTTCCGCACGACGAAAAACTCCGCGAAACCATCGCCGCGGACCTGGCGGCGCTGTGCGAAAACGAGCACGCGGGCGACCTCGTCGCGCTCGGCTTCGGGCCGGACGGCAGCTCGTGGACCTTTGCCGAGGAAAACGGATCGCACGCGGGACCGTCGCCCGACGAAACGCAGGCCTTTGCCCTGCTCCCGCGCGGCGTCTGGCTGCCGCCGGAATCGGACGCGTTCATCCGGCCGTCGGCTCTGCGCGAGGCGGCGCTGCACCTGTTGAGCCGCCCGGACGGGCCTGTTTCCACCAGGAGGCGCGCGCGGATCTGGAAACCACGCCGGGCGGAGCATTTGCGCGTCGTCACCTACAATGTGCACGGCTGCCTCGGCACGGACGGCCTCATCAGCCCGACCCGCATCGCGCGGCTCCTGGAGCCGCTGCGCGCGGACGTGATCGCGCTCCAGGAAGTGGACAACGGCCGCGGTCGCTCGCAGGGCATGGAGCAACTGCGGGTCATCGGCGAAATCCTCGGCATGCGCGCGAGGTTCTTCCCCACCGTCGTGTATCCGGATGGCGAATACGGCCACGGCGTGCTCTGCCGCTCGCCGATCGCGCTGGCGCGCCACGACCGGCTGCCCGCCGCCGACCGCGGCAGGAGCGAGCCGCGATCCGCGGCGTGGGTCCGCTTCCCCTGGGGGGATCGCGAGGTGAATCTCATCGCCACGCATCTCGGCCTGAGCCGCCGCGAGCGCGTGAAACAGGTGAGCCGGATTCTCGGCGAAAGCTGGCTCGGCGGCATCCCGAAGAACGACGCGGTGATCTTCTGCGGCGATCTCAACCTCACGCCCGGATCGCCCGGCTACCGGCGCCTCGCCGCGCAACTGCGCGACGTGCAGGCGCACGCGCGGGGGCATGTGGCGAAGAAGACGTTTCCCTCGCTCTTTCCGATCATGCAGCTCGACCACGTGTTCGTCTCGAAGGCGTTCGAGATCATCCACGTCGATGTCGTCCGCGACGCGCAGACCTCGATCGCCTCGGATCATCTTCCGCTCGTCGCCGACCTCGCGCTGGAGCCCGCGGGCGAAGGCGGGCCGGAAGAGGGAATTCGATCGGACGCGCAAGCCGTCTCGTGAGCGTGGCGCAGCCCTGCGCGGGAGGGCGGGGACCGCGCGCGGGACGCGCGCGACCACCCTGGCAGGGCTTGTGAAGCGGCCGGTTGCCTCGCGTGAAAGCCGCATCCTGCACGTCTTCGATCCGCGGGTTCCTGCGCTCTGCAATCCAGCCGCGCGCGCGGGGGCGCGCAGAACGACGAATCCAGGCGCCGCGACGCGGCGTAAAACCGGTGACACCCGCTTCGCTTTTCCCGCTGGCACGCCGCTTGCGAAATCCGGGTCCATCACCACCTCCATGCGCCTCCCAGATCCTCGCCGCCGCCAATCGCTTCGCGCGTTTCCCTTCAACCCGGCCGGTCCGGCCAGAAACTCGATTCCCCCGCCTGTGCAATCGAATCTTTGCGACGTCTTTCTTTACGAACTCGCCAGCGTCGTCCAGTCGGCGCGCGCCCTCTCCTCGGGACTGTTGCGCCTGCGCACGCCGCGCACGCCCATGGCGGTGAGCAGCACGCTCCGGCAGATGGAGCGGCTGAGCGGCCCCATGCTCCAGGAGCTGGAGACGCTGATGAAACGCTACGGCGTCTCGACGGCCGGAGGCGACTGCTCCGGGCTCGCCGGCATGCTTCGCGAGGCCGCCTCGCGGCAGGATCTCGGGGCCAACCCGCACGCCGCCGCCGCGGCGACGACGATCGCGCTGCGCAAGGTGGCCGGCTACATGCGCTCGAGTTGCGAGAGCGCGATGGAGATGGCCGTGTTGCTCGGCTTCGATTCGTTCGTGACCGTGCTCGCGCGCTGGATGAGCGCATGGGAGCAGCTCGGCGCCGGCCTGAAAAGCCAGGGCGCGGAACTCGACCTCGCGGCCTATCTCGCCGACGCGCGGCGTGAGCCAATGGTCTTCCTTCCGCTCGATTCGCAGGCCGCGGTCGGTTGACGCGCCGAAGCCTCGTTTTCACCTTGGGAGTCCCGGCTGCGGCCGGAACTCCAAACGCCACGCCCGCGCGACCATCATTTCCACTTGCATGGCGCCCTCCGCGCAAAACGGCTTCGCCATGGACAACCCGGCCGGCCTGAGCTATCGCCACGGCGCGGATGAATGTGCGACGGATCAAACCACGATTCCTCGACTCGCCCCATGGGATGTCGATCGCGATCTCGGGCTGCCTGCTCCTCCTCGCCCTGCTCGTCGCCGTGGTCAGCATGTCCCGCATCGGAAGGTCGGTCGGCTGGGTCACGCACACCTATCACATCATCGCGCAGGTCAACGGCCTCGTCGCCGCGCTGCGTGAGGCGGAGATCGAGCAGCGCGCCTACCTGATCACCGCGAGCGAAGAGTTTCTCGCCAACTTCCACAAGCGCGCCGAACTCGTGCAAAACGCCGCCGCCGCCCTCGACGGGCTCGACGGCGACTCCCCGGAGCAGAACGCGCGGCTCGTGCGCCTGCGCGATCTCGTGGACGGCCGCCTCCGGCAACTGGAGCTTCTCGTGCGCGTGCGCGAAGAATCGGGTGTGCAGGCCGTGGCGGACGCGTTTATCGAGGACGCCGCCCGGCTGCCCGCGGCGGAGATGCGGGAAGTGGCGCGCGCGGCCGTGACGGAGGAGCTTGTCCAGCTCGACCGCCGCAGGGCGCGCATGGAGTCGGAGCTGCACACTTCGGCCATCACGATCGTGGTCTGCGGATGCATCGCGTTGATCATGTCCGGCCACACCTTTTTCGTCATGCGCCGCGCGATCGCCGCGCTGCTGCGCGAGGCGGAGTTGATCAGCGACAAGGAGAAGGCGGAGAAATCCTCGGTCGAGAAGAGCGCGTTTCTGGCCAACATGAGCCATGAGATCCGCACCCCGCTCAATTCCGTGCTCGGCTTCACGGAGTTGCTCCGGGGCCTCGTCGCGACCCAGAAGGAGCGCCAGTATGTGGACGCGATCAGCGCCAGCGGCACGACGCTGCTCGCGTTGATCAACGACATCCTCGACCTCTCGAAAATCGAAGCCGGCCGGCTCGAGCTGGTCAGGCAGCCGGTGTCGCTGCGCATGGTCTTCGACAACCTGCGCTCGATCTTCCGGACGCAGGCGGAAGAGCGCGGATTGAGGCTCGTCTTCCAGCTCGGCGAGGAGGTCCCGCCGGCGTTGATGCTCGATCTCGTGCGGTTGCGGCAGATCCTTTTCAACGTCATCGGCAACGCCCTGAAGTTCACCCCCCAGAGCTCGGTCACCGTGCGCGCCGAGTCGGAACTCACGGCCGACGATGAAACGAGCGTCACGCTCACCCTGCGGGTCGCGGACACCGGCGTCGGCATCGCGCCGGAAAACCAGGAAATCATCTTCGAGCCGTTTCGCCAGGTCCGCGCGGACGCGATCGCCTCGGGCAGCGGCACCGGGCTGGGCCTGAGCATCACGCGCCGGCTCACGGAGATGCTCGACGGAACGGTCGAACTCCAGAGCGCTCCGGGCGCGGGCTCGACCTTCACCTTTCGTTTTCAACGCGTGCCGATCTCGGCCGCGCTTCCGGAAAACTCGGACGGGTTCATCCCCAAGGAAAATTTCAACGCCCTTCGCCCCAGCCACATCCTCATCGCCGACGACGTGCCCCTGAACCGCGAGCTGATCGCGGCGTTTCTGGAAAACACGCACCACCGCCTCCGGCACGCCTCCTCCGGGCGCGAGGCGATCCGCGCCGCGATGGCTCATCACCCCGACATCGTGTTGATGGATCTTCGCATGCCCGAGATCGACGGGCGCGAGGCCCTCGACATCCTCCGCAAGGATCGCGCCACCTCCGCCATTCCCATCGTCGCCGTCACCGCCTCGACCCTGATCGAGGAGGAAAAACTCATGCGCAAGGTGTTCGACGGCTACCTCCGCAAACCCTTCAGCCGCTCCGCGCTCTTCCGCGAACTCGCCCGGCACCTCCCCGCCGACGCGGGCGCGGCCGATGCTCCCGCGCCGGAGACCGCGCTTCCGGCGCCGCTTCCCGTGATGGAAAACATCACTCCCCTTCCCTCATGGCGCGGGCTCGTCGCGCAACTGCGCAAGATGGAGCTTGAAGAATGGCCGGGCTTGAGTCGATCCATGGGCTTTCGCGAGACCGAATCCTTCAGCCGCCACCTCGCCTCCCTCGCAGACGACATGGAATGCCGTCCCCTCTATGACTACGCCGAACAACTCCTCGACGAAGTGAAATCTTTCGAAATCCAAAAGCAGGAGCGCACGCTCAAGAACTTCCCCAACGTCGTCGCGGCGCTGGCCGAGACCGTCGAACGCCTTCCCCGATGACGAACACCCCCACAGAGCACGGCGCCGTCATCCTCGTCGTCGATGACATCGCGCGCAATCTCCAGTTGCTCGGCAACATCCTCACCTCGAAAGGCTACGAGGTCCTGTTCGCCACCAGCGGGGAAACCGCTCTGGAGCGCCTCGACGCCCGCGTCCCGGACATCATCCTGCTCGACCTGATGATGCCCGGCATGGATGGCATGGAAGTGTGCCGGCGGATCAAGGCCTCGCCCAAGACGATCGACATCCCGGTCATCTTCCTCACCGCCGCCAACGACGCCGAAAACGCGGTCCGGGCCCTCGGCCAGGGCGCCGTCGACTACATCTTCAAGCCCTTCAACACCGCCGAGCTTCTCGCCCGCGTGCGCACCCATGTCGCGCTCAAGCGAACCCGCGATGAGCTGCACCGCATCATCAAGCAGAAGAACGAACTCCTCAGCGTCGTCGCCCACGACCTCAAGAACCCGCTCTCGTCCATCCGCTTCTCCGCGATCATGCTCGAGGAAAGCGGCCTCGAGGATCCCGACCCGCGCGCCGAACTGGTGCGCACCATCATCGACACCTGTGAAAACGCCCTCGAATTCATCCAAAAGGGCCTCAGCCGCAACGCGCAATCCGCCCTGCTCGAGCGCGTCCACCTCGCCCCGGTGGAACTCCTCGATGTATTGACGCAGGTGATACAGGAAAACCTGCCGCTCGCCTACCAGAAGCAGATGGAGATCGACCTCGATTTCGACGAAAGCCTCTCGCGCGTGCAGGCCGATCGCGAAGCCTTCGCGCGCGCGCTCAACAACCTCGTTTCAAACGCGATCAAGTTCTCGCCCGCCGGCCGCGGCGTGCTCCTGAAGGTCCGCCCCTCCGCGAACAAGCCGTTCATCCGCCTCAGCGTCATCGACCAGGGCCCGGGCCTCAGCGCGGAAGACCTCGCGCACCTCTTCAAGCCCTACCGCCGCCTCAGCGCGCAACCCACCGGCGGCGAATCGAGCACCGGGCTCGGCCTCAGCATCACCCGCGACCTCATGACGAAAATGGGCGGCCGCATCGGGTGCGAATCCCAGCACGGCGCCGGCGCGCATTTCTGGATCGAACTCCCGCGCGTCTGAAAGAAGACGGCCCCGGGCCTCGGGTTCCACTTTTCGCCGCTCGCCTGCACAATGCACGACGGCCCCGGGGTCGCCATGCATTATAACGCAATCCAGCCGGGCCAACCGCGGGGCCCGCCGGGAACGGAAAATTTATATCGACTTGATCCATAACGGCCAAGTCCGGATCCCGCGGGTTCTGGCACACGGCGAGCAATGCTCACGGCGTCACCCAAACCAATCACAACCAAGGCACTCACATGTTAAGCTGGACACTGTTTTTCCTCGTCGTCGCCATCATCGCGGCGGTCCTCGGATTCACCGGAATCGCAGGCACCGCCGCCGGAATCGCCAAGATTCTCTTCTTCGTGTTCCTCGTCCTCCTCATCGTCTCCGCCCTCATCGGAGCGCTCCGTGGCCGTCCGCCGGTCTGATCTCACATCAGCAACACGCCTGCACACTGCTTCTCCTCATCATCAACAAGACAGCGAACCCTCCATCACGGATACCATTATGAAAACCAAATCCATCACCGCGATCACGTCCCTCGGCCTTGCCGCGGCTGCGCTGACTTTCACCGCCTGCAGCAAGAACGAAGACTACGGTCAGGGCACCGTGGAGAATGCCGCCGAGAAGGTGGCCGACACGGCCGAGAAGGCCTGGGACAGCACCGCCGATGCGACGAAGAAACTCGCGGACGACGCCAGCGCCGCGGCGGCCTCGACGTGGGACAGCATCAAGGACGCCACCTACGACCAGCGCGCCTCGTTCAGCGCCGGCATCGAGAAGATGGCCTCGAGCATCGATCGCAACGTCGACCAATGGTCGGACAAGGCCTCCACCCTCCCGGAAGCCTCGCGCAAGGCATGGAACAGCGGCCTCGAGGAGCTGAAGGACGCGCGCGCCGAACTCGGCGACAAGCTCGACAACCTGGGCGACGCCACCGCCAGCACCTGGGGCGACGCCAAGGACGGCGTTCAAAAGGCCTGGGATCGCGTGCAACGCGCCTATAACGACCTCAAGGGCCGTCTCGGTTCCTGACCAGAAGCACACTTCTCACGAGCTGCTGATGCGCAAGCGGAGGTTGCCTTCAGCAGGCTCGGTGAGCCACCGGCAGGCCGGCCGCGCGCAAGCGTTGCCGGCCTGTCCTTGTCCATGCCCCAACGACGAGCCCGGGCGGAAACGACGATACAGCCCGTCTCGTTCCTGCGGGAGGAAACAGAGGAAGCGGAGCGGATGATCGAACCATGAAATCCTGGCTGCCCTGGAAATACTTTTTGCGGCGCGCGGCGCGCCGGCGCGGATTTATCGATCCCGTCAGTTTTCTCGCCCGCCTCCGGCAGTTCGCGCAGCCCTCCGAGGTTCAGGAGCCGATCGAACTCATCCGCGCCGGCGTGCTCTTTCACGCGCGCGGGCTGATCAACACGAAGGTTCTCCAATACAACCTCGACTGGGTGTGGCCCTACTGGGTCGAGCGCCAGTTCGATCCCGACGACCGCTCGTTTCTCCCCCGGGCGTTTTCCTTCAGCCACGTCAACCTCACCCACCGCAACTGGACCGGCCTCGGGCTGCCCGACAACGATCGCTACGTCATCGTCGATCCGCGCGGGCTGGTCACGCCGAAGCACGACGGCTGGTCGCTCGACTGGTGGTGGGCGCCCGACGATGGCGAGCCGCTTTTCCCCTCGCGCACGCTCGAGGCCGAACAGGAACTCGAAACGGCGAACGGCCTCGCCGTCGTCACGCGCGTGAAAGACGCGCGCGGGACGCTGACGACGCGCGCCGAAGTGGAATTCCAGCAGACGCGCGAAGGCGCGCGGCGGCTGCTCCGCCTCAGCGCCTCGGTGCGGTCGGAGATGAGCGGGCGCCTCATCCTCGCCCTGCGCCCGGCGAACCCGGAGGGCGCGGCCTTCGTCGAATCGGTCAAGCCCCTGCCGGATGGCTTCCTGATCGACGGCGCCGACCACGTTTCCTTCGCGCCGGCCCCGGACCAATGGATCACGTCCACCTACGCCGGGGGCGATCTTTCCAACCGGCTGGAAACAAACGCTCCCGTCGGCGCGCCGGTCGAATGCGCGTCCGGCCTGGCCGCCGTCGCCGCCGCGTTCGCCACCGCGCCGGCCGGGCATGAGACGAAGGTGGAGGCGCGGCTCGATCTCGGCCCGGCGCGCGCGCCCGGCGCCGTCGCACCCTCCACGAGCGCGCGCGACCTGTGGGAGGCGGCCCTCGCGGCGGCTCCCCGTATCCAGATCCCGGATACGTCGTGGAGCCGGCTCTGCGAGTCGTCCGTCCGCACGCTCGTCCTGCTCTCCCCGCGCGACATCTATCCGGGGCCGTACACCTACCGCCGTTTCTGGTTTCGCGACGCGTGCCTGATCATGCGCGCCCTGCTCGCGTTCAACATGGAGGATCGCGTCATCCGCTCGCTCGAGACCTTTCCCGCCCGGCAGCGCAGCGACGGCTATTTTCATTCCCAGGAGGGCGAATGGGACGCCAACGGCGAGGTCCTCTGGATCGCCGATCAATACGAGCGCATGTCGAACCGCCTGCTCGACCGCAAGCTCGTGCGCGCGCTCGAAAAGGGCGCGCGCTGGATCGTGCGCAAGCGCGCGACCACCCGGGGCGGAAACCACGCCGGCCTGCTCCCGCCCGGTTTCAGCGCCGAGCACCTCGGGCCGAACGATTACTATTACTGGGACGACTTCTGGGGCTGCGCCGGCCTGCTCTCCGCGGCCGCGATCCACGCCCGGCGCGGCGATTCGGCCACCGCGACGGCCATGAACGAGGAGGCGCGCGACTTCGCCTCCGACATCGCCGCGAGCCTCGAGGGCCTTCCCGCGTCCGTCGCCCGCAACGGCATCCCCGCGTCTCCCTACCGGCGCATGGATGCCGGCGCGATCGGCTCCATGGTCGCGGATTATCCGCTGCGGCTCGATGCCTTCGGCGGAAAACGAATCCGCGCCACGGCCGAATGGCTTTGGGAAAACCACCTGCACCGCGGAGGCTTTTTCCAGGACATGATCCATTCCGGCGTGAACGCCTATCTTTCGCTCGCGCTCGCGCAGTCGTTCCTGCGCATGGGCGATCCGCGCCATCTCGATCTCATCCGCGCGGTCGCCGACCTCGCGAGCCCGACCGGAAACTGGCCCGAGGCGATCCATCCCCGCACGCTCGGAGGCTGCATGGGCGATGGCCAGCACGCCTGGGCGGCGGCGGAGTGGCTCCTGATGATGCGCGCCCTCTTCGTCCGCGAGGAAGACCGCGAACTCGTCATCGCCTCCGGCATTCCGCCTGAATGGCTGCGCGGGGAGGCGACGATCAGCTTCGGGCCGACCCTCACCGAGTTCGGGCCGGTCAGCGTGCGGCTGGAAAAGCGCGCGGGCTACTGGGTCGTCTCGGTGAACGGCGACTGGCACGGCGCCGCGCCCGCCATTTCGGTCCGGGCGCCGGGTTTCGAAGTGTTCAACCTCGATGCGGCCGGCAGCGAGGCCACCCTGATGCCGCTGCCGGAAGGCGCCCTCAGTCGCGGCGCTTCAACGGAAGCGCGCGAAAGATCCAACCCAGAAACCTGAGCGGGCGCGGCAGGAACGGATTGGCCACGAGCAACCCCGCCTGGATCATCGGCGCATGTTTCAAGACCGCGCCGAGGACGCCCGCGGCCGGCTGGCTCCGCATGCGGTGGGCGAGCACGAAGCGATCCGTCGCGCACTCGAGCCGGGCGAGAACGATCTTTTGCTCGCGTGTCATTGCGGGGGCCGGTTCAACAACTCCTCCGCCCACGCGGCGTCCTTCTCGCACTGCTCGCGCGTCGCCTCGAAAGGCGACCAGCCCGCGAGGCGGGAGCGAAGATAAAAAACCAGCCACACGCACCCGCCGCCCTCGAGGAGCACGACAAGGCCGAGAACGGGCGACTTGTATTCACTTTCCCACAACAGCGCGAGGAGGAGCAGGTGCAGCCCGACGAACGCGCCCATCCCGAGCGCGGCCGCGCCGCTGATCACGAGCGCGAAGGCAAGCAGATCCTCGCCCGCCTGCCCCGCCTCGAGCGTCGCCAGCCTCGCGCGATTGAGCAGGCTGCGAACAAGAATCTTCGCCGCGGATCCGTCGGACTTCACGGCAATGCCTCTTGTTTCACCGCGATGATCACGAGCCCCGGCGGCCGACGAGCAGCGCGATCAAGGCGCCGACCGCGGCCGCCACCCCGAGCGCCTGATAGGGATTGGCGCGCACATAGTCGTCGGCGCGAAGCAGTTGGTCGGTCGCGCGCTCGCGCACGTGCTCGAACTGCGTCCGGCCCTCCGCGATCGCGGAACGCATGCGCTCGCGCAACTCGGCGATCTTTTCGTCCGCTTCGCCGCCCGCGTTGGCGAGCGCCTTCTCGGCGTCCTGCAGGAGCGAGCGGAGTTCATCGATGGAAGTGTTGATGGTTTCTTCAGGTTTCATGGACATGGATGGTGTTGTTTCAAGGGATGAGGGTTGCGCCGCGAGGCGTGTGGCCGGTTTTCGGCGACGCGGCCGGGTCGTGGTCGCGCCGCCGTTCGATTTCGACTTCATGTGCGGCGGAGCATTCCGAGGCCGCCGATGACGGTTGCGAGAACACCGAGAACGATGAGCCAGATGCTCCGATCGGAAGGAGCCCCGGTCACCGCCTCGGAGACATTGGAAAACAAGGAGTCGGCGGCGCCGAATCCCAGCACGAGCAGGATGACGCCCACGATGAGCAGGCCGATATAGAGTCCTTTGGTCATATGCATGCGATGGAGGATGGAGAAGAGCGCGCGGGGCGTTTTCCCGGAATGGGAATATCAAGTGAGTCCCGACTCTTTCCCTTCTCATAGCCCCAATGATGCCATCGCCGCGACAGTCTCGTTACCCTTTAATTTTCAGCGTGTTGCGGAAACAGCCGAAAATGCGCCGGAAATCGTTTCATGCAAAAAGCCCGAGACCGTGGAGCGCCGTCCGAACTCTGCACGACCGCGGGCGGGGCGACTGGAAACGAAGCAACCACAAAATAAACTCCGTGGGTCGCCGCCTGCCTTCTTCCCAGGGAAGACAGTATATGCCCGATTCCCCTTTGAGCTTGCGGGGCCGCTGAACGCGCAGCCGGATGATATATTATTACACGAGGCGGCCTGATGGCTTCGGGAATCGCTCATTTCCCGTGCATCTCGCAACCGGTCCGCTTCGTCCGGCAATGCATGCTGCACGCGCCGGGCGGGCGCGGGCCTCTTCCGGAAAACGCGATGTTCACCTCGGTCCTGTTGGGCACGAAGCGCTTGCGCGCGATGCCGTCTCGTTGGCAGCGAACGTGCGACGAGCCTTTCGCATGAAAAACTCCATCAAGTTCGTTCTCTCCCTTCTTGCCGTCTCGCTCACGGCCTTCGCTCTCACGGGCTGCAACACCATGGAAGGCCTCGGCAAGGACGTCGAAAAAGCCGGCGAGGGCATCTCTGAATCCGCGAGGTGACGCGGCCCGGCAAACACCGCCCGCCTCCCCTCTCCCTTCGACCCACCACGGACGCGGGCCGCGCAACGGCCCGCGTCCACCGAAAAGCCCAGGTGGGAGCGGCTTCAGCCGCGATGCGAAAGCGTCGCGCGGACGAATCGCGGCTGAAGCCGCTCCTGCGCCTACGTCATGAGCCGTCCTTTGCGCGCGGCTAAAACGCCCACGACATCGTGAGCGAGCCGAAGCGGCTTTCCTTCTCCTGCCCTTTGAATTCCCGGGTGCGAAGCGCCTCGGTGTAGGTCAATTGAAAGGCGCCCTTCACGATGCCGACGCCCGCGAAGACGTCCGCGACGAAGTTTTCCCGATCCACGCTCGGGCTGTCCTCGAAAGTGTTTCCATCGAGGAAAATGTCGCGCGCGACCGCCCGGCCCTCCGCCCCGGCGTAGACGAAGAAGCCGAACGAGCCGCGCCGCGGCGCTCCATCGGGCTCGACGTTCAACGGCGCGAGCGTGACCGCGGACGGCCGGATGAGATCCACGCCGAAATCGTTCGGAAGGGAGAAGCCGAGGCGCGTCGTCAGGCCGGCCTTCGCGAACGTGCTCACGTTTCCGACACTGACTCCGCCATACGGCACGACATCGAGGCCGAGGCGTTCGTTGAACGCGCGCGCATAGAGGCGAAGCCGCCGTTCGATGGCGATGTTGATGCCCAGCTCATCCTCCAATTGATGGTCCCAGCCCTTCGGATCGCGGCTGTCGATCCACTCGTGCACCACCCGCTGGAAATCCTCCGCGTAGCTGTGCGGGCCGACCATGCCGATCTGCACCGCGAACGTATCCATCACGCGGGTCGAGCGGCTCGCAAAGGCCAGCTCCAGGTAACTCCATCCCGCGTACGGCCGGTCCTCCGGATCGGGCGGGACGCGCTCGATGTCCCGCGGGGTATATATGCTCTGCCCCAATGCGAAGCCGATGTTCTTTATCCGGCCGGGTTTGTTCACGAACGGAAGCGCGTTGAGAAACGAGCGCCTCCAGCCTTCCCTGCCCCATTCCGAAAGATCGCCGGTCATCCAGGCCAGCTTGAAGCCGTTGGTATAGTGCTCGTCCGTGCCGCCGACCGCGTCGTTCTCGAAATAGAACGCGAACACGGGCGGCGACGATGCCGGCGCGACCGGCTCCTCCATCCGCGATCCGGAACCCGCCTCGTCTTCCGCCGCGAAAAGGCGGATGTGGCCCGCAAGGAGAAACGAAGCGGCCACAAGCGGGAACGCGAAGACACGTGGATTGCGGAGGATGATTGTATTCACAAAATGGACACGGCGATTTCCGTGCCATCGACGCCTGGCGGGGGAAGCGCGCCGCGCGGACAGTCAAACAACCGGCGGAATGCACGAACGGCCCCGGCGCGCCGGGCAGCATGCATGCGCGCGCATGGCGGAATTGGACATTTGAAAAGCCGGTCTCGACCAAAGGCTCGCATGGAGGGGACCGTCCGGTCCGCGACTTTCGACTTTGGACCTTCGACTTTCGACCTCTGCCTTCTGCCGGGTTCGCGTTCTCCCTGCGCGGCGCCCATCGCTTCCCATCGCGCCCTCACGCCACGGCGTTTGCCTCGGTCTCCCGCTGTTGCGCGTAGCGCACGTCGCTCGCGTCGAGGGTGGCGTTGTAATGGCGGAGCGCCATCTGCCACCACGGCGCCAGTTTCCCGGGGTCTCCGAGCCAGAGGCGGTCGTGCAGCCAGGCGACCGACTCGCCGTCTGAAAGCAGCGCGAACTTGTCGGCCTGCTCCAGCGCGTCCGGGCCTTCCTCGATCAGGCGCGCGCGCAGCGTTTCGAAGCGCGCGCGCGAAGCCGCGGGCTGGCGCGGGCGTTTGCGCAAGAGGCAGAGATGCACGCCGTTGATGCAGGGATCGAGAATCGCCTGGATCATGCCGCGCTCGGCCGTGAGTTCGGGCAGCTCCCGCGGGCGGATCGAGAGCCATTTCAACTCGCGCTCGAGGTCGCGCAACTCCGCCGGCGGATCCAGCTCCTCCGGCGTGCAGAGCAGCCCGCGCGCGCGCGCCGCGCGGCCGAGGCGCGCCCGGCTCGTCCCCACGGAGAACGGGATGGCGAGGAGCAGGCCCGCCAGGACCGGGAGGGTCCAGAGCAGCAATTGCGGCGCGAGCGCGACGATGCTCGCGCACCACGCGACGCCGATGAGCGTCTGCCCGCCGTGAACGCGCGCGGCCTCGCTCCACGTCGTTCCGTCTCCGCCCGATCGTCGCTGCGTGACCCAGCGCACGCCGCGACCGAGCACGGTGAGCAGAACGAACTTCGAGTGAAACAACATCAGGATCGGCGCGAGCAGGATCGAGAAGACGTTTTCGATCAGCACGCCGGCGAGCAGCGGCCTCCATCCGCCGAATCGTTTCACGCCGCCTTTTTGCAGCAGCAGATCGATCACGGCCAGAAGCTTGGGCCCGAAGAGAAGCGTCATCGTCCAGCCGAAGAGCAGCGCGGATTGCGCCAGCGGGGAAATGCCGAGCGTGGCCGCGTAGCCGGGCGTCGGCACCCACGAAAGCCCCGTGCGCTGGAACCCGACGATGAGCAGCGTGGCGAGCAGCAGCGAAGTCAGCCACACGAGCGAGGCCGAATAGGACGCGATGCCCATGGTGAGATGGACGCGGCTCATTGTCCTCAGGCCGCGCGCGAACAACAGCCACGTGTGTTGAAGATTCCCCTGGCACCAGCGGCGATCGCGCTTGGCCGCGTCGATCAAGGTCGGCGGGCCCTCCTCATACGTGCCCCCGAGATCCAACGCCATCCACACCGCCCAGCCGGCGCGCCGGAGGAGCGCGGCCTCGACGAAATCGTGGCTCAGGATCTTGCCGCCGAACGGCTCCTTTCCCGGCAGGTCGGGAAGCGCGCAATGCTCCATGAACGGCGCCAGCCGGATGATCGCGTTGTGCCCCCAATAGTTCCCCTCGCCCTGCTGCCAGTAGTTCAACCCCGAGAGAAAAACGGGGCCGTAGAGCCGCATCGCAAACTGAAGGACGCGCGCGAAGAGCGTCTCGCCGCGCATGAGCGTGGGCGCGGTCTGGATCACGCCCACGCCGGGATTCGCCTCCATCAGGCGCACGAGGCGCGCGAGCGTTTCGCCCGACATGATGCTGTCCGCGTCGAACACGACCATATAACGGTAGCGCCTGCCCCAGCGCCGGCAGAAGTCGGCGATGTTGCCCGCCTTCTTGTTCGAATTCACGCGCCGATTCCGGTAGAAGATCCGGCCGGCCGCCCTCAGATCCTTGGTCGCGCCGATCCATGCCGCCTCCTCGCGCACCCACTGGTCGGGATCGTTGGAATCGCTGAGGATGAAGAGGTCGAACGACCCGCCCCTGCCCGTGCGCTCGAGCGAGCGAAAGACCGTGCGCACTCCCGCCATGACGCGATCGACGTCCTCGTTATATACAGGAACAACCACCGCGGTCGGCGCGAGCGGCACGGTCTCCTCCTCGCCCTCCGCGATGCTGCGGTTGATCTGCGCGGCATCGCCCCTGCCGCGGCGCGCGCAGAAGCCGGACAGCGCCTGGCTGCCGCCGAACGAAACGAGCAGGATGAGCAGCGCATAGAGCGCGACCGACACGCCGTTCCATCCGCGCAGCGGCATGCCCCAGAAGAGATCCGCCAGCAGCAGGGTTGAAATCAGGGTCGAGAAGACGACGAACGTGAGAATCGCCAGCCGCCGTCGCGAGGCGCGGCTGATGGTCGCCTGGTCGGGAACAAAAGGTGTAACCATAATTCGAATACGCAGGATCAGCGCGGCTCGCGCCGCCCAGGTGGACCACCGCGTCCCTGCGGCGGTTTTGAATCTCTTGCAGGGTTCATTCCCAGTGGGTCGGATACCCCGAAGCTTGCTTCGGCTTGGATTTCTTGGAGGGACGACCTC
>CAZFCY010000058.1:21782-26682 GCA_964517665.1 uncultured Opitutaceae bacterium | reverse complement strand
GAGAAGGAGCAGTGGGACTCAAAGGAGTGGAGTGAGGACGGCAACACGCCGGACTTCGTCGAGGCGGAGGCGGTCAACAAATGGCTCTTCAACATCGACACCGTGGACAAGGTGCTCGCCCACCTGATGACGCGCGGCCTCAAGGTCGCGGGCGGTGACCGGCTCGGGAAGACGATCCTCTTCGCCAAGAATCAGGCGCACGCGGACTTCATCCAGGAGCGGTTCGACAAAAACTATCCGCACCTCGCCGGGAAGTTCGCGCGGGTGATCACGTTCAAGACGGAATATGCGCAGAGCCTTATCGACGACTTTTCGCGGAAGGACAAACACCCGCACCTCGCCATCTCGGTGGACATGCTCGATACCGGCATCGACGTGCCGGAAGTCGTGAACCTCGTGTTCTTCAAACTGGTCCGCTCGAAGACCAAGTTCTGGCAGATGGTCGGACGCGGCACGCGGCTCTGTCCCGACTTGTTCGCGCCCGGGAAGGACAAGGAGTTTTTCTACATCTTCGACTATTGCCAGAACCTGGAGTTCTTCAGCCAGAACCCGGACACGGTTGACGGCGCGCTCGGCGAATCGCTCGGCAAGCGGCTCTTCAAGACGCGGCTGGAGCTGATCAGTGAACTGGATCGCAAACCTGCCCGCGGTGCGGTGGAGGAAGCGCCTGAAGACGTGAACGAATTGCGACGCGATGTGGCCGCGCTGCTGCAATCGGAAGTCGCGGCGATGAACGTGGAGAATTTCGTGGTTCGCGCGAAACGGCGATTCGTCGAGAAGTATGCGAAGTCGGACGCGTGGACGGAGTTGAAGGTCGAAGAGCATGCCGAACTCGCGCACGAAGTCGCCGGGTTGCCGTCCGAACTGGAAGCCGAGGACGAGGAAGCAAAGCGCTTCGACCTGCTGATGCTGAATCTTCAGCTCGCCGTGCTGCGCGCCGAGCCTGCGTTCAAGCGGCTGAGCGAGCAGGCGCGCTCCATCGCCGGTTTGTTGGAGGAAAAGTCGAGCATTCCGATGGTGCAGGCGCAGCTTGTGCTCATTCAGGAAATCCAGACCGACGAATGGTGGCGCGACGTGACCGTGCCCATGCTCGAGACCGCGCGGCGGCGGCTGCGCTCGCTGGTGAAGTTGATCGAGAAACAAGCCCGCAAGCCGATCTACACCGACTTCGAGGATGAGATGGGCGACGACACGGCGATGGAGCTGCCGGGGTTCGCGTCCGCGGATTCATTCGAGAAATTCCGTGACAAGGCGCGGGCCTTCCTGCGCAGCCGCCAGGATCATCTCGCGATCCGCAAGCTCCGCCTGAACGAACCGCTGACCACGCAGGATTTGCAGGAATTGGAGCGAATGCTCGTGGAAATCGGCGCGCTGAACCCCGACCATTTGGCCAAGGCCAAAGCGGAGTGCGAAGGATTGGGATTGTTCGTGCGTTCGCTGGTCGGACTGGAGCGCGAGGCGGCGAAACTCGCATTGAACGCGCTCACCGGCGGCAAGACGTTAACGGCCAATCAAATTGAGTTTATGAACCTGCTGGTGGAGCATTTGACCGAGCACGGCGCAATGAAGCCGGACTTGCTTTACGAGTCGCCGTTCACGGATTTGAACCCGCAAGGCCCGGAAGGCGTTTTCGATTCCGAACAGGTTGACCAATTGATCGAACTGCTATCCCAAGTCCGGGCGTCGGCCGTTGCCTGACTCAGGCAGCCTGAGAGTCGTTTTGAGTCTGTGCGGAACGGAGTCCCGCCTTCAGGCGGCGAGACACACACAAACATGATGACTTCGAAAACTTTCAATGCGCTGGATAATGCGGACGTCCCGCCGGCTGAAGCCGGGAGTCCATGCCTGTAGCGCGAATTCACGCGGGGAACTGTGAGGCCCCTCCACTGCCCGCTTGACGCTCCCCCAGCGCAGACAACCACCAAGCGCTCCGTCGGCGGAAAATCGGAAAACACAAAGGCGACGAGACGGGAAACGAGCTGGAAATGAACCATCGTCCAAAGCGCAGCAGACGCACATCGTAAATCTCGCTTCACAATCATAATCTGAATGTTACGAACCATACGATTTTGATTTGATTCGGAAATGAACCTGGAATTAAATCCGTTCCAATGATCGTCCGCTATGAACTCCCGCGCGACTGGATCGCCTACGATCGGCTGGCGATTTTGAACGAGTTGACCGGAGCCAAGTCCGCGATGCTGGCCCTGACAGAGATCCCCTACCAGCGCAGCTGGGCCGAGGAGTTGCAAAAGATGCAGCTCAAGCGCGAAGTGGCCGGCACCTCCCGGATCGAGGGCGCGGAGTTCACTGAAAAGGAGCTGGAAGCCGCCATGCGCGACACACCGGAGCAGCTCGAAACCCGTTCGCAGAAACAAGCCGCCGCCGCCGTCGCCACCTACCGTTGGATCGCCCGGCTGGAGAGGGATCGCCCGCTCGACGAGACACTGGTGCGCGAAGTCCATCGCCGCCTCGTGAGCGGATGCGACGACGACCATTGCCCGCCCGGCCGCCTGCGCGAACGCGACCAGAACGTGATCTTCGGCGCCCCCCACCATCGCGGCGTCGAGGGCGGCGGCGAATGCGCCGAGGCCCTGCGTCTGCTGATCGAGGCGGCGCGCGGCGTTTTCCGCGAGCACGATGCGCTCATCCAGGCGCTGGCCCTGCACTACCATTTCGCCGCCATGCACCCTTTCCTCGACGGCAACGGCCGCACCGCGCGCGCGCTGGAGGCTCTCATGCTTCAACGCACCGGCCTGCGCGACACGCTCTTCATCGCGATGTCGAACTACTACTACGAGCAGAAAGTCGGCTATCTCAACGCGCTCAACGCGACCCGTGCCAACGGGCACGATCTCACCGTCTTCCTCAAGTTTGCGCTCAAGGGCATCGAGACCCAGTGCCGGCGCCTGTTCTCGGAAATCCGTCTGCAGGTCATCAAGGCCCTCTTCCGCATCACCGTCACCGATCTTTTTGGCCGCCTGAAGTCGCCGCGCCAGCGCGTCATGTCCGAACGCCACGTGCAGTTGCTCAACCTGATCCTCGACGAGGAGGAGATCACCTTGACGGAACTGGAGAAACGCAGCCTCCACCTCTATCGGATGAAACACCCCTACAAGGCCCTCATTCGCGACCTGAACTACCTGATCGAACTCAACGCCATCTCCGCCCGCAGGCTTCCCGACAACGCGGGCTTCCTCATCTCGATCCGGCTCGAATGGCCCACCCGCGTCACCGAAACGGAGTTTTTCCGGCAGGTAAAGGAAATGCCCAAGGCCAAGGTCCACGGCTTCCTGTCCAACTGACACGCAGCCTCGCTCCGCCGCCCATGATTCAGTTCCGCGCAAGTCGTCGAGTTGCTTGAACTCCTGTCGCAAATCCGGGCGCGGGCGGCTGCGCAAGGGTGCGCGGGATTTTCTTGTTCTCACGGTTCCCGGCCGCCAACCACATCCTTGGTCCGGAAGACGGCAAAAAGCTCCGGGGTTCATCCTTTTCTCTGATTCATGGCGACGCTTCTCGATGTTCACGACCTGACCATCACCGCTCCGGGCGCGGCGCGGCCGATTGTCGATCGCCTCTCGTTTTCGATCGCGGCCGGTGAGATCCTCGCGGTCGTGGGCGAGAGCGGCGCGGGCAAGTCGATGACCGGCCTTGCCGTGCTCGGGCTCGTGCCGGCGCCGCTGCGCGTGGCATCCGGGTCGATTTACTGGAAACAGCGCGACCTTCTCGAGCGCGATGAAACCGCCCTGCGGCGCGTGCGCGGACGCGAGATCGGGCTCGTCTTCCAGGAGCCTTCCGCCTCGATGAACCCGGCCATGGCGGTCGGCCGCCAGATCGCGGAGGTGTTGCGCGCGCATCGAAAGCTCGGCCGCGACGACGCGCGCAAGGAGGCGATCGCGCTGATGGATCGCGTGCGCATCGCCGACGCGGCGCGGCGCTTTCACGCGTTTCCACACGAGATGAGCGGCGGCATGTTGCAGCGCGTCGCCATCGCGATCGCCATTGCCTGCAAGCCCGATCTCCTGATCGCGGACGAACCCACGACCGCCCTCGACGCCTCGGTCCAGCGCGAGGTGCTCGAGCTGCTCGCCGGCATCCAGCGCGACAGCGGCATGGCCGTCCTCTTCGTCACGCACAATCTCGCGCTCGTGGCCGAGATGGCCGATCGCGTGCTCGTCATGCGCGACGGCCGCGAGGTCGAGCAGGCGGGCGTCTTCGCCCTGTTCGCGTCTCCACAATCTGAATACACGCGTGAGCTGCTGGACGCCAGCCAGGGGCCGGCGGGAAAGACGGCGAAGGGAGAGCCGTGAGCGACGCCCCGCCCCTCATCTCCGTGCGCGGAGTCGCCAAATCGTTCCGGCAGAAAACGGGATTGCTTTCGCGGCGCGTCCACGAAGTGCGCGCGCTGGACGATGTCTCCCTGGACATCCCCCGCGGCACGACGGTCGGGCTCGTCGGCGAAAGCGGCAGCGGCAAGTCCACCCTCGGGCGATGCATCCTGAGACTCACGCCGGCGGACGCGGGCACAATGACATGGCGCGAGCGCGACGGGCGCGCGACGGAGCTGCGATCGCTCCGCGGCCGCTCGTTGCGCGCGTTTCGCCCCCGCATGCAGGTGGTGTTTCAAGACCCGTTTCATTCGCTCAATCCGGCGCGGCCCGTGTGGCAGATCGTGGGCGAGCGCCTCTTCATCGCCGGCGGATCGAGCAACCGCGAGATCCGCGAGCGCGCGGCGGCCGTGCTCGAGTCCGTCGGCATGAAAACGGAGCACCTCGACCGCCTGCCGCACGAGTTCTCCGGCGGGCAACGCCAGCGCATCGGCATCGCCAGGGCGATCGCCCTCAACGCCGACTTCATCGTGTGCGACGAGCCGATCGCGGCGCTCGACGTGTCGATCCAG
>CAZFCY010000058.1:0-21772 GCA_964517665.1 uncultured Opitutaceae bacterium | reverse complement strand
GGCGGGCAACGCCAGCGCGTCGCCATCGCGCGCGCGCTCATCGTCGAGCCGGAGTTTCTCGTCTGCGACGAGGTCACGAGCGCGCTCGACACGCGCACGCAGGCGCAGGTTCTGGAGTTGTTGCGCGAGATCCAGGCGCGAAGCGGGATCACGCTCCTCTTCATTTCGCACGACCTCCACACCGTCGCCGCCATGAGCCGCGAAGTCGTGGTCATGCGCGCCGGAAAAATCGTCGAGCGCGGCACGCCCGCGCGCATCTTCCACGAACCCGCCGCCGCCTACACCCGCCGCCTCGTCGAAGCCGTCCCCCACCCCGACCCGCGCCAGCGAACGTTTCGAACCGCGTGATCCGACCCGGCGGGGCTGCGCAATGCCCGGAACACGCGAAGGCAAAAGCCATTTATCTGTAACGTACGTTACAGAAATGTGGCTTCAGCGTGGGTCAGCTCTGCGTCCGCAGCCAGACGATGAAGCGCGCGAGGGCGCGGGCGCGGTGGCTGATGGTGTTTTTCACGTCGCCCGGGAGTTCGGAGAATGTTTCTTCGAAACCGTCCGGAACGAAGGCCGGATCGTAGCCGAAACCACCCTCGCCGCGAGGCGCGTCGATGATGCGGCCCGGGCAGCGGCCTTCGAATACGACGGCGCGTCCGTCGGGCGCGGCCGCGACGATGCAACAGTGAAACGCCGCGGCGCGCTCCGCAGCGGGCACGTGGGCGAGGGCGCGCAGGAGTTTTGCGAGATTCGCGCCATCGGCCGCGTCGGGTCCGGCGTAGCGGGCGGAAGTCACGCCGGGCGCGCCGTCGAGCGCGTCCACGCAGAGTCCGGAATCGTCGGCCACCGCCCAGGCGGATGATTCTCCGCGTTCGCGCAGGACGGCGGCGAGGGCCTCCGCCTTCTTGCGGGCGTTGCCCTCGAAGGTTGCGGCGTCCTCCTCGACTTCCGGCATGCCGCCGACGGCCGACGGCGGTATCAGTTTCATGGATACGCCGCTCGCCCGCAGGATGGAGGACAGCTCGGCGAGCTTGTGCGCGTTACCCGTGGCTAAAAACAGTTTCATCGACGGAAAGCTTTCCGGGATAGGCGACGAAGCCGCGCATGAGCTGGTCATCGCCGACCGTGGCGTGGCGCACGCGCTCGAGGCGCACGGCCTGATCCAGTTTCTCCGTGCGCAGCCCGCGGAAGACGGGGCGCGCGCGGTCGTCGCCGAAGAGCATGGGCGCGCGATAGATGAAGAGGTAATCCAGCTCGCGGCTGTGCAGCAGCTCGCTCAAGACCTGCGAGCCACCCTCGACGTAAACCCCCTCGATGCCGGCCTCGGCGCACTTCTCACGGAAGGCGGAAAACGAAACCTTGCCGCCCGCGCCGGGGAGCGTCCAGACATCGACGCCCTCGTTCTGGAGCTTGCGGATGTAGCCCGTGCCGGCCTGCTCGGAGGCGACGACGATCGTGCGGTCGCGAAACTCGTCGCGCAGCAGCGAGCAGGGCTGGCGCTCCATCGCGATGCGAAGAATGCCGTCGAAGATGAAGCGCGCGGGGCACCATTCCTCCTCGCCCTCGATGCGCGCGGTCAGGCGCGGCTGGTCGATCGTGGCCGTGCCCGCGCCGACGGCGATGGCGGGAAACAACCGGCGCCACGACATGACGTCCGCCCGCGCGACCGGGCCGGTGATCCATTTCGAGTCGCCCGCGCGCGTGGCGATGCGGCCGTCGAGCGTGACGGCGACCTTGCCCGCGATGAGCGGCAGGCGGCGCGTGATCCAGTGGTTGAAAATGAGATTGAGATCCTCGCACTCGTCGGTGAGGACGCGCGTCTCGACCGAGATCCCGGCTGTCTTCAAAATCTGGATACCGCGGCCCGCGTGCTCGGGGTTGGGATCGGTGGCGCCGACGACGACGTATTTGATCCCGCTGCGGATGATCGCGTCGGTGCACGGGGGCGTGCGCCCGTGGGTCGAGCACGGCTCCAGCGTCACGAACAGTTTCGCCTCCGGCCGTGGATCACGGCCGAGCGCCGCGAGCGCCACGACCTCCGCGTGCGGCTCGCCGGCGCGGGCGTGAAAACCTTCGGCGACGATCGCGCCATCCTCGACGATCGCGGCGCCGACCATCGGGTTCGGATGGGTTTTTCCCCAGCCCTGCCGCGCGAGCGCGAGGCAGCGGCGCATGATCTCGTCCTTGGCTTCGGGATGGGGCATGGCGCGCGGAGTCAGGCAGGAACGTAGGGATTGTCCCGCTTTTCCGCGCCGACGGTCGTGGCCGGCCCGTGTCCCGGATAGACCTCGGTGGCGTCCGGCAGTGTATAGATCTGCGCGCGAATGGCGGCGGCAAGCTGCTCGAAACTGCCCCCGGGAAGATCAGTGCGGCCGATGCTGCCGTTGAAAAGCGCGTCGCCGACAAACGCCGCGCCGGCCTCGGCGAAATAAAACAGCACGTTGCCCGGGCAATGGCCCGGCACGTGGCGCACCTCGACATCGCGCCCAAACAGATCGAGGTGTTGTCCCTGCACCACGAGCTGATCGATGCGCGCGGGCTCGAGTTCGAGGCCCGGGATCATGAAACGCTCCATCGATTGCGGCGTCTCGATCAGCACCCGATCGGCCTCGTGCGCGTGGAGCGGCGCGCCCGCGCGCTGCACGCGGGCGGCATCGCCGGTGTGATCCCAATGGCCGTGCGTGATCAACAGCGCGACCAGCCGCGTGCCGGTTTCGCGCAGGATCGGCTCGACATCGTCCAGGACGCCGTGCGGCGCGTCGATCAGCACCGCCTCGCCGCGCGCGGCGTCGGTCAGCAGGTAGGCGTTGGTCTCGATCGGACCAGCGGGCAGGGTGTGGATGCGCACGCAACGGTTGTCGTTGGCCGCGTTGCGGCCCGCAATGCGAAAGAGCCTCAAGAACCGGGCGCGAAGCAAGAGGTGGTCGGCCGCGTCCCCGCGCCCGCAGTTTGAGGGTGGAGGGACTCCCGGCGCGTCCAGCGCGCGCGAAGAGGGATCTGCCCGGCCGCCTCCGGCGCTTCCAGTGGCGCCGGCTGTCCTCCCGCCCGGAGTTCGGGCTTTATTCCGACGGGCGGGCACGCTCTAGTCGTCCCCTTATGCCGACGCTCAAGTTTGCTGTGCTTCCAGGAGATTACATCGGTCCCGAGGTCATGACCGAGGCGCTGCGCGTGCTCGAACACGTCGCCGCGAAGGAGGGTCTTTCGCTCGATTACCGGATCGCCGACGTGGGCGGGGCCGGGATCGACAACCACGGCAAGGCCCTGCCCGACACGACCCTCGCGGTCTGCCGGGAGGCGGACGCGATTCTCTTCGGCTCCGTCGGCGGACCGAAATGGGAGAAACTCCCGCCGAAGGAACAGCCCGAGCGCGCGGCGCTGCTGCCGTTGCGCAAGGCCTTCAATCTCTTCGCCAACATCCGCCCCGGGCTGCTCTACAAGGATCTCGTCGATGCCTCGCCGCTCAAGCCCGGGCGCATTCCGGAAGGCATCGACATCGTCTGCATCCGCGAACTCACGGGCGGCATTTATTTCGGCCAGCCCAAGTCCACCGTCACGCTCGAAAACGGCGAGCAGCAGGCCGTGGACACGATGATATACAAGACGAGCGAAATCGAGCGCATCGCCGAGGTCGCGGCCGTGACGGCGCGCGCGCGTGGCAAGCGCGTGTGTTCCGTGGACAAGGCCAACGTCCTCGAAACCTCCGTCCTCTGGCGCAAGACCGTGACCGCCTATTTCGCGGCCAACCATCCCGACATCGCGCTCGCGCACATGTACGTGGACAACGCCGCCATGCAGCTCGCGCGCGATCCGAACCAGTTCGACGTGCTCTTCACCGAAAACATGTTCGGCGACATCCTCTCCGACGAGATGGCGGTGATCTGCGGCTCGCTCGGCATGATGAGCAGCGCCTCGCTCGGCGCCGGCGCCAACTCGCACGGAAAGCCATTCGGCCTCTATGAACCCGCGGGCGGCACCGCGCCCGACATCGCGGGCAAGGGCGTCGCGAATCCCTGCGCGCAGATTCTCTCCGCCGCGCTCATGCTGCGTTACAGCTTCGGCCTCGCCGCGCTCGCCGCGAAAATCGAATCCGCCGTCCGCGCCGTCGTGACCGAGGACAACCTCCGCACCGGCGACATCGCCTTCGGCCACCCAAGCGTGGGAACCCAGGCGATGGCCGACGCGATCATCAAGAGGCTCTGATTTTTCCCACGAATGAACACGAATCCCTCGACTTTCGCGTCATATATCCATGCCGGCTCGCGCCGTTCGTGGACCCCTCCCCTTCCATGACTTCCGCCGAGATTCGCCAGTCTTTCCTCGATTTCTTTCGCGAGCGCGAGCACACGATCGTGCCTTCGTCGTCGCTCATGCCGGATTCGCCCGGGTTGTTGTTCACCAATGCCGGGATGAACCAGTTCGTGCCGATCTTCCTCAACGAACGGCGGCCCGATGTGTCAAAGTGGGCCGGCGCGATCCCCGGCAGCGACACGCGCGCGGCCGACACGCAAAAATGCATCCGCGCCGGCGGCAAACACAACGACCTCGAAGACGTCGGCTACGATACCTACCACCACACGATGTTCGAGATGCTCGGCAACTGGTCCTTCGGCGATTACTTCAAGAAGGAGTCGCTGACGTGGGGCTGGGAATTGTTGACCAAGGTCTGGGGCATCCCGGCGAAGCGTCTCTTCGCCACCGTATATTCACCTGATAAATCGAAGGGCGATCCCGCCGACTTCGATCGGGAGGCTTACGATATATGGGCCGGACTGTTTCGCGAAGCCGGGCTCGATCCGGACGTCCATATCGTCAACGGCAACAAGAAGGACAACTTCTGGATGATGGGCGAGACGGGGCCGTGCGGACCGTGCTCGGAGATTCACTTCAACCTTCTGCCCTCCGACGACGAGCAGGCCGGGCGCGATCTCGTCAACGCCGGCTCGCCGCGCTGCATCGAGATCTGGAATCACGTCTTCATCCAGTTCAACGCCGGCGCGGACGGCTCGTTCTCCCCCCTTCCCGCGCGCCACGTGGACACCGGGATGGGCTTCGAGCGCGTCGCCGGCATTTACGCCACGACGAAGGGCTTCGCCGACTTCGCGCCCGAGCCTTCGAACTACAACGCCGACGTCTTCACCTCGCTCTTCGACGTCATCGCGCGGCTCTCGGGAAAGTCGTTCGGCGGCACGGTTCCGACGAGACGCGAAGGCCTGAGCGAAGAGGAAAAAACCGACATCGCCTTCCGCGTCCTCGCCGACCACGCGCGCACGGTGTCGTGCGCCATCGCGGACGGCATCATACCGGGCAACGACGGAAGGAATTACGTCATCCGCCGCATCCTGCGCCGCGGGATTCTCTACGGTCGCAAGGACCTCGGCCTCGGCGTGGGCTTTTTCGAAAAACTCATCCCCGCCGTCGTGGCCTCGCTCGGCGATGTATTTCCCGAGCTGAAGCAGCAACAGGCGATGATCGAGCGCGTGGTGCGGAGCGAAGAGGAGAGTTTCGGGCGGACGCTGGAGCGTGGGCTCGAACAATTCGAGCACATACTCGAAATAGAATCCGAATCAAAAGACGCAAAACCCGATCCCTCGATTTTCCATGGTGAGCACGCTTTCGAACTCTACGACACCTACGGCTTCCCGCTCGATATGACACAACTTCTCGCGGCGGAGCGCGGGCTCACGGTCGATGTCGCGGGGTTCGAGGCCGGGATGGAGAAGCAGCGCGAGCGCGGGCGCGCGGCGCAGAAGAAGGAGGTCATCACCGTCTCCGAAGGCGCGGCGGGCGGCGGCGAGGCGACGGTGTTTGTCGGATACGCGCTCCAGACGGCGTCGCCGGTCACGAGTCGGATTGTCGATATAGTCACCACGGCCGCGGATGTGTTTCTCGTCTTCGACCAGACACCGTTCTATGCCGAGATGGGCGGGCAGGTGGGCGATCGCGGGCATGCGGGCATCGACGGTGTTTCCTTCGAGATCGTCGATACGATCAAGGACAAGGCCGGGCGCTTCCTGCACAAGGTCGCGCCGCCGCAGCGCGAGCAGTTGCTCGCGATCGAGCCGCTGATCGGCGTCAGCGCCACGCTCGGCGTCGAGCCGGCGTTTCGGCGCGAGGTGCAGCGTCATCACACGGGCACGCATCTGCTCCACTGGGCGCTGCGCAAGGTGCTCGGCGCGCACGTGCGGCAGTCGGGCTCGGCGGTGCATCGCGATTCGCTTCGCTTCGATTTCGCCCACTTCGAGCAGGTCAAGCCGGACCAGCTCCGCGAGGTCGAGCGGCTCGTCAACGAGAGGATCCTCGACAACGCCCCGGTTTCCGCGCGCGAGGTTCCCTACTCCGAGATTTCCGGCCGCAAGGACGTGATGCAGTTCTTCGGCGACAAATACGGCGAGCGCGTCCGCGTCGTCCAGATTGGCGGCGATCCCGGCGCGCTCGACGGCTACTCGATGGAGCTTTGCGGCGGTACTCACGTTTCAACCACAGGCGAGATCGGCCTGTTGAAAGTCACGGTGGAAAGCGCGATCGCCGCCGGCACGCGTCGCATCGAGGCGGTCGCGGGCGAGGCCGCCTACCGGCTCGTGGCCGGCCACGAGGAGGAACTGCGCGCGCTCGGCCAGAAGCTCAACGTCACGCTCGTCGATCTGCCGAAGCGCGTGGACACGCTCCTCGCGCAGCGCGACGAACTCGAGCAGAAGCTGAGGGCTTTCGAACAGAAGGCGGCGGCCGGCCTCGCCGATGAACTCGCCGCGAAGGCGGGCGAGCGCGACGGTTTCAAGCGCGTCGTCGCGAAAGTCGACGCGGCCGATCCGAATGCCCTGCGACAGCTCGGCGCGCAGATCCTGGCCAGGCTCGGCGAGGGCGTCGTCGTGCTCGGCGCGGGCTTCGGCGCGGACAAGGTCAGCGTCGTCGCGCTCTGTTCGCCGGCCGCGATCAAGTCGGGCCTGGCAGCCGGGAAGATCGTGAGCGAAGCCTGCGCGAAACTCGGCGGCAAAGGCGGCGGCAAGCCGGACTTCGCGATGGGCGGCGGCAAGGACGTCGCCGCGCTGGAAGGCGCGCTCGCGGCGCTGCGCTGATTCTGAAGTTTCCTTCGTTGTCTCCCGTGAACCCGTGTTTTCCGCCTCACGCGGGCGAGCGCAGCATGAAGAGATGCGGCGCGTCGTGCACGGTGACCTGCAGGAATTCCTTGAATCGAAACTTCTCGAAAAATGGCGCGGCCGCCCGCTGGTCGGTTTCCAGAAACGCCGGCTCGCGCGTCGTGTCGATCGACCGGCAGGTCTCGCGCATCAATGCGGCGCCGATGCCGCGGCGTTGTTTCCCGATCTCGACCGCGATCGGCCCGAGGTGCCAGTGCCGGTGCTCCGGATCGCGGCGCGCGAGCGTCGCCTGCCAGCGCTGAAAGGCCAGCGCCGTGCCCATCGACGTCACCCCGCTGATCACTTTGCCGAGCGCGAGCTTTTCCGCGGTCGATGGCTGGCAGCGGCCGGGTTGCGCAAGCGCGCACACGCCGACGAGCAGGCCGTTTTCAAAGGCGCCGAAGACCTTCCCGCGCGCCGCGATCTGCTTCAGCGCGGCGGCGAAGATTTCGCCGAGGGCGCCCGCGCGCTTCGCCGGGTTGGAGGGAAACATTTTCAGGAAGACCGGCCCGTCGCGAAACACGCGCCCCGCCAGCGCGCCGGCGGCGGGCAGTTCGGATGGCTCGATTCCACGGATCACAGGATGGCTCATGAGGATCGCATCGAGCATCGTCGGCGCGGGCGGGAAGTTCATTTCGCGCCGCGAAGCAGCCTCCTGAAACGCGCGTCGTCCGGGCGGTTTTACCCGGAGGTTACGAGCGAGTCGCGCGCTCAGAACTTCCACTCGCCATAGACGCGGAAGGTGCGCGGTTCGACAGGATGAAAATGCACATCCTCGATGCCTCCGTCCGGCTCGCCCGCGACGCGCGAGGCATAGAAATAGTCGATGTCGTGATCGTTGGAATCGAAGAGATTGAGCACGTCGAGATACACGCGGATTTTTTCCCCGCCCCAGCCGAATCGCGCGTCCACGAGCGAGGTCGACGAGGAGCGCACGGAGTTGTCCTCGATCAACGGGCGCGGTCCGAAGTGGCGCAGGCGCAGCACGCCGAACAGGCCGCCGGGCAGCTCGGCCGTGACGCCCGCGCCGATCACGGTCGAGAGCGAGCCGGGAATCCGCCTGCCCGCGGGATCGTCGTCGTCGAAACGGCCGCGGGTGAAGGAAACATCCGCGTCGACCGTGAGCCAGTCCAGCGGCCGGACGTGCGCCGACCATTCCACTCCCGTTCGATGGCTCGGCCGGCCGGCCTCGGTCGTGCCGGCGTCGCCCACGTAGATCAACTCGGAGTCGAGATCCAGCGCCCACAACGCCACCGAGGTGGTGAAGAACGCGCCCTTGACCCAGCGCAGGCCGAGTTCGCCGCCCTTCGAGCGCGCGAGCGCGTCGACCGGATCCGCGGGCTCGCCGGTCGCGGGATCGATCGCGATCGTCGTGCCGCGCGCGTCGTTGCTGTGAAAGCCGAGGCCGGCGTTGCCATAGAACTCGAGCGATTCGGCCGCGCGATAGACGACGGCCAGCTTCGGGCTGAGGATGCCGGCGTCCTCCGAGCCGCTGTTTGCTTCGAGATCGCTGTCCACGTCGAAGAAATAGTAGTCGCCGCGGACGCCGAACGACGCGCGCCAGGCGTCGGAGAAAACGATGTTGGAATCCCAGAACGCGCCGACGCTGGTCTCGCGCACGTCGTCCTCGCGCACGGTGGAGAGGCGCCGCCGGTCGCGCGTGTGATGGAGCCCGACTTCGGGAATGTCATCCATGCGCGTTTCGACGCCGAAGCGATGCTGGATTTCCCGGCCGCCGTTGTCCCGCTCGATCCGGCGCAGGAAACGACCGCCGAAGATCCAGCGTTCGTCCGCCTGCTCGAACTGGTCGCCGTCGGCCGGGTCGTCGAGGAGGTAGGTGAAATTTGAATACAACGTCAGGTCGTAGCGCGCGGCGTAGAGCGAGACCTCCGCCGAGCCGTCGGTCTTCACCCAGCTCCCCTGCAACGCGTGCCGCGAGGACTCGCCGCCGACGGTCGGATCGACATTGCCGAGCCGGTCGAGTTCGCCCGAACGAACGAGCCGCTCCGGGATCTGGTCGGTCGAGTCCCACGAGGCATCGTAAGTCGTGGCGAGGAGCGAGAAGCGCCCGCCCGCGGCATCCTTCACGTAGCGGAAGACGCCGTTGAGTTTCTTCAAGTCCTCCGGGCGGGCCCACGGGCCGTCGTAACGCTGGGCCTCGAGCGCGGCGGTGAAGACGCCGCCGCCGCCGGAGTGAAACGATTCGCCCGCCGCGACGCGGAGAAAACCGTCCTCGCCGACGCCAAGCGAAAGAAAGCCCGAGGGAAGCTCGTCGTGCAACCGGATCGAAGCGCGCCCGGCGGCGGAGAAGTCGCCTCCCGCGACATCGTGCACGCCCTTGGAATAGTCCAGCCGGCGCACCAGCTCCGGCATGACCGGGTTGAGATCGAGATAGCCCTGGCCGTGCCCGTGCGAGCGCATGTTCAACGGCATGCCTTCGAGATCGGCGGAGAAATCCGTGCCGTGATCGAGGTTGAAACCGCGCAGAAAATACTGGTTGGCCTTCCCCGTGCCGCTGTGCTGCGTCACGACCATGCCCGGCACGTGCTCGACGATCTCGCCCGTCCGCAGAAACGGCCGCATGTCGAGTTCGAGGCGCGCCACGGCGCCCTCCGATCCGCTGAGCGCGCGCCCGATGAAGTTCTCGCCGCGGCCTTCGACGACGACCTCCTCGAGTTCGACGGCGCCTTCGTCCTCCGATTCGG
Source organism: uncultured Opitutaceae bacterium (assembly GCA_964517665.1). Lineage (GTDB taxonomy): Bacteria > Verrucomicrobiota > Verrucomicrobiia > Opitutales > Opitutaceae > Congregicoccus. Next base: position 11,943 of record CAZFCY010000058.1, on the reverse strand, counting down.
CCGCGACTGCCCGGAGCGAGGCGAACATTCCAGCAGTCAACACCATCATCGGCGTGGCGGCGCGCGCGCGGGCGCGGAGAAAAAAGCAGGGGGAGTTCATGGCGGCGGCAGTTCGAGGGTTCAGAGCCACGCTTATTTCGTCTTCCCTCATATTTTGCGCGCGAGCCGAGGCAACACGGATCGCCATGCCCCGGGAGGCCAGGCTCCTGCCGACGCCGCGGGGGCGACAGGAGCCATGCGGATGAGTCGACGGCCTCCATGTAGGAGCGGCTTCAGCCGCGATGCCTTCGTGATTGGCCGCGGCTCAATCGCGGCTGAAGCCGCTCCTACATGGCTTTTGGTTCCCTCCTTCAACCATTCGAGTCCATCTCGCGCTTCGGCGGGACAAACTCGCGCGCCTCGCGCAGGTAAACGCGCTGCACGTGCGCGATGACCTCCGGAAGCGGACGAAAATCCGTGAGCACCTGCGTGCCGGCTTCGCGGTAGAGCGGCTCGCGCCGCGACAGCATCTCGCGCACACGCGCGGCGGGATCCTCGACGTTGAGGAGCGGGCGGTTTTTATTGCTGGCGGTCCGCTGCAGGATCGTCTCGGGCGTGGCGGTCAGGCAGATGACGACGCCGCGCTTGCGCAACTCGCCCATTATGCCCTCCTGCAGGACCAGGCCGCCTCCGCAGGACACGATGCAGCCGGTGGCAGGATGGCCGACGACGATGACATCGCGCTCGCGGCGGCGAAACGCCGTTTCCCCCTCGCGATCGAAAATCTCGGCGATCGTCATCCCCGCGAGGCGTTCCACCTCCGTGTCCACATCGAGAAACGTCATCCGCATCCGCTGCGCGAGGGCGCGCCCGACCGTCGTCTTGCCGGTTCCCATGAACCCGACAAGATAAAGATTCACCTGCGTTTGTGATGACGAGTGGCGCATCGGAGCCGTCGCAGTATGCGAGCGGCGGGCGGGTTGCCAATTGAATCTCGCCGTCGCGCGCGGCCGCGGCTTTGTTCGGCGTGTTCCGTTGACCGACATGCGCTACGATTTTGCCAGCGACAACACCTCCGGCATCTGCCCCGAGGCCTGGGCGGCGATGCAACAGGCGAATCTCGGGCGCGCCCCGTCCTACGGCGAGGACGAGTGGACCACGCGCGCGACCGACCGGATCCGGCAGATCTTCGAGAAGGATTGCGACGTCTATTTCGTCTTCAACGGCACGGCGGCCAACTCCCTCTCGCTCGCCTCGCTCTGCCAGAGTTACCACAGCGTGATCTGCCACGACCAGTCGCACGTCGAGCGCGACGAATGCGGGGCTCCGGAGTTCTTTTCCAACGGCACCAAGATCCTCCTCGGCAGCGGGCCGCACGGAAAACTCGATCCCGCGCAGGTCGAGTCGATCATCACGCGGCGCGACGACATCCATTTCCCCAAGCCGCGCGTGATCAGCCTCACGCAGGCGACCGAACTCGGCGCCACCTATCGTCCCGCGGAGATCGCCGCGCTCTCGGATGTCGCCCGCCGCCACGGCCTCGCCATGCACATGGACGGCGCGCGCCTCGCCAATGCCGCGGCCTCGCTCGGGTTGCCGCCGAAGGCGTTCACGTGGGAGGCCGGGATCGACGTGCTGTGCTTCGGCGGGACCAAGAACGGCATGGCCGTGGGCGAGGCGGTCGTGTTTTTCCGGCGCGAGCTGTCGCGCGAGTTCGACTTCCGCTGCAAGCAGGCGGGCCAGCTCTGCTCGAAGATGCGTTTCCTTTCCGCGCCGTGGGTCGGCATGCTGGAGGACGATGTCTGGCTGAAAAACGGCGCGCGCGCGAACGCCATGGCGCGCCGCCTCGCGGACCATCTCGGATCGCTCGCGGAGTTGAAAATCCTCTTCCCGGTCGAAGCCAACGGCGTGTTCGTCGAGATGCCCGCGGCCGTCGCCGACGCGCTGCGCGAGCGTGGCTGGAAGTTCTACCATTTCATCGGCGACCGCGGCTACCGGCTCATGTGCTCGTGGGAAACGAACGAGGCGGACGTGGACGCATTCGCGGAAGACGTGAGACAGTGCCTCGCCCGCGCTCCAGCCTCCTGACCCCGGCCGCCACCGGGCGGCGGCGTCACGCCCGCAGGACACGCGTGGAGACGATGACGCTCGAGCCTGCCATGAGAAACGCGGCGATGATCGGATCGACCCAGCCGAGCGCGGCGAGCCCCATCGCGACCGAATTGTAGCACGCGGCGAAGACGAGATTCGAGCGGATGGCGCGGCGGACGGAACGCGCATGGCGCACCGCGGCGGGCAGCGTGCCGAGGCTGTCGCCGGAGACGACGGCGAGCGCGTTGCTCCGCGCCATCCCGGCTCCCTGCCGGATGGCGATCGAGGCGTCGGCGGCCGCCAGCGCCGGCGCGTCATTGAGGCCGTCGCCGATGAACAGCACGCGCGCGCCCGCCTGTTGCGCGGCGCGCACATGGGCGGCCTTTTCCCCGGGTGTCAGGCCCGTCCGCCTCGGAATCGCCGGCCAGATCCCGGCGGAAAACTGGGGATCGCCGGTGAGGATCTCGACCGCGAGCCCCTCGCTCTCGAGGCCGGCAAAGACCCCGGCCGCGCGTTCCCGCGGCGTCTCGTCGAGCCGCACCGCGGCCGCGGGCAGCCCATCGACGGCGATGAGGATGGATCGCGCCGGCGCGGGCGCGATCGCTGTATCCAGTTTCTGGATATCGATTCCGGCCTCCTCCAGCAGCGCGCGCGTGCCCGCGAGGATCTCGTGGGAAACGCTTCCGTCCATCGCATCCCTCACCACGGCGCGAACGCCGCGGCCCGGCACGACGCGGGACTCGACCAGCTCGAACCCGCCGTCGCGCGCGTCTGTTTGCTCAGGATCAAACGCGAGCCGCAACGCCGCCGCGATCGGGTGGTCGAGGCCGGTTTCAGCCGCGGCGACTGCCGCGCGCAGCCGCGTCTCCGAAAGCGGGCATTGCGGAAGGCGCGCGACGCGCCCGACCCTCAGCCCGGCTTCGAAGAGCGTGCCCGTCTTGTCGAACATCGCGCGGTCGGCGTCGGCGAGCGCCTCGAGAAAATCGCCGCTGCGCGCCACGATGCCGAGGCGCCCGAGCTTCACCAGGCCCGCCCAGATGCCGAGCGGCGTGGCGAGGCCGAGCGCGCAGGGGCACGCGACGACGAGCACCGAGAGGCTGTTCTCGACCGCCGGCGTCAACCCGCCGTTTCTCCACCAATACCAGCACGTGCCCGCGCTGATCAAAACCACGAGCGGCACGAAACGCGCCGCGAGCCGGTCCGCCATGTTCTGCAAGCGCGAGGGACGCAGCCGCGCCTGCTCGATCTCCGCGAGCATCGCGTCGAGGCGGCGGCTCCCTCCGGCGGCCGTCACGCGGACGGTGAGCACGCCGTCAATCGCGCGCATGCCGGCGAGCACGGTGTCGCCCGGCCCGCATTCGATCGGATGCGGCTCGCCGGTGAGCGGCGTGGTGTCGACCAGCGACCGGCCGCGCTCGATGGCGCCATCCACGCCCACCGCCGCGCCGGCCGGGATGAGCACGCGCGCGCCGACCGCGACCTCGGCCGCGCGCGCGATCGTGGTCGAGCCGTCGGGCGACAGCACGAGGCAGTTGTCGTGTTCCGCGCGAAGCTCGTCCACCGCCCGCAACGCCTTCGCGCGCGAGCGGGCGCCGAGGAGTTTTCCCGTGGTGTAGATCGCGAGCAGGATCGCAACCAGCTCGTAGAACACCGGCCCGGACCGGCGCGCGGTCGAAAACACGGACACGCCGAACGCGCCGGAAAGCGTGACGAGAAAAAGCAGATCGACCGTGATCCGCCCGCTCCGAAGCGCGTTCACACTCTCGCGCAAAAGCGGGCCGCCGAGCAGCGCGAGCACCGCCACCGCGCTCGCGGCGAGGCCGCCGTGCAACACCCAGTAGGCCGCGCCGGTCGGCGGCGAGATGTTCGCGGCGAGGCCGAACGCCATCCCCTGCCCCGAAAGCACGAGCGCGATCGCGATCCTCAGCCATCCGCGATGCCAGTCGCCCCCGCCCGGCGCGACGCCGGGATCGGCGCGGACATCGCTTGCGGAGGTGGAAACAGAGGACATGCGGGAAATCGGGAACGAAGGTCGCGAAGGCTGGAGCAAACCGCCACCAGCTTCAACCCGCGCCCGGACCACGGCGCGTTTCTCCCGATAAAGGAGCGATCTGGCGCGAAGCCATCGCGGCCAAAGCCGCTCCCGCGGGTTCCACGCCTTACGCGCTCATGCGGCGCAGGAGGCGCGCGTCGGCGATGAACGGGCCGAACGGCAAAAACGAGGCGAGAACGAGCGCGGCGGTGATGCGCAGTTTCCAGCCGTACTCCGACGCGGCGAGAAACGCCGCCGCCAGATAGAGGAGAAACAGGGCGCCGTGCGCCGTGCCCACGATGCGCACCGCCTCGGGCTGGCCCGCGAAATATTTCAGAGGCATCGCCACGCCGAGCAGGAGCAGAAACGAGGCGCCCTCCAGAAAACCGATGACCCGCAGCCGCCCCAGCGCGGTGGAAAGAAACGAGAACATGCGCGCAGGGAACCCGACACGGCGGCGCGCGCAAGCCGCAAAGGTCAGGAGACGGGGGACAGATGTCAGAGGTCCGGCTCCCGTGTCTGATTTCTGTCTCCGGACTCCTGTCTCCTGTCCCCTGAACGATTCTTGCCACCGGACCGGAACGCGGATGAGTCTTGCGCGCGTGGTAATCATCGTCATGGGCGTTTCCGGTTGCGGGAAATCGACCGTCGGCCGGCTGCTCGCGGAAAAGACCGGCTCCACCTTTCTCGACGCGGATGATTTTCACACGCCCGAAAGCGTGGAGAAAATGCGCGCCGGCACACCGTTGACCGACGCCGATCGCGCCGGATGGCTGGAGCGCCTGCGCGGCGAGATCGCGCGGTTTCTCGCGAACGGCGCGCCCCTCGTGCTCGCGTGCTCCGCCCTGCGCGAGTCCTACCGCCAGGCGCTGGCGCGGCCGGGCGAGGACATCGGTTTCGTCTATCTCAAGGGCACGTTCGCACAGATCCATCCGCGGATCTCCGGCCGTCCGGATCACTACATGCCGGCCTCGCTCTTGCGCAGCCAGTTTGCCACGCTGGAGGAACCTGCTTACGGTCTGAGCGTCGATGTCGATAGGGAACCGGGCGAAGCGGTCGCGCGGATCATGCGTCAGCTGGAACGGAAAAACATCTCTTCCCATTCATGAAGAAACGAGGCAGCGCGCGAAAGGATCTCGAGCAACTGGTCCGTGTCCTGTTGCCGCGGGCGAAGAGGAATCTCGAGGAATATGGCGCGTTCGTCCCCTTCGGCGGAGGACTCAAATCCGACGGCGAAATCAAGCCGATCGATCCCGACGAGCGCGACGACGCGCCGATGGACGAGCGCGTGATCGACTGGATCGACGACCAGCTCCGCAACGGCGCGCACGACGGCCTCTACGCCGCCACCGCCGCCATTGCCAACGTGGCCGTGCGGCGCTCCGATGGCGGCACGCGCGACGCCGTGCAGGTCAAGCTCGACCACGCGCGCGGGGCGAGCCTCGAGCTGTTTTTCCCCTACCGGATCAAGCGCCCCGGCATCGCGACCTTCGGCCGCGCCTTCTCGCGCGAAGGCGAGCGGCGGATCTTCGACTGAGGGTTGGAGAAGCGAGAGGCGACCGGCGGGCATGCGTCGAGCGCGGGCGTCGGCCGCCCGTCGGCCTCTCACGGCGATCGGAAGCGGTGCTTGCCTATGCGAGCGCGGAGCGCTGACCATGCCGCGCATGAACCATCGGCCATTCGGCGGCGACGCGTTTCAAACCTCGGAGATCGGCCTCGGAACCTGGCAGATCGGCGGCTCGTGGGGAAATGTCGATGACGCGACCGCCGCGCGCGCGCTGGAGGCCGCGATGGAAAGCGGTGTCAACTTTTTGGATACCGCCGACGTTTACGGCGGCGGGCTGAGCGAGACGCGCATCGGCAACTTCCTCGAGGCCCACGGCCATCGCGCCTTCGTCGCGACCAAGCTCGGCCGCGGCGGCGATCCCGGCTGGCCGGGAAACTTCAGCCGCGACGCCTTCTTCGCGCATGCCGAGGCCTCGCGAAAACGCCTGCGGGTGGACGCGCTCGACCTCATCCAGATGCACTGCCTCCCGACCGACCTGCTGCGGGCGGGCGCGTGTTTCGACTGGTTGCGCGAGATGAAATCCGCGGGGCTCATCCGCCGCTGGGGCGCGAGCGTCGAATCGATGGAGGAAGCCCGGATCTGCCTGCAACAGGACGGCCTCGCGGCGCTTCAGATCATCTTCAACATCTTCCGGCAAAAACCGATCGACACCCTCTTCGCCGACGCGAAGGCAAAGGGCGTGGCGCTGATCGCGCGCCTCCCGCTCGCCTCCGGTTTGCTTTCGGGGAAATTCACCAGGGACACGCGCTTTGCTCCGGACGACCACCGCAACTTCAATCGCGACGGCCAGAGCTTCAACGTCGGCGAGACCTTCGCCGGGCTGCCGTTCGAGAAGGCCGTCGAATTGACGGAGGAACTCCGCGCCCTCCTGCCCGCGGAGCCGGCCATGGCGCAACTGGCGCTGCGATGGATTCTGGATTTCGACGCGGTCGCGGTCATCATCCCCGGCGCGAAGCGGCCGGAGCAGGCGAGGGAAAACGCCGCCGCCAGCGCGCTCGCGCCGCTGTCCGCCGAAACACACGAGAGGCTGCGACGGTTTTACCGGGAGCGCGTCGCGCCGCACATTCGCGGGCCGTATTGAGAAAACCACTACACCCGCCGAAGTGAGCGCGCGTTCGATCCGTTTGCCGACGTTTCTCGAGGCGTTCGTCCCGGTGATCCTCATGATCATCTTCCTCGGGCTGTCGGTGGTCGACGCGACGGAGCTGGCCGGGGTTCCGTGGCTCGGCCCGGCGCTGGGCTGGATCGAAACGATTCCCCTGATCGGCAGCCTGGCGCGCGTCGGACTTCAGCCGCACATCCCGCTGATCTTCGGCACGGTCGTCGCGTCCGTCCTCAGCCTGCGGCTCGGCTTCACGTGGGAGGAACTCCAGCAGGGCATCATCGATGGCATCGTCGTCGCCCTGCCCGCCTGCCTGATCCTGCTCGTGATCGGGATGTTGATCGGCACGTGGATCCTCAGCGGCATCGTGCCGACGATGATTTTCTATGGGCTGCAACTCATCTCGCCGCCGGTTTTCCTCTTCACCACGTGCGTGATCTGCTCGCTCGTGTCGCTCGCGACCGGAAGCTCGTGGTCCACCGCGGGCACGGTCGGCATCGCGTTGATCGGCGTCGGCCAGGGGTTGAACATTCCGCTCCCGCTCGTGGCGGGCGCGATCGTCTCGGGCGCCTATTTCGGCGACAAGATGTCGCCGCTCTCCGACACGACCAACCTCGCGCCCGGCGTGGCCGGCACGGATCTCTTCACGCACGTGCGGCACATGATATACACGACCGCGCCGGCGCTCGCCATCTCGCTGGCGCTCTACCTCGCGCTCGGCTTCAAGTACGGCGATCGCGCGCCCGACACCGGCGCGATCTCCGGAATCGTCGCGGCGCTCGACGCGCGCTTCCTCATCCACTGGGGACTCCTGATCCCGCCCGCGCTGATCATCGCGATGGTCGTCTTCCGGACGCCCGCGCTTCCCGCGCTGCTCGGCGGCGCGGTGATCGGAGGCCTCGTGGCGATGATTGCGCAGGGCGCCGACCTCGCGACCGTGGTCGCGGTCGCGCAAACGGGCTTCGCCTCGAACACCGGCGTGCCGGCGGTCGATGATCTGCTCAGCCGCGGCGGCATGGACAGCATGCTCAACACCGTGGCGCTGATCATCTGCGCCCTTTCGTTTGGCGGCGTGATGGAGCGCAGCGGCATGCTCGGCGTCATCGCGTCGGCGATCCTTCGATTCGCCACCTCCACCGGCTCGCTCATCTTCGCGACCGTCGCGACGTGCGTCGGCATGAACGTGATCGCGCCCGACCAGTATCTCTCGATCGTCGTTCCCGGCCGCATGTATCGTTCCGCCTATCGTCAGGCGGGGCTTCATCCGAAAAACCTTTCCCGCGTGCTCGAGGATGCGGGCACGCTGACCTCGCCGCTGATCCCGTGGAATACCTGCGGCGCCTACATGTGGGCCACGCTCGGCGTCTTCCCTTTCGCCTATCTTCCCTTCGCGTTTCTCAACCTGATCAACCCGCTCATCTCGATCCTCTACGGCTTCACCGGCTGGACGATCAGCCCGCTGGAGGCGGGCGACAAGAGCGCAAGAGCGTAAGCGGGAAGTGCGTAAAGAGGATCCGCATGCTTTGCTTACGCTCTTACTTCGCTTCGTAGATCTCCGCCAGCACCACGCCCTTCTGACCATTCCGCGCTTCGATGACCGCGGTATAGCCGCCGGGGGGAAGCGTGATGAGGATGGCCGCGTCCCTGCCCGCCGGATCGAGTTTGAACGCGCCGATGGCCTTCGTTGCCGCCACGATTTCATCGCGCTCGGGCCGGTCGCCCCAGTTGTCGTTCGTGGCCAGGATCTGTTCCGAGCCGAGGGGACGGAGCGTCAGCACCGGATCCGGAAGCGCGTCGCTGACGCCGAAGGCGCGAAGCGCCGGTCCGATCGCGCGCACGAGCACGCGCCGCGGTTCCCTGCCACCCACGACGAAGCCCGCGATCGCGACCGCGTTGTCTCCCACGACCGCGCGCGTCGAGCAGTTCATCAGGTTTCCGTCGCCGGAAGAGGCGTCGCCCGGCCCCGACACCCGCGCAAACGCCGGGCTCGAGAAACTCGAGACGCCCTCGGCCGTGACTGTCGCGACGCGATAGAAATATTCCTTGCCGGGAACCAGCCCGTCATCGACGAGAAACGGCGTCGCGTCGTGGCTGCGCTGCAGGTAGTTTACCGTGAACTCCGAATCCTCGGCGCGCTCGAGTTCGTGTCCGATCACGGGAAGATCCATGGTCGAGGCCATGGTCCACGAGAGCGCGATCTCGCCCGGCTTGTCCGAAAACGCGCCGAGATAACGCGGCGGCTCCGGCCCGATGGTGTGAACGCGCACGTAATCGATATAGAGTGTCTGCGGAAAGACGGAGGTCGCGTCGGGATTGCCCGGAAAGTTGCCTCCGACGGCGAGATTCAGCAGCAGGAAAAAGGGATGCTCGAAACCCCACTGGCCGCCCGGCGGCACGTCGCCGATGGTTTTGACGGCGTACGATTCCCAGTCGAGAAACCATTCGATGCGGCCTTCGCTCCAGACCACCGAGTAAACGTGGTAGTCATCGGTCAGCGAGGTCCCGGCCGGGACGGTCGTTGTCGAACTCGCCATGAATCCCGGCGCGTGAATGCTGCCGTAGATCTTCGCGGGCTCGTGCCCCAACTGTTCAACCACGTCGATCTCGCCGCTGGCGGGCCAGCCCACGGTGTCGATGTTTGCCCCGAGCGCCCAGAAGGCGGGCCAGAGGCCCCTGCCCTTCGTGAGCTTGAGCCGGGCCTCAAGGCGGCCATGCGTGGTCGAGAATTTCCCCAGCGTCTTGATGCGGGCGGAGGTGTAGGCGCCGTTGTTGTCCCTGATCGCGCGGATCGCGAGGGCCTTGCCATCGGTGGCGGCGGGATCGCTGACCACGAAGGAGTTTGCGCGCGCGTTCGTGTAGGTCTGGAGTTCGTTGTTTCCCCAACCGCCGACGCCCCTGCCGATGTCGTAAACCCATTTCGACTCATCGGGACCGGTTCCGTCCTCCTGGTTGAACTCGTCGCTCCAGATCAGCGCGCCGCGCGCGGACGGGCCGGCGGACGCGAGGACGCCGAGGGCCGCGCCGGCGACGACCCGCAGGATGCTGTGACGAGGCTTCATTTCGAATCGACTGCTGTCCGAGGACGCGGATGGTTTCCATTCCGTTTCAAACTTCAACAAGAGCCCGGCCGATTCCAAGGAAGCCGGATCACTCATCCGGTGGCATCCCCCAAGGGCCGGCGTTTCCTGGAGAAATTCGCCCGGCGAATTGCGGGAATGCAAAGGAACCCTTCATTCTCCCAGACAGACAAACCTCCATACTCCATCACTGATGAAAAAAATCCTGACCGTTCTCGCTCTCGTGCTTGGAATCGTCGCCTTTGCCCGCGCCGGCGGGGAGGCCGACAAAGAAGACTCCTGGATGACCGACGCCCAAGCCGCGATGGCCAGGGCCAAGGCCGAAAACAAGGTTCTCCTGATGGACTTCACCGGCTCGGATTGGTGCGTCTGGTGCCACCGGCTCGATGGCGAAGTCTTCTCGACCGACACCTTCAAAAAGTATGCCGACGAAAACCTCGTCCTGCTCAAGCTCGACTTCCCGCGCAAGACGCCGCAGTCGGAGGACGAAAAGAAGCAGAACCGCGAGCTGGCCGAGCAATACGGCATCCAGGGCTTTCCCACCGTTCTCGTCTTCAACCCCAAGGGGGATAAGATCGGCCAGATGGGATATCAGCGGGGCGGCGCGGACGCATGGCTCGCGTCCCTGAAGAAGATCGCCGGAAGCTGAGCGCTCTTTTCCTCTCGATCACCGATCGCGGCGCGTCACGGACGCGCCGCTTTTGTTTGCGGACGCAGGCCGACGGCCCGAATCACGCGCTCGCGTCCTCTCACGCCGGCGGCGGTTCGCGCCCGGCCGGATCTTCCCGCGCGCGGGCGAGATCGATGAGAAGCTTGGCCACGAGCGACGTCCAGCCCGTCTGGTGGCTCGCCCCGCAGCCGCGGCCGGTGTCGGCGTGGAAATATTCGTTGAATAAAACCAGGTCGCGGAAATTCGGGTCGTCCGCGTAGCGGCGGTCCCCGCCGTGGCAGGGCCGCGCGCCGCTCGCGTCGGGCAGAAACATCGATCCGATGCGACGCGATATATCCTGGGCCACCGCGCGCAGCGAGACGCGGTTTCCCGAACCGGTGGGATGCTCGACAAGAAAGTCCCCGCCGTAAAAATGATCATAGCGCTCGAGCGCCTCGATCAGGAGAAAGTTCACCGGCAGCCACACCGGACCGCGCCAGTTCGAGTTTCCCCCGAAAATCGGCGTGTCGGCCTCGCCCGGCGCGTAGGTCACGCGGTGGGGCTGGCCGTCGAGTTGCAGCTCGAAGGGATGGCGCTCATGAAAGCGAGAGAGCGCGCGAATGCCGAAGGGCGAGAGAAACTCGTCCTCCGAAAGGATATAGCGAAGCATGCGCTCCATCCGCTCGCGCGAGGGAATCGCGAGCAGGCGGCGGTGGCGGCCTCCGGATTCGAGCGCGGTGATCTTGTATTTGAGATCCGAGCGGTGCTTCAAAAACCATTCCATCCGCTTGCGAAAACCGGGAAGCTTCTCGAGCGCGTCGTCGCTCAATATTTCACCGGCGAAAAGCGGAATGATGCCGACGATCGAGCGCACTTTGAGCGTGATCCCGTCGCCGTTCAGCGCGAGCTGGTCGTAATAAAAGCCGTCCTCCTCATTCCAGAGCCCGCATCCGCCGAGGTGATTGATCGCGTCGGCGATGCCGATGAAATGCTCGAAGAATTTCGACGCGACGTCCTCATAGGCCGGATCGTCCTGCGCGAGTTCCAGCGCCATCGCCAGCATCGTTGTGCAATAGAACGCGACCCACGCGGTGGCGTCCGCCTGGCGCAGGTGTCCGCCCTCGGGCAGCTCCTTCGAGCGGTCGAAGACGCCGATATTGTCGAGCCCGAGAAAGCCGCCGGCAAAGATGTTGCGGCCGTAGGGATCCTTCCGGTTCACCCACCAGGTGAAATTGATCAGCAGCTTGTGAAAGACCCGGGCGAGAAACATGCGATCGCGCCCGCCCTGCGGGCCGGTCATCTTGTAAACACGCCAGCAGGCCCATGCGTGCACGGGCGGATTCACGTCGTCGAACGCAAACTCGTACGCGGGCAGGTGGCCGTTCGGATGCATATACCATTACGCGAAGGACCAGCTCGTGCTTTTCCTGCGCGAATGGTATATGC
>CAZFCY010000057.1:2500-27535 GCA_964517665.1 uncultured Opitutaceae bacterium | reverse complement strand
ATTCCGTCTGCCGGATCGCGGTGACGGCGACGGCCATCTCGCCGTGTTCGGTGAACTTGATCGCGTTGCCCGCGAGGTTGACGAGGATCTGGCGCAGGCGCGTCGAGTCGCTGCGCACGAGGCGCGGAACGGCCTCGTCGATCTCGCAAAGCATCTCGAGCCCCTTCTGGTTGGCGCGGTGCGAAAGCAGGTCGAGAACCTCCATGATGAGGGCGCCGACATCGAGCGGCTCGTGCTCCAGCTCCATGCGGCCGGACTCGATCTTGGAGAAGTCGAGGATGTCGTTGATGATCGTGAGGAGCGCGTCGCCGCTGTTGCGGATGGTTTCCGCGAACTCGCGCTGTTCGGCGTCGAGTTTGGAGTCGAGGAGCAGCGAGGTCATGCCGATCACGCCGTTCATGGGCGTGCGGATCTCGTGGCTCATCATGGCGAGAAACTGGCTCTTCGCGATGCTGGCCTGTTCGGCCACGTCCTTCGCCATCCGCAATTCAGTGATGTCCACCACGGCGGACAATTCCTGGTAGGACGGGCTGTTCGCCTCGAAGAACCGGCGCTTGGAGTAGGCGACCCAGACGATCGTGCCGTCGGCGCGGACGATGCGCTTGTCGAGGTTGTAGCCTTCGATCTCGCGCCGGTCGAGGCGCGCGCGCAGGCCGCGCTCGATCTCGCGATCGTCGGGATGGATGCGTCCAAGATCTGGATACACCCCTTCCGCGCCGGGATGCCGGGGGATGCCCGTGATGCGCTCGTGCGCGGCGTTGGCCAGCCTCTGCCGGCCGCCGCCGGCCGCGACCTGGACCCACTTCAATCCGATCGGGGCGCTGTCGAAGATGAACTTCAGCCGCTCCTCCTGAAGCTTGAGCCGGCCCTGGGCCTCGGTCAGCGCGGTCACGTCCACCAGGGTCACGATTTCCTGGTGCGGCTCGCCGTCGGGAACCTGCATCCGGCGGCGGGTGCAGACCGCGTGGACGACGCGGCCGTCCGGATGCACGAATCGCCGCGGCGCGGCGAAGCTCTCGATCTCGCCGGACTCGATTTTGCGATTGAGTTCCACGACGCGGTCGCGGTCGTCGGGATGGGTGGCTTCGAGGAAGATGTCCTTCCTGTTGATCGCGGCCGGCGGGACTCCGGTGATGGCGGTGTGGGCCTCGTTGACCGTGCGGGTCGCGCGCTTGGTTTCGCCGTCGCCGGCCGACCAGGAGAGGCCGACGGGGATGGTTTCGAAGATGAGCCGGAAACGGCGCTCCTTCTGCGCGAGTTCGGCTTCGGCGCGCTTGCGTTCCGTCACATCGACATGGAAGCCCATGAAGTGCGTGCACTCGCCGTCGGCGTTGAACAGGGGTTGCACGTCGAGGCGCGCCCAGTAAGGCGTGCCCTCCTTTCGATAGTTCAGCACTTCCAGCGAGAAGCCTTTTCCGGCGCGAAGGCGGTCGCGCATCAACGCGACGGATGCGGCGGCGGTTTCTTTTCCATTCAGGAAATCGCCCGGTTTCCGGCCCGCGACCTCGGCCAGCGCGTAGCCGGTGATGCGCGCAAAGCTGTCGTTGGCCCACTGGATCCGGCCGTCGGGAGTGGTGAGGACGACGCCCTGATCGGTCCGGCTGACGATTGCGGCGAGGGTGCGCGATTCGGCCTCCGCCGCCCGAAGATCGGCCGTCATCGATTCCGCGTATTCCCACGCGCGCCTCCGGGAGAAGAGCAGGGCCGAGGCGAGCCACGCGGTCACGACGCTGAGCACGATGCCCGTGACGAGGATGACGTTCGAAGGGGAGAGCGTGGTGGCGAGCCCGGCCGGCGCGGGGATGCTGATGCGCAGCGTCCACGGGTTTCCGAATGCGTTCAGCGGCTCGTCGATGTGATGGTATCCGCCCGCCTCCGCGTTCCGCGTCGTGACGCGCCGGGCGCGCGCGTCGTCCGGCGCGTCGGAGTCGAAGAGAAACGAGCCGGAGGCGGACGCGTCGCCGCTGTAGGCTTGAAATTCGAGGGAGTGATCGATGCCCGCCGTGACATTCTGGAGCAGATCGTCGATGCGCAGCGTCGCGGAGACCCAGCCTCTAAGCTCTCGCTCGCGCGCGGCGGGAGTCGCGGGAATGGCGGAGGTTTTGTAAACCGGCAGGTAGAGCAGAAACGCGGCGCGCCCGGCCGTTTCGTCGATGAGGGATGCGCGATCGGAGAGGACCCGGGCGCCGGTGATCGCGGCTTTCTTCGCGGCGTCGCGGCGTTCCGGGTAATCCGCCAGATCCTGGCTGATGGCTTCGGCTTGGAAGGGATGGCGGAAGCGAAGGATGAGGTGGTCGCCTTCGCGGCGGAATTTTCGATTGCCGAAATCCGGATCGCCGGCGGCGCGCGCGGCGCGGACGTAGTCGTGGAGCCGATCGTGGGGGACGTGCTCGACGAAGCTGAGCGCCTGGATGCCGTCGGCTTCGAGATCGACGATCTCCGCGCCGAGCTTTTCCCACATCGCCTGGGTCATGCCGGCGTTGAGGATCAGATTCGCCCGCGCCGCATGGACGGCCTTCTCGATGGTGGAGAAGCGGCGTTCGATCTCGGATTTGAAGCGCGCCTTGATCGCCTCCTGGCTGGCGGCCCGCGCGGAGCGCATCTCCTTCACTGTCGCGCGATAAACGAACAGCGTGCAGGCGAGCAAGGGCAGCATTACGGCGAGCGGGATCGCTGGACGGATCGACCGGAGCAGATTCAAAACGGGAGCAGGCAAACGCATGGCGGCTCTTCGTTATCCCGGGTTGGCGCGATCCCGGCGGACGCGTTGACGCATCGGGATCGCCGACGCAATCGCGCGACACGTCGCACCGTTGCGGTCGCTGGTGTGCGCTCTCGCGGAACAATCAGGAAGCATTGCTCCGGAGATCGGCGCGGCGCGCGGTCAGGTTAAGCCTTTGAGCGCCAACTGCCGGCGGGCGCCGGCGCTTCGCTCACTCGAACGAGGAGCGTCCGAAGTCGTCGATCGGCATCTGGTAGGTTTTGCCGTCTTTCTCGATCTGCAGATTTCGACCGACGTTGTAGGTGATGATGACCTGTCCGCGCTTGGCGATCTCGCGGCGTTCGCCCCTGGCGAGCGGGCCGGAGAAGAGTTCGCGGCCATCCGCGGTTTGCACGACCTTCACGCCGACAGAATCGAGGGCGATGAGCGTGATCGTCTCGAGCGGAACCTGGGCCTCCACCGGGGCGGGCGCGTCGGCGCGGGCGGTTGCGGGCGAGGAGGCGGAGCTGATGATGAGCTGCACGAGCCAGACGATGAAGACGATGGCGAGGACGCCGGCGATGGCGATGGCGCCGATCTTGATGTAGTTGGCCATCTCCGGGCTGAGCGGCGCGCGCTTGCGTTCGCCGCCCTCGTCGGGACGCCGGCGCTCCGTTTGCGGCGGTGTCGCGCCGGCTTCGGCGGCGGAGCGCTTCTGCTCGGGGATCTCCATGCGGCCGAAGAGTTCGCGGCTCTCTTTGCGGCCGCCTTTTGTCTCGCCGATCACCATCGCGTTGTAATCGGTGACGATCTTCTCCGCGTCGGCCTTCAGGAACTGCGCATAGTTGCGCAGGAAGCCGCGCACGTAGAGTTCGGGAAGGCCGGTATCGAACTCGTTGTTCTCGAATCCAAGGAGAAAATCCCCGCGGATCTTCGTGCCTTCGGCGGCTTCGCGGACAGAGATGCCGCGGCGCTTGCGGGCTTCTTCGAGGCGCTCACCAATCGATTGCATGTTGCCTGCAGCTAACGGACCCCGCGCGGCATTGGCACGAAAAAAGATATGCGCGCAAGAGCGTAAGCGGCATTGCGGAGGAGATTCTTCGCTGGCGCTCTTAAAACTTCCGCTCTTCCGCTCTGATCAGAGCGTGTCGAGATCGATGAGGATCTCGCGGGGGCTCGATCCGTTCTCGGGGCCGACGATGCCGCGGGCCTCCATGATCTCCATCAGGCGGGCCGCGCGGTTGTAGCCGATGCGCAGGCGGCGCTGGAGCATGGAGGTGGAGGCGCGGCGGCTGGATCGGAGCACTTCCAGCGCCTGCGGGAACATGTCGTCGTCGGCCTCGTCGATCGCCATGTCCTCTTCGTCCTCGTCGTCGCCGGATTCGATCTGGCGCTGCACGTCCTCGGCGAAATCGGGCGGTCCGTTGCGCTTGAGGAATTCGACCACGTGATTGAGTTCGTCGTCGCTGACGAGGCAGCCTTGCGCGCGCACGAGCTTGGCGGTGCCCGGCGGGGAGAAAAGCATGTCGCCGCGGCCGATGAGCTGGTCGGCGCCGCCGGCGTCGAGGATCGTGCGGCTGTCGACCTTCGAGGCGACCTGGAAGGCGATGCGGCAGGGGAGGTTGGCCTTGATCACGCCGGTGATGACGTTCACCGAAGGCCGCTGGGTCGCGAGGATGAGGTGAATGCCGGCCGCGCGCGCGAGCTGGGCGAGGCGCGCGATGCCGGTCTCGATGTCGGCAGGCGCAACCATCATGAGGTCGGCCAGCTCGTCGATGATGCACACGATGTAGGGCATCTTCTCGGGAATCTCGATCTCCTCGTCGCGCGGCACCGCGATCTGGAGGTCGTCCATCGAGCCGCGCTCGGCGGCGGAGGGCGCGGCGGGAGTTTCGGCCTCGAGCTTCTTGCGTCCGTTGAAGCCGGCGATGTTGCGGACGCCGACCTTGCTGAAGATCTGGTAACGCGTCTCCATCTCGCCGATCAGCCAGCGCAACGCCGCGGGCACCTTCTTCGGATCCGTCACCACCGGGATGAGCATGTGCGGCAGGTCGTTGAAGACCTTCATCTCGACGATCTTCGGATCGACCATGATGAAACGCAGATCCTCGGGGCTGGCGAAGTAAAGGAGCGACGTGATGAGGGAGTTGATGCAGACCGTCTTGCCCGAGCCGGTGGCTCCGGCGATGAGCAGATGCGGCATGCGGGTGAGGTCGGCGATGACGGGGCGGCCGCCGACGTCGCGGCCGAGCGCGAGCGGGATTTCGGCCTTCGCGCTCGCCCAATCCTCGGACTCGATCAACTCGCGGATGCCGACGGGCGTGGCCTTCTTGTTCGGCACCTCGACGCCGACGCAGCCTTTGCCCGGGACGGGCGCGAGGATGCGCACGGACTGCGCGCGCAGGCCGAGGGCGATGTTCTTGTCGAGGCTCGCGATCTTCTCCACGCGCACGCCGGGCGCGGGATAGATTTCGTAGCGCGTGATGACCGGGCCGATGTGGATCTCGCCGAGGGTCACCTCGACATTGAACTCGCCGAGGGTGCGCAGGAGCGCCTCGGCCGTGCGGGCATGCTCCTCCTCGTTGGAACCGGAGTCGGGTTCGGCCGCGTCGTGAAGCAGGTCCAGCGGAGGGAAGGTGTAGTTTCCGCTCGCCTTGGGCCGGTCGATCTTGGCCTTTCGCGTTTCCTCCGGCGCGACGATCTTCAGCGCGAGTTTCTTTCCTGCATCGGCATCCTTGTCGGCGCCTTTGGCGCGCGCGACCGCCTCCGCGACGGAGAGCCTGGGGTCGCCCGCCTTGATCTTCTCCGTCGGCGGCGGCGCGGCGATCGTGCGGCCGTTCGAAGGCGATGACTCCGGGCCGGTTCCGGCCGCCTGCGCATCCTGCTGGCGCCTGGAGACGGCGAGTTTGCGCGGCTCCGGCGGGGGCGAGGCCTTCGCGGCGGCGAGCGCCTTGGCCTTCGCTTCCTTCGCGAGCCGGCGCAACTCCGCGCGCTCGGCGCGGCGTTCGGCCCGGCGCTTGTTCCAGGCCCGGAACCATTCGGCGAAACTGTGCAGCTCGCTGCCGACATCGCGGAACATGATGATGAGCAGACAAACGAGGTAGACCGCGCCGAAAATCACCCCGGAGCCGAACGGGCCGAGGTAGTCGACGAGGAAATCGTCGTAAAGCAGCCCGCCCAGCGCGCCACCCGGGCCCTGCGTGTAGATGTTGCGGTAGGCGAAGTAGAGATCCTGCATCGCGAGGAGCCCGCTGCCCGCGATCACGGCGAGGATCATGGCCGCGAGGCGGCCGAGCACGAAACGCCGCACGCCGCGCAGCATCAGGTAGGCGAGCCAGATGAGGGACGCCGGGATCAACCAGCCCGCGCCACCGAAAAGAAAGAAGCTGTACCAGCCGACCTCCGCGCCGAAGCGTCCGACGAGATTGCGATCGGTCGGATTCGTTGTCTGGTGGACGCTCTGCTCCGGCCGGTAGTCGATGAACGAGACGATCAGCAGCACAGCCAGGACCGCGCACAGAATGGCCCAGAACCAACTGCTGCGACCGCGCGCAGGCTGGAAGGAGGGGACGCTCTTTGGACTGGAACTCTGACGCTTCGCCATTTCAGTGGGGGCGTTTACTTAAACGTATCAGTCGCGGCGATGACAAACCTGCAGATCCACGGCTGTGACGACCCGCGACGGGTTTGACGAATTCTTGATGCCCATGATCGGTCCCTTGTTGTTTCGGCCCTTGTACCAGGAGCGCGTGTGGGGTGGCCGCGCCTTCGAAGACGCCATGGGGCGCGAGCTTCCCGCCGGCAGGGTGATCGGCGAAAGCTGGGAGATCGTCGACCGTCCGGAGGCGCAATCGGTCGTCGCGCGCGGCCCGCGAAAAGGGCGTTCCCTGCGCGAGCTGCTGCGCGCGGAGGGCGACGCCATCATGGGCGCAAAGTGGGACGCCGATCGGCCGTTTCCCATCCTCGTCAAGTGGCTCGATTGCCAGGAACGCCTGAGCCTGCAGGTGCACCCGCCGGCGCGCGTGGCCGCGGAGTTGAAGGGAGAGCCGAAGACGGAAAACTGGTATGTGGCGGGCACGGCGGCGGAGGCCTCGCTCATCGTGGGGCTTCGGAAAGGCGTGACGCGCGAGGCCTTCGAAAAGGCCATCGCGGACAACGCGCTCGAGGAGCTGGTCCATCGATTCCCGGTGCAGGCGGGCGACTCGATCCTCGTCGAGAGCGGCCGGCTCCACGCGATCGACGCGGGCAATCTCATCCTCGAGATCCAGCAAAACTCCGACACGACCTACCGCGTCTACGACTGGGGCCGCGCCGGGCTCGACGGCCGGCCGCGGCAGTTGCACGTGGAGCAGTCGATGAAGTGCATCGACTTCGAGGATTTCGAGCCCGAGCCGTTGCGCGCGTCGGACGGCGACGCCGTGCTGGCGGATTGCGGCGAGTTTCGCATCCAAAGGCTGACGCGCGCCGCGGAGGAGACGATCGATCTTCCGGATGATCCGCGCGAAGCGCGCCTCCTTCACGTCGTGCGTGGCGCGGTGGAGCTGGCGTGGGACGGAAAGACCGAAGTCTTCAACGCCGGCGACAACGCGCTCCTGCCCGCCGATGGCGCCCATGCCGCCCGCGCGGTGTCTCAAAGCACGGTGTTGCTGACGGACCATTTCTCGACCTAATTGGATCGCATGCACCTGAAAGGCGTTCACCACTCCCGCACCGGAGGAGCCCTCAAGGGCATCCTCATTGTTCTCGCCGTCCTGATCGTCGTCCTTGTGGCCGGGTGGATCCTGTTTCTGCCCGCCCTCGTGAAGGGACAGGTGCGTTCGATCAGCGGGTTTCCGGTCGAGGCCTCGCGGATCAGCGCCAATCCCTTCGGCGCCACCGTCCTGCTCGAGAATTTTCAACTCAACAACCCGGAAGGGTTTCCCGTGAGCAACTTCGTGGACGTGGGCGCGCTCGACCTGCGCGTCAAGCCGCTCTCGCTCATGGGCGATCGCGTCGAGATCCCGCAGCTCGTCATCAACCTCAACAAACTCACCTTCGTCACGAACAAGGACGGCGTGATGAACGCGAACCTGTTCAAGCAGAACATCGACAAGGCGCTGGGCGAATCGCCCGACGACACCGGCGGGGAGCCCGCCAGGCCGTTTCACATCGGCCTGCTCCAGGTGAAGCTCGGCACGGTCGAGGTCGTCGATTATTCGAAGGGGGACAACCCGCAGCCGCGGGTCGTGGAGCTGGGCGTGGACCGCACCTTCACCGACGTGACGGATCCGAAGGTCGTGCTCGGGCCGATCATGAGCGACATCCTCCAGGCCAACCTGCCGGGAATCGCCAACCAGCTTTCCGGTTTTCTTCCCGAGGGCTACTCCGAGTCGGTCGGAAGCGCGTTGAAAGACGCGGGATCGATCTTCGGCGACAAGGACGCCACGACCGAGGAGAAGGCCCGGGCGGCGGGCGAGTCGGCAAAAAAACTCTTTGATTCCTTGAAGACCGACAATAAGCCGTGACCTTCCCAGTCACGGACATGACAGACGCCAGCAAGAACAAGGACTCCACCACCACTGAAACTCCGGCCGACGATCAGGCCGCGGTCGATCCCGTGGCCACTGAGATGAGCGATTCGACGCCGGAAGCCATCGAGAGCGAGGGCGCGGCCGGGTTCGAGAAGCTCCGCGCCGAACGCGACGAGAACTACAACCGCTACCTGCGGGCCGTCGCCGATCTCGACAACTACCGCCGCCGCGTGCAGCGCGAGAAGGACGAGCTGCGGCAATACGCCGTCATCGATGTCGTCGAAAGCCTCCTCCCGGTCATCGAAAATCTCGGTCTCGCGGTCGCCTCGGCCCGGCAGGCCACCGATCCGGCAAGTGTCGTCACCGGGGTTTCGATGGTCCTGGACCAGCTTCGCTCGACGCTGTCGGGCGTCGGTCTGGTCGAGATCAATCCGGCTCCTGGCGCCGACTTCGATCCGCACCAGCACGAATCGCTCGCGCATGCGCCCAGCGAGGACATCGCGCCGGAGAAGGTTCTCCAGGTCGTCCGCGCCGGCTACTCGCTCAAGGGACGCCTCCTGCGCGCGGCCAACGTCGTGCTTTCCAGCGGGCCGTCGGCGCCGGCCGGGGCCACCGAAACACAGGAATGAGCGGCCCACCGCCGCGGGTTGCATTGCGCATTTCCCCACTTAACGGTCCCGTTTGCGACCCGCGCGCGAAGCGCGCGGCGCGCGCCCAGCACACATGAGCAAGGTCAAAGAGGATTACTACGAGCTTCTCGGCACGACCAAGACCGCCAGCGCGGATGAGATAAAGAAGGCCTATCGCAAGATGGCCATGAAGTACCACCCGGACCGCAATCCGGGGAACAAGGAGGCGGAGGAGAAATTCAAGAAGGTCTCCGAGGCCTACGAGGTGCTGGCCGACGATCAGAAGCGCGCCGCTTACGACCGCTACGGCCACGCCGCCTTTCAGGGCGGCGCCGGCTCGGCCCCGCGGGGCGGCGGTGGTTTTCATGATCCGTTCGACATTTTCCGCGAAGTTTTCGGCGGTGGTGGCGGCGGTGGCGGAATCTTCGAGGAGTTTTTCGGTGGTGGCGGCGGTGGAGGCTCCCGCGGCGGTCCCCAGCGCGGCGCGGACCTGCGCTACGATCTCGAGATCTCGCTGGAGGAGGCGGCCAACGGCGTGGAAAGGGAAATCTCCTTCCGCAAACCGACCGCCTGCGAGCACTGCAAGGGCAGTGGAGCCGAGCCGGGCTCGCGCTCGACCCGTTGTCCCACCTGCAGCGGCTCCGGCCAGGTCACGACGTCGCGCGGCTTCTTCACCTTCCGGCAAACCTGCCCGACCTGCGAGGGAGCGGGCACCCGGATCGAGAAACCCTGCGCGCACTGCAACGGCCAGGGCCGCGTCAACGCCACGACGAAGATCAAGGTCCGCGTCCCCGCCGGAGTGGACACCGGTTCGAAATTGCGCAGCGCCGGAAACGGCGAGGCCGGCGGCCACGGCGGACCGGCGGGCGATCTCTACATCGTCATCCACGTCGCCGATCACGACGTCTTCGAACGGCAGGGGGACGACCTGTTTGTCGAGATCCCGATCAAGTTCACCCTCGCCACGCTCGGCGGCACGATCCAGGCGCCGACGCTCTCGGGCAAGGCCGCGCTCAAGATCCCGCCCGGCACGCAGTCCGGCACCACGTTCCGGCTGCGCGGCAAGGGCATGCCGAACCTCCGCGGCGGTTATCAGGGCGATCAGCTCTTGCGCGTGCACGTCGAGGTGCCGACTTCGCTCTCGAACGAACAGCGCAAGAAACTCGAGGAATTCGCCGTCATCTGCGGCGATGCCGACGAGCCGATGAGCAAGAACTTCTTCGAGAAGGCAAAGCGGTTTTTCCAGTAACCGGATCCACGCCGATGCGAGTCGTCATCCTCGGTTCCGGTCGCGGTTCGAATGCCGAAGCGATCCTTCAGGCCCAGGCGGATGGCCGCCTCGGCTCGGCCCGCGTGGCGCAGATCTTTTCCGACCAGCCGCAGGCCGGCATCCTCGCGCTCGGCCCGAAGTTCGGCGTCCCGGCCGACCATGTCGATCCCGCGCCCTACAAGACCAAGCTGGATGGCGCGGCCGAGGAACACTACATCACCGCGATCACGGCCTGCCAGCCGGACCTCATCGTCCTGGCGGGTTTCATGCGGGTGTTGAAGCTCCCGTTTTTGACCGCTTTCGACGGCAAAGTCATCAACCTCCATCCCAGCCTCCTCCCGAGCTTCCCGGGGCTCGACGCCATCGGTCAGGCCTGGCGCCGGGGCGTGAAGATCACCGGCTGCACCGTCCATCGTGTGACCCCCGACGTGGACGCCGGCCCGATCCTCGATCAGGCGGCCGTGAGGGTCGAGGACGGCGACACCCTGGAAACGCTGACGCAGAAGGTCCACGCCGCCGAACACGCGCTTTTGCCGGCGGTCATCGCCCGGTTGAGCGAAGCGGTCGCTTCGTAGCCTTTTCGAGGCTGATTCCTTCTGGAGGGGTGGCCTCCCCCGCAGAAGCGGGATCCGCTTCGACCGGCTGCCTGACGTGGTCTGAGCGGTTTTCCGCAAGACCGCGTCAGATGGAGCAGGATCGCATGCGACGACGGCGGGATGTCAGGAGCAACATCGCTTCGACGCTCAACCCGGGCTGTCGAGGTGGCGTGAGCCAATGAAGTTCGCTGCGGCGCGGCTTCTTTTTCGGCCGCTCGAGAAAGCCCTCCCGGATAAATGGCGCCTTTTGCGAGAAGTTTGGCGCCTTCTGCCATTACGAAATCCGCCTTTGAGGATATAGTGATTGCGCGATCGGGAAGCCTACACAACGCCCAACAAACATGACGGCAAGGACAGTTCATTTCAAAATAAGCGACAGCGCGCAGGACCGCATGAAGATGCCGGGCACTTTCTGGGCGCGAGTAAAGGTGATGGGCCTCACCCCCGCTGCCGTCCTGAGGCACGGCAATCTTCCGCCCACGGTTTATAGTGGAGAGAGCCTCCTGACCACCGGCCAGCTATTCACCCTTTGGCGAACCATTCGTGAGTTGGGCAAAGACCCCGCCTTGGGGTGGAAAGGGATGCGCGATCTCGGAAGCGATCAATTTCATCCGGCGCTCCTCGCCGCGTTGAATGCTCGCGCCTACCGGGAATCCCTCGAGCGCCTCGCTCGCTACAAACAGCTCTGCGGCGCCCAGGAGTTTCGATTCACGCAAGAAGACGACGAGTTCGAGATCGAGGTGTCCTGGCCTTTCGCCGCGGACGAACAGCCCCCCGCGCTTTTGCTCGATGCGATCTTTGCGCTCGTGATGGAGCTTGGCCGTCGCGGCACGCAGGCAAACCTGACTCCGAAGCGCGTCGAACTCACGCGGCAAATGGAACGCAAGAATGGTTTGGGCGAATATTTCGGTTGCGCGATAAAATATCGTTCTCGTCGCGACGTCCTGGTTTTGCGCGTGGCCGACGTCGAGCTGCCGTTTGTCGCGCACAACGAGGAGCTCCTGCAGATGCTCGCGCCTCAGTTGGAGAATCAACTCGAGGCGGGGCGGACAAAACAAAGCATCCATGAACAGGTGAAATGGATCCTGAGGCGTTTGTTGTCCGGCAGTCGCCCCGACGTCGCCATGGTGGCGAAGGAGCTGGGAATGAGCGAGCGCACCTTGCAGCGTCGCATCACGGAGGAAGGCACGACCTTTCGACAACTGCTCAATCAGACCCGGCACGAACTGGTCCAGGAATATCTCGCGGACGAGTCGGTCGAGATCGCCGAAGCGGCCTTTCTCCTTGGCTACGAGGACGTGAACTCGTTCTACCGCGCATTTCGGTCGTGGGCAGGCAAGACGCCCGCCGAATGGCGCGCCGCGAACCGACCCGCAAAGGCCGGGCGAAGCTCGCGTCTGGTGTCGTAATAGAGCGACGAAGAAATTCAGGGCAATATATGCAAACAGTCACATTGAACAACGGAATCGAGATGCCCATTCTGGGCTTCGGCGTTTTCCAGATCCCGGACGCGGAAGAGTGTGAGCGCAGCGTGTCGGACGCGCTGCAGGTCGGCTATCGACTCATCGACACCGCGGCCGCCTACGGCAACGAGGAGGCCGTCGGCAACGCGATCAAGCGCGGCGGCGTCGCGCGCGAGAAGATCTTCGTCACGACCAAGCTGTGGGTTTCGGATGCCGGCTATGATCGAACAAAAAAGGCGTTCGAACGCTCCCTGCGGAAGCTGCAGTTGGATTACCTCGATCTCTACCTCATTCATCAGCCCTACGGGGACGTCCACGGCTCCTGGCGCGCGATGGAGGAGTTATACCGCGAGCGTCGGATTCGGGCGATTGGCGTCAGCAACTTTCACCCCGACCGGGTGATCGACCTGATTCTGCACAACGAGGTGACCCCTGCGGTCAATCAGATCGAGGCGCATCCCTTCCACCAGCAGGCCGAAGCCCAGCAGTTCCTCGAAGAGAATAAAGTCCAGATCGAATCCTGGGGTCCGTTCGCCGAGGGCAAAAACAACATCTTTCAGAACGAACTCCTGCGCTCGGTCGCCGGGAAATATAACAAGTCCGTCGCCCAGGTGATACTCCGATGGCTCACCCAGCGGGGAGTGATCGCGATTCCCAAGTCCGTGCGCAAGGAACGGATGGCCGAAAATTTTGCGATCTTCGACTTCGAGCTGAGTCCTGAGGACATGACGGCAATCGCCTCGCTGGACACGAGGCAGACCGCGTTCTTCGACCATCGCGATCCCGAGAGGGTGAAATGGATCAGCACCGCGATTCGCAACACGTGAGCCCCTCTCGCCTGCTTTAATCGAAATCATGAAGCATATAACATTTCTCCGCGCCCTTCCGTTGATCGCAGCCACGATCGCCGGCCCGGTATTCTCCGCTGCCGCCGAAGGTGGCGCGCCCGAGCCGCTTGTTGTTCAGAAACAAGGGAGTTTTGCGGTGGGCGGCAGCGTCGTCACCGCGCCAGGGACGTTCGACCCCATCAAGCACGGAGCATTCAATCCCTCCGCCCAGGAAACAGCGGGACAGACGCTGCACGGCGACCACGCCTATGTGTCCTATCAAGTGCCGGTGGACGCGCGCCAGTTGCCGCTCGTGATGTGGCACGGCTATGGTCAATCCGCGAAAACGTGGGAAACCACCCCGGACGGCCGCGAAGGATTCCAAACCATCTTCCTTCGTCGCCGGTTTCCAGTCTATCTCATCGATCAACCACGGCGTGGACGGGCGGCGCGAAGCACCCAGCCGTTCAATCTTTCGGCGGCGCCGGACGAGCAATTGTGGTTTGGCATCTTTCGCCTCGG
The DNA here is from genome assembly GCA_964517665.1 of uncultured Opitutaceae bacterium. Classification (GTDB taxonomy): domain Bacteria; phylum Verrucomicrobiota; class Verrucomicrobiia; order Opitutales; family Opitutaceae; genus Congregicoccus. The sequence continues at coordinate 14,017 of CAZFCY010000057.1, read as the reverse complement.
CGTATGGCCCGAGTTGTATCCGGGCGCGCAGTTTGCGCGCGACGACGAATCGCTGAATCAGTTCTTCCGGCAGATGGCGCCGGACACGGGCCCCTTCAACATGGAGGTGAACACGTCGGCCGTCTCGGCGCTGTTCAACCGCATCGGCCCCGGCATTTTGGTCACGCATTCGCACAGCGGCGGAATGGGCTGGGCCACCGCGATGAAGAACCGGAACGTTCGGGCGATCGTTTCCTTCGAACCGGGCAGCAATTTCGTTTTCCCTGAAGGCGAGCTTCCCGAACCGGTGAAGCACGTGGGCGGTCTGGCTGCCGGCGCCGTCGTGCCGCTATCGGAATTCATGGCGCTTACCCGCATCCCAATCCTCATCTACTACGGAGATAACATTCCGGACAAGCCGGGCACGAATCCCGGGCAGGACCAGTGGCGCGCGATGCTCGCGGTGGCGCGGCAGTGGCGGGATGCCGTCAATCGCCATGGCGGAGATGTCACGCTCATCCATCTTCCGGAAATAGGCCTTCGCGGAAACACGCACTTCCCGATGTCGGACCTCAACAATATTGAAGTGGCGGATCACATGACCGCTTTCATCGAAGAAAAGGGGCTGGCCGAATAAGAACAAAGAATCTCACCTGAAAAAGGTAAAATTAAGTTTCACCGCTCTGACCGCGGCACTCGCGATTTCCGCGATGGACGCCAATGGGGCGGACTACAGAAACAATCCCTTCACGCTCACTTACAAGGGCGCGATCACCGAAAACGTGGCGGGTGAGGTCAACATCCATCCGGTCACATACAAGCTCAACGGCCTGGATATTTCCGCCAACGTCTATACGCCTGCCGACTACGACCCGAAGAAGACCCATCCGACGGTGGTGGTGGCGCACCCGAATGGCGGTGTGAAGGAACAGGTCGCCGGCCTGTATGCCCAGCGCCTGGCGGAAAAGGGCTACATCACGATCACCGCGGATGCCGCGTATCAGGGCGCGAGCGGCGGCGAGCCGCGCAACGTGGACAAGCCCGCCTACCGCATCGAGGACATTCACGGCATGGCGGACTTTATTTCCCGCCATCCAGGCGTCGATGACGCGCGCCTGGGCCTGCTCGGCATCTGCGGCGGCGGCGGGTACTCGCTGGCCGCTGCGCAAACCGACAAGCGATTCAAGTCGATCGCGACGCTGAGCATGTTCAACTCAGGACGGGTGCGCCGCAATGGATATATGGATTCGCAACTGTCCACCATCCAGGAACGCCTGCAGCGGGCCTCCGATGCCCGCGCCCAGGAGGCGGCGGGCGGGGAAGTCCTCTATGCGAACGACGTGCAACTGACCGATGAGCAGATCGCCCAACTGCCGTTCGAGCTGTATCGCCAGGGGCTTGTCTATTACGGCAAGACCCATGCCCACCCGAACTCGTCTGGCAAATTCACGATGAGCAGCCTGCTGGACCTGATGAGCTTCGATGCCACGGATCAGATCGAACTGATCGACAGGCCGTTGCTGATGATCGCGGGCAGCAACGCCGACAGCCTGTATATGACGGAGCAGGCCTTTGCCAGGGCCACCGGCACACAGGACAAGGAGTTGTTCAAGATCGACGGCGCCACGCATATCGAAACCTACTGGGTTCCTGAGCGCGTGAACGCGGCAATGGACAAGCTGACCGCGTTCTACGCCAGGACGCTCTAGCTCGAGCGCATATATGAAAATCGAGCGTCACTTCAAAGTGGGATGTGATCTCATGGAAAATGTTACAGGCAAGGTAGTCGCCATTACGGGCGCAAGTTCGGGTCTGGGCGCGGAAACCGCCCGGCATCTCGTGAAGTCAGGCGCCAGGGTCGCGCTCGGCGCGCGTCGTCTGGATCGGCTCGAGGCGCTGGCCCGGGAGTTGGGCAACGAGAACTGCGCCGTCTTCAAGGTGGACGTGACCGACCGGGAGCAGGTCAGGGCCTTTGTCGATCATGCGGTCAAGACCTTCGGGCGGATCGACGTGATGATCAACAATGCGGGCCTGATGCCGCTGGCGCCGCTCGAGATGATGCGCTTCGACGAATGGGATCAGTGCATCGATGTAAACATCAAGGGCGTGCTGTGGGGCATCGCCGCCGCGCTCCCTTATTTCCAGGCGCAAAAGGCCGGCCAGTTCATCAATGTCTCCTCCGTCGCGGGCCATACGGTCAGCCCCGGCGGCGCGATTTATTCGGCCACGAAATATGCCGTCCGTGTCATCTCCGAGGCGCTGCGCAAGGAGGTGAAGCCCTACAACATCCGCACCACCATCCTGTCGCCGGGCGCGGTCGACACGGAACTGCCCGCCTCGGTCAAGGCCGAAGGCGTCGCGGATGCCATCGCACAGTATTACGAGGCCAACGCCATCCCGGCGTCGAGCTTCGCCCGCTGTGTGCTCTTCGCGATGAGCCAGCCCGGGGATGTGGACATCAACGAGATCCTGTTCCGTCCCACGCAGCAGGATCTTTGAGCACGATCAGTCAGAAAGGACCCATCATCATGAACAAGACTCTATTGAGGATCGCGATGTGTGCCGCGGCTCCGTTCGCCATTGCGGCCGACCAACGTGGCAATGCCGGCGAGTCCGCAGCCGCCCAGGAGATCACGCGCGCAGGCGCCCAGGCCTCCGCAACCGGGCCGGCGGATTACTTCACCGGGCGGGCGCGTGTCGATCCCTTGTTTCCTGCCAGCGAGGAGATCAAGGCATCGAGCGCCTACGTGACCTTCGAACCGGGGGCGCGCTCGGCCTGGCACACCCATCCCGCCGGGCAGCGGCTGATCGTGGTTTCGGGCGTGGGCCTGACGCAGGAATGGGGCAGGCCCGTGCAGGAAATCCGTCCCGGCGATGTGGTTTCGTGCGCGCCAGGCGTCAAGCATTGGCACGGCGCCGCGCCGACGACCGCGATGACCCACCTGGCCGTGACCGGCGTCGTGGATGGCAAGAGTGTGGAGTGGATGGAGAAAGTGACCGATGACCAGTACAACGCCCGCTAGATATGGGAAGTCCGGCGCGCTGGCGGCAGCGTTGGCCCTGGGGCTGGCGCTTGCGCCAGGCCACGCCGCCCAAAGGACCGTGGAACCACATATCATGACCGGTGAACAACCCACCTCCGAGACACTGTCCGCCAGGCAGCAGGCCATTCCGTTGATTGCGGCCTCCATGGCCACGAGCGACATGCCCCGGCTCAATGCCGCCCTGAACCGGGGGCTGGACGCGGGCCTGACCGTCAGCGAGGCCAGGGAAATCCTCGTGCATCTTTACGCCTACACCGGTTTTCCACGCAGCCTCAACGCCTTGGGTGAACTGATGAAGGTGGTGGAGGCGCGCCAGCAGCGCGGCGTTCAGGACGCGCCGGGGCGCGAGCCCGGTCGCGCCATTCCCACCGGAGATGAATTGCTGGCGGTGGGCAAGGCCAACCAGACCCGCATTTCGGGCGCGCCGGTCGAGGGTCCGCTGTTCGACTTTGCGCCCGTCATCAACCAGTACCTGCAGGCGCATTTGTTCGGCGCCATCTTCGAGCGCGACAACCTCGACTGGCAAAGCCGCGAACTGGCCACGGTCGGGGCGCTGGCCGCAACGCCGGGCGTGGAAGCGCAGCTGCGTTCGCATATGTCCGCCAGCATGCGGACGGGCCTGACCGCTTCGCAGTTGCTCCAACTGACGCAATTGCTGACCGAGGACGGCGCTGCCGACGCCGCCGCGCGTGCCAGCGAGGCGCTGGCGCAGGCGCTCGCCGCGAAGCGGAAATAGTTCCGGAATCGGTCGCCGCGAAAGCGTCCGCTACAGGCTTGCGGAGCCTCGCGTCGGACGCGACGCTGGGCGGCAGCCATGAGCATCAAGGTATTCGTCGACGGCTCCGAGGGGACGACCGGCCTCCAGATCCACGAGAGGCTCGGCCGGCGGAGTGATGTTGAACTCATCACCATCGACCCGGAACGGCGAAAAGAATCAGCCGCCCGGGCGGAGTGCCTCGAGGCGGCGGACGTCGCCTTCCTCTGTCTTCCGGACATCGCCGCGCGCGAGGCGGTCGCGCTCGTCACCAACCCGCGCACCGTGCTCATCGATGCGAGCACGGCGCACCGCGTCGATCCCGCCTGGGCTTACGGCCTGCCGGAGTTGGGCGAATCGTATCGCGAGAAAATCCGGACCTCGAATCGCATCGCGAATGTCGGATGTCATGCCGCGGCCTATCTGCTCGCCGTGCGCCCGCTCGTCGATGCCGGCATCATTCCTGCGGATCAGCGCCTTTCCTGCTTCTCGCTTACCGGCTACAGCGGCGGCGGAAAGAAGATGATCGCGGAGTATCAAGGCGATTCGAATGGGAAACTCGCCAGCCCGCGGCCGTATGCGCTCGGTCTCGCCCACAAGCATCTCCCGGAGATGCAGGCGCACAGCGGCTTGAAATACGCGCCGGTTTTCCAGCCGGTGGTGAGCGCGTTCTACAAGGGGCTCGCCGTGATCGTGCAATTGCCGCTCGCCACGCTGCCCGGCGCGCCGAAGCCGGCCGATCTGCGCGCCGCGCTCGCCGCTGCCTACGACGCGGAGCGTTTCGTGCAGGTGCTTCCGCTGAGCGACGAAACCGTGTTCGACCGCGGGGCGCTCGATGTGCAGGCGTGCAACGACACCAACCGCGCGGATGTCATCGTCGTCGGCAACGACGAGCATGCGGAGGTCATCGTCCGCCTCGACAACCTCGGCAAGGGCGCCTCGGGCGCGGCGATCCAGTGCATGAATCTCCGTCTCGGACTCGACGAGGGCACAGGGCTTTCGGCCTGATTGTTTGTCGATGTCGCTCGTCGAGATTCGCGTGGTCGTGCCGGCCGATTCGGTGGAAGCGGCCGACGAACTGCTCCTCGAGCGCGGAGAGGCTCGCTGGAGCGTGTTCGAAGACGTCATCGCGCGCACTGCCTGCATCGTCGGCGTTTTTCCGACCGAGGCTGAAGCGCGCGAATCCTGGGCGGGGCTCGCCGGAGCGATCGTCCATGAAGGCAAACCGCAGGTGCGCGCGATGGCCGACGCCGACTGGCGTGAAAGTTACAAACTGCATTTCAAACCCTGGCGGATCGGCCGGCTCCGTTGGGTGCCGGTCTGGGAACGGGAAAGTTACAATCTCCCCGCCGGCGATGAAGTCGTGTGGCTCGATCCCGGCATGGCTTTCGGCACGGGCAATCACGAAACCACGCGGCTCTGCGTCGAGCGCATGGTCGAGATTTCGGCGGGCGGGCGCCGGTTGGGCTCGGTCATTGATGCCGGTTGCGGCTCGGGCATCCTCGCGATCTCGGCCGCGAAACTCGGCTTCGGGCCGGTCGGCGGTTTCGACAACGACGCGGAAGCGGTCCGCATCGCGAACGAGAACGCCGCGCTCAACGGCGTGGACGATCGCGTGACATTCCACGTTGGCGACCTGCTCACGGGTTTCGGCGGCGGACGGTTCGACCTCGTGCTGGCCAACATCCAGGCCGACGTGCTGACGCGTTTCGCGCGCGAACTCCTCGCTGCCGTGGCGCCGGGTGGCGCGTTGGTTTTGAGCGGAATCCTCGCGCAGGAACTCGAGCAAGTGCGCGCGGGTTTCGAAGCCGCGAGTGGCCTGCCGACCGCGCGCTTCGACAGCCGCGCGTCGGGCGAATGGGCCGATCTTCTCGTGCGCCCCTGAGCGCGCGCAAAGAAACAGGCGGCCCTTTCGAGCCGCCTGTTCGAGGAAGACATTCAGGCGTTTGCGCGCTCAGAACTGGATCTTGAATCCGGCGTTGAATGTAAGCGGCGGGCCGAGGAAGATCTCCGCGCGCTGGGCGGAGTGCGACGGCGCGCCCGAGATGCCTTCAAACGAACTGTTGTCGGTCGCGTCGGACACGTAGGTCTTGTCGAAGAGATTGAAGACGTGGGCAAAGACGGAGGTGCGGACGTTGTCGTTCCCGAACGGCAGACGATACGAGACGTGCAGGTCGTAAACCGTATAACTGGGAATACGCCACGACTGGCCGCGATCGGATGCGTTGGTCCGGGTGGCGGGCTCGTAGTCGGACCAATAACGGTCATACCACCGGCCTTGAAGCTTCACCGAAAGGCCGTTTACCGGGAAGACCGACACGGCGTAGGCGATCTGGCTCTGCGGGGCATCGGCGACCTTGAGGCCCTCGAGGTAGAGCAACTCTCCCGTGGCCGCGGATTGCCCCGTCGATATATTTACCGCGTCGAAGGGCGCGTCATCCGTGTACTGCCAGTCTCCAAAGGAAGCGGCCGCGTCGAAGCGCAGCATGCGTGACGGCTGATAGGCGGCCTCGATCTCGATCCCCGAGTAATTGGAGTTCACGCCGCGCTGATAGATCACGATCGTGTCCTCGCCCTGGTCATTGACGTCCGTGATCGTGCGGTCGCGCCAGCGCGTATGATACAGGCTGGACGAGACGTTGAGCTTTCCGTCCGGCGTTTGATAACGGACTCCGGCCTCGATGGACGTGAATTTCTCGTTCGTCGGATCGATGATCGTGCCGGTGACGTCGTCGATCGCGCCGTCGAAGATCGGGGCCCTGGAGACCCAGCCGGCGTTCACGAACGCGCTCACTTGAGCATTGAAGGCGTAGGAAACGCCGCCCTTGACCTGATGGCCGTCGAGACCGTTGACCTCGAGGGAGAACTCGCGTCCGGCGCCGTCGTTGCGGAAGTGATCGACGAAGGAGTAGTCGATGTTCGAGTAGCCATAGACGGCGAACGCGGTGATCGGACCGCTCTTGTATTGGCCCGTGAGAAAAAGGCCGAGCCAGTCGACTTCGTTGGTGTTATAGTAATCGACCTTGTCGCCGAGCCCGAGGCGCGTGTTCGCGCCCGCGGGCGCGAAGTCGGAAGTCTGGGCCGCGGTGGGCAGATAGTAATCTCCGCCGAGCAGGTCGCGGACCTCGCGGAAGTGGTGGATCTCCGCCGTGCGCCAGTCGACGCCGCCCGTGAGCTTGAGCGAATCGGAGGCGTCGTAGGTGAGTTTCGAGATGACGCCGAACTGGTCCTGATTGTTCACGCTGTTGCGCAGGATGCCGAGCGACTGCCCCGGGGTCTTGGCATCGCCACGGACATTGACGGCGCCCGCGTTGCTGGCGATGGTGGCGTCCCAATCGATGTTGCTGCCGTAGAGCGGATCGGTGTTGGCGATGCGGCCAAACGCGGCGCCGCTCGATCCATTGTTCAGCGTGCCGGCTCCCCCGCCGCGGCCTCCGGAATAGTAGAACACGCTGGCGAGCGAGAGCCTGTCCGATATATCCGAGTACCAGTTGATATTGGCCTGGGGCTTGTGAAAGAAATTCTCGCTCTCACTGATAAAGCCGGCCTCCTCGCGATTGTGAATGCCGCCCCAGTAATACTGCTTTCCGGTGTAGGATGAGCTTACAGGCGAGTGGTTGGGATTGAACTCGTCACCCGCGTCGACCGGACCGTTGGCGAGCGCTGCCTCGATGTCGCTTCCGTCATAGCCGAGCTTGCGGGCGTAGTCCGCGTCGTAGGCGGCGATGTTTGAGGCGAACCGGCGCTGGCCGTGGCGCATGGGAGCGCCGATGACGAACAGTTCAACGCGGTTCTTCGGGTTTACGACGATTGTCGAACCAATATAGTAGCCGCGGCCTTCGCTCCACGTGCCGCGAACGTAACCGTCGCCTTTTTTCGACACGATGCCCACGGTCAACGCGAACTTGTCCTTCAGCAGACCGGTGTTGAACACGAGCGTCCCCTTGAGGAACGAGTCGCTCCCGATCTCGGCCTGGAAGGAGCCGCCTCCCTGTTCCGCGGCGGGATCGGTGATGATGTTCATCGTGCCGCCGATCGACGGAGTGGGGAGCGTGACGTTGCTCAGGCCGCGCTGCATCTGGACCGTGCGGGTGACGTCGCCGAGGGCGTCCCAATTCGACCAGTAGAGCCATCCGTTCTCGATGTCGTTGGTCGGGACGCCGTTGATCAGGATGGAGATGTTGCGCTGGTTGAAGCCGCGGACATTGACGCGCGAGTCGCCGGCGCCGCCGCTGTCGGTGGAGGCGTAAACCGACGGCGTATTGTTGAGCACGAGCGGGAAGTCGCGCGAGCCGAGTTCGCCGGTGATCGTTTCCTTGGCGATTTCCGAAAAGGCGACCGGAGTTTCGCCGGGAATGGCCTGGTCGGAAAACGTCTTGAGGGCGGATACCTCGAACTCCTCGAGTTCGACCACGCTGGAATCAGCCGCTTGGTTCGTGAGAGCGGTCTGCTGGGCCTGCAACCCGGCGAGACCGGCTGCGCTCAGAAGGAGAGCGAGACCTGTTTTTGGATTCATGAGTTTGTCGGTTCGTAGGAAGTTTCCCCGCCGGTCGAAGGGCCGCGAAGCCGTGGCTCTCCACCCGGATGAGGATTCGCGTAATTCTAGCACACGATGCGTCCGGGGCAATTCCGGCTCCCGGGTCATCCACGATGGATCTGTATTTATAAATTATTTGTGACCAATAGTTTGTGGTGCTCGAACATGTGCGACACGAGATCTTCACACGGAGTCGGTGGGCATCGCGGGCGTTGCGCTCGCGGAGCAATGGCGCCGCTGCACCCGAATCGTGGATACCAAGCGCAAGCCGCCTTACCGGGGCGGCGGATCGCGCAGCGCGCGCAGATGATCGCGAATGGCATCGGCCGGGCGCGGGTCTTGCAGCACATCTGAAACGACCACCACGCGCCGCGCTCCGGCCGCGACGACGTCCGGCAATGTCGATCGATTGATCCCGCCGATCGCGAACCATGGCAGCAGGGGAGCGGAGGCGGCGACGAGGCGGACCATCTCCAGCCCCACCGGGGAATAGTCGGGCTTCGTCCGGGTCGCAAAAACCGGGCCGACGCAAAAGTAGTCGATGATTCCGGGAGCGAGGGCCTGGGCGGCCCGGGCTTGTTCCAGCGAGTGCGTCGAGAGCCCGATCACCCGGTCGGTCCCGATCCGGCGACGCGCTTCGGCCGGCGGCATGTCATCCTGGCCAAGATGCAGGCCGACGCCCGGGTGGCGGGCGCAGAGTTCGACGTCGTCGTTCAGGATCAGGAGAGGAGGGCGCGCGCCTGATGGCACGGAGGTTTGGAAGAGGGGCAGCGCTTGCTTCAGAAGTTCCTCGCGCTGCGCGGTCGTGGCGTGCTTCGCCCGGACCTGGATCAATGATGCGCCGCCGTCGATCAGGCTTTGGCAAACGCCCTGCCAGTTGGCGGGCGCGACGTAGGCCGTGTCGAGAATCGCGTAGAACGGCGAATCGCGCAGATCCGGTCGCGCCGTGGACATCGGTCGATGTGCTTTTCCGGGGCGAGCCGGTAGACTCGTCAGCCTTCGACCGGCTTCGGATCTTCGAGGATGCCGACCACGGTGATCTCGATCTCCCCGATGCCTTCCACGCCGAGGTTGTCGGTCAGCACCTGGCTGATCTGTTCGCGCAGGTAGCCGGAGATCGCCTTGAGATTCCCGCTTCGCAGGACGCGCAGGCGCACGCACACGTGAAGCATGCCGGCCTTGAGGCGGATGCGAACGCTGGCGGAGTTGACCTCGCCCAATTCCTCGCAACAGCGCCTCACCAGGTCGCGCACGGCCTTGCGTGTCACCTTCACCTCTCCACCGGCGGTGTCGAAGGCCTTGAAGGCGCCCGGCTGCCTCGTCAGCAGCATCCAGGCAACAACGACAACGACGGCGATGCCGGCGACGGTCAGGGCTTGCGGGGAGTTGAGGAACGATTCCAGCCAGTAGGGCATGCTCGATGGAAGTTGAAGCAGACAGGGAGCGTCAGTCCGTGTGCGGCGATTCCGGCCACACCTCTCCCTCGCGTCCGGTTTCCTGCCCGTCCCGTTTCTCTCGCGGCACTCTGACTCCCTCGATGATGACATCGACGCGCTGAACGGGTTTTCCGGTCATTGTCGCGAGGCGATCGCGGACGGTCATCTGCACTTGATAGGCTGTTTTCGCGAGTTCGGTTCCGAAGTTCATCACGACGCGGATCTCGATGGAATACCCGCCGGCGGAATCTTCGGAAACCTTCACTCCGCGGTCGGACTCCCGCTTGGAGAACAGGTCGGCGATCCCATCGACAATGCCGGCGCCGACTCCACACACGCCTTCCACCTCGAGGGCGGCGAGACGCACGATGCTGGCCACGACGGAGTGGTTGACCTTGATGTCGCCAAGGGATGCGTGCTCGTCCGTGCCTTCGTTGCTGAGTTCGATGTTCTCCATGAGCAGTGTCTCTAGAAAAGGTCGGCCGGGGTCCGGGAGAGAAACTCCTGCACGTACCCGGTGGTTGCTTTGCCGTCGCAGAACACCGGGTCGGTGAAGATGGCCCGGTGCAGCGGGATGGTGGTCTTGATGCCCCGAATGATGTACTCGCCCAGCGCGCGGTGCATGCGCTCGATCGCGGCCCGCCTGCTTTCGCCGTGGGTGATGAGTTTGGCGATCATGCTGTCGTAGTAGGGAGGGATGGTGTACCCGCCGTAGACATGGGAGTCAACGCGAACACCATGGCCGCCGGGCGCGTAATACAGGTCGATCGTGCCGGGCGAGGGCGAGAAGTTCCGGCTCGGGTCCTCGGCGTTGATCCGGCATTCGATCGCGTGGCGGCGCAGGACGATGCCGCTTTGGTCCCAGGGAAGTTTCTCCCCGCTGGCGATCAGGATCTGCTGCTTGACGAGGTCGATGCCGGTGACCTCCTCCGTCACGGGATGCTCCACCTGGATGCGGGTGTTCATCTCGATGAAGTAAAAGTTGCCCGCGTCATCCACGAGGAACTCGATCGTGCCGGCGTTCTCGTAGTGCGCGGCCTCGGCCGCGCGGATGGCGGCCTTGCCCATCTTCTTGCGCAGATCGGGGGTGAGGAACGGCGAGGGCGCCTCCTCGATCAGCTTCTGGTGCCGGCGCTGGACGGAGCAGTCGCGTTCGCCGAGGTGCAGCGTCTTGCCGTGGCTGTCCGCGAGGATCTGAAACTCGATATGACGCGGGTTCTGGATGTAGCGCTCGATGTAAACGCGGCCGTCGCCGAACGCCTTCTCCGCTTCGCCACGAGCGACGTGGTACTCCTTCGCGAAGGAAACGTCGTTGTGCGCGATGCGCATGCCGCGGCCGCCGCCGCCGGCAACCGCCTTGATGATGACCGGGTAACCGATGCGCTTCGCGACCTTGAGCGCCTCCGCTTCGGTTTCAACCGGCCCATCGCTCCCGGGGACGATGGGCACGCCCGCCTTCTTGACCGTTTCCTTGGCTGTCGCCTTGTCACCCATGAGGCGGATGCTCGACGACTTCGGGCCGATGAACTTGATGTTGCACCGCTCGCACTGCTCGGCGAAGTCCTCGTTTTCCGAGAGGAATCCGTAGCCCGGGTGGATGGCGTCGACGTCCGCAATTTCGGCCGCGCTGATGATGCGATCGGCGCGCAGGTAGCTCTGGCCGCTGGCGGCGGGGCCGATGCAAATGGCCTCGTCGGCCAGTTGCACGTGGAGCGACTCGACATCGGCCTCGGAATAGACGGCGAGCGTCTTGATTCCGAGTTCCCG
>CAZFCY010000056.1:2986-27548 GCA_964517665.1 uncultured Opitutaceae bacterium | reverse complement strand
TCACCGCCTCCGGCGTGAACAACACCACCGGCGTCGCGCTCGTCGAAGTTTACGAAGTGGAAGACAACGAGTAAGCCTCGAGCGCTTCCGGTTCGAAAACCGCTCAGCGCGCCGGCTTCACCGCCGGCGCGCTTTTTTTGTGGCCATGGCGTCCACGGGGGAGGACGTGAATCTCCCTGCCCTCCCGGGCTGGGCCGCGAAGAGACGAAGCGCTCAGTCGAACAAAAGCTCGACGCCCTCGATCGCGAGCAACCGCGTCTTTGTCCGGACGCCGCCCGGCGCGGAAAAGCCGGTCATTTTTCCCGAGGACGCGACGACGCGGTGACACGGCACGATGAGCGGCCACGGATTCCGGCCCAGGGCGACTCCCACCGCGCGCGAGGCCTCCGGTCCGAGGCGCAGCCGCCGCGCGATTTCTCCATAGCTCGTGGTGAATCCGGATTTGATCTCGAGTGTCTGCCGATAGACCGAGCGTTGAAACGCCCCCACCCTCGACCAGTCCAGCGGCGCGTCGGAAAAATCCCGCGGGGTTCCCGCCAGGTGTAGTTGAACTCTGGATACAAGGTCGCGCGCCCACTCCGGGATCTCCGTCGGATCGTCCGGCTGGGAAACGTCCGCTCCGAAGCCGCGCGCCTCGTCGCCGGCCCCTTCCGGCAGGCGAAAGCCCGTGAGCCGATCGCCCTCCCACGAGAGGACGCATGCGCCGATGCGGGTCGGAAAGGTGAGACGATTCATGGCGATCCGAGCCCGAAGCCTACGCGCGCGCCCGCGCTCGCACGAGAGCCAACTTGCGCGAGAACGGGCCGGGCGGTCCAACAACGCGCCCACACCGCAGCCCGCCGGGAAATCACGCGACTAGCACGAAACTTGCCCTGCGGGCGGCAATCGGGTTGCGTGCGGCGATGCATCCTCCGGTCGACGAAGCCGCCATCTTCGCCATCGAACGGCCACACGCGAAACTGTGGGCCTACTACCTGCTGCGGTGCATTGTCGTGCCGCCCCTGTTTCCATTTTTGGTTCTGCCCTCGTGGTTTCGCTTCCACACGCTGCGATATCGTTTCTCGGCCGAGGGCCTGTCGATGCGCTGGGGGATATTGTTTCGGCGCGAGGTCATCATCCAGTACGCGCGCATTCAGGACATCCATCTGCATTCCAACGTCGTCGAGCGATGGCTGGGGCTGGCTCGTGTCATGATCCAGACCGCGAGCGGAAACGCCGCGGCGGAGATGACGCTGGAAGGAATCCAGGAATACGAATCCGTCCGCGACTTTCTCTACTCGCGCATGCGAGGCGTGCAGGCGCCGCCGAAGACGCCAACCGCCGGACCGGCCGCCGGCGCCCCCTCGCAAGCCGAAGCGGAGCTGGCGATGGTCCTGCGCGAGGTCGCGCAGGAGCTGCGCGCGATCCGTCTCGCGCTCGACGCCGGGCCGCCGCCCGAAGCGGAAAAGGAGCGTCATGTTTGACTGGATACGCAACGTCGTCCTCGAGTGCATGCGCCTTCCGCCCGAGCCGCAGCCTCCGGCCGGCGATCCCGCCTCGGCGCGCGTTTTCCGCGCGGGGAAAAACTTCTACTGGTTTTGCCTCGCGCGGTGGGCCGGCGCGCAGCTCGCCACCCTCGCGGGCATCATTTTCTCGTTGAATCTGCTCTGGTCGCTCGGGCGCGCCGTCGAAAGCCATCAAACGGCTTTGCCTTCGGCGTCCGAAATCGAGCCGCTCGAAGGAGTCTCCGGGCAACGCGACGATCGAGACGAGCCGGAGTGGATCCGCGCGCTGGCGCCGAAGGTCGCGCCGCACGCCGCGTGGATCCTCCCTCTGGTCACGTTCGTGGAAATCGTCGGCATCGCGATCTATGTCGCGCAATTGATCGGCACAGGCATGCTCGTGCGGCTGGAATACGAGCTTCGATGGTATATCGTCACCGACCGGAGCCTGCGCATCCGTTCCGGCATCTGGCGGGTGCGGGAAGCGACGATGAGTTTTGCCAACCTGCAGCAGGTCGAACTCTCCGAAGGCCCGGTGCAGCGGCTCCTCGGGATCGCCGACGTGCGCGTGACCTCCGCCGGTGGCGGTGGCGGCGGCGAGAAGGAAAGGCAGTCCCATGAGGACTCTCTTCACACCGGCAGGTTTCACGGCGTGACCAACGCGCCCGAGATCCGCGATTTGATTCTCGATCGCCTGCGTGAGTTTCGCGAGTCCGGCCTGGGCGACCCCGATGACACAACGCGAGCCCACGTTGAAGCCGGCCATCGGGCCGGCGAGGAATCATCCCGGCCCGAAGCGTTGTCGGCCGCGAAGGAGCTGCTGCACGAAACACGAGCGCTTCGGGAATGCGCCGAAGAACGGCGGGCGCGCGTGTCGGCTCAGTACAGCCCGCGCCCTTGAACGAGGACTTCGTGATCGAAGACGAGTGTCTGGACGACGAAACGGCTCGACCAGTATTGCCAGTTGTCGAGATCGAGCGACGAAGTGCTGTGCGCCGGCGGATAGCCGCGCGTGAGCAGAACCTGCGTTTTCGTCATGCCAAGGCGGACCGTTCCCGTGCGAATGAAGCGCGCCATGTCATCGCCATATCTTTCGATCGGCGTGACCTCGTCGGCGAGGAACTCCTCGAGCAGCTGCTCGACGCTGCGATTGGTGTATTTCGAAACGTTCTCGAAAACGACGGTTTCGGAGGAATGGCCGATCCGCAGGGTGAAGCTGTCCCTTTTGATCCCGATCAGATCCACCTCGGTGTTGATCGGGATCAACACGCCGCGCCAGTAATTGGTCGCGAGGCGTTTGCCCTTCTCGAACTTGCAGGTGTATCGGGTGTAGTAACGGCCTCTCGCCTCGGGCGTGATCGTCGGCGGAAGCATTTCCTCGTCGGGAACGTCGTTATAGTCGATCGACCCCGCCTCCCGGTCCGTCTCGCCATTTCTGCCCGATTGTCCTGCTGAGCGCGTTTGCATCGCCTGGATGACCACGTCGCTCACATCCTTCCTCTTGAGGCTGATGAGCGCGTCGGGCGAGACATCGAACTCGTCGGTTTCAGCCGTCCTGATCGCGTTGATGATGATGTCTTCGGACAATCCCGCGCCAATCATCCTCACCACATCATCATTGTTCATTGCTGGCGCGGCAGCAATCAGGAGCGCGGCGCCGATCACCGCGACGAACGCGCGAATCGTCTTATGAAGTGTCTTCATCTTTAGGGGGGCAACAGCTTTTTATCCGGCGGGCAGCCCCGGGCGCGCGAGCAAAAAAACCGATTCCGGCGTGATCGAGAGGAGCTTTTTCGCGAAGTGTGGTCCTGCCTGCGATCACACATCCCAGCCGCTCACTGGCGGCGCGCCACGACCAGCCAGTCCCAGGAGCGGCGGCGCGCGCCGTCGTCGTCATCCCATTGATAAGGAAGCCGCGCCAGCTCGACGACGTCGAAGAAATGCTCGCGCATGAGCGCCCGCAACTCGTCCCCCAGATAGTGCTTCGTGGGCTTCCCCTGGAGCGGATGCACCCCCAACTGCATCTGCCGCGCGCAGCCGGAATCGTGCGCCGCGACCGTGCTTGCGACAGCGTCGTCGCAGGCCATGCCGGCGTCCAGGGCCTCGCTCACCGCCATATAGTTTTGAAACAGGAGCGACTCGTGCGCGGGAACCACGAGAAGCAGGTGTCCGCCGCGCTCCACCTGATTCGTCACGAAGCGCCACGCGCGCATGCGGTCGTCCAGCGAAGGCATGAGGAGCACATTGATACAAAGCGCGAAATCGACCGGCTCGAACGGCGCGGGTTCGCTCACCAGATCGATCTGATGGAACCTCACGTTCCCGAGCGCGGCGCAGCGCGCGCGCGCGCGATCGAGGCATCGCGGCGAGAAGTCGCAGGCTTCCACGCCACCGAACGAGCCGGCCAGCATCGGAAGGAATTTCCCCACCCCGCAACCCACGTCCGCCGCGCGGTGCCGCGGATCGGCGCGAGCATCGACGCGCGCGCGAATCGCCCCGTCGTCATCGTGATCAAAGACGCTTAAGACACTGCCCTCGTAATCGGCCGCCACGGTGTCCCAGTAGTCACGACTCATCGTCCTGGATGCGGGCGCGCGGTTGATGCCATGCAACGACCCTGCGCCCGCCGGCGCATCGCGCAACCTTGCATTTCGTCCGGTCCGGCCGCGTGAAGGCCGCGCGATCCGATCACGCGGCTCTTGCGCGCGGGCGCGTCACGGCTCGTCGTCCGGCAGATTGATGTCGCGCAGGTAGCGGAAGTATTCGGAGTCCGCGCCGAGCATGAAGGTCGTTCGCTCGCCGAGGGAGCGCGTGTAGCTCTCCATCGTGCGGAGAAACGCGTAAAACTCGGGATCGGCGCCGAACGCCTCGCTGTAGATGCGCGTGGCGTCGGCGTCCGCCTGGCCGCGGATGACCTCCGCCTGGCGTCGCGCCTCGGACTGGATCACGGCGAGCTGGCGTTGCGTGTCGCCATCGATTTCCGCCGCGCGGCCCTCGCCCTCCGAACGGAATTGCTCGGCGATGCGCTGCCGTTCCGCGATCATGCGGTCGAAGACGCGCTGCTCCACGGCCTCGACGTAATCGATGCGCTTGATGCGGATGTCCACGAGTTCGATCCCGTACTCCGGCATCGTCTCGCGCGCCTGCTCGAGGATCGAGCGAACGAGTTCCTCGCGGCCGGTGCGCACCTCCTGCCGGAGGATCTTTTCGTCCTCCTGGCCCGTGACCTGCGCGCGCTCGATGTCCTCCTCGTCGACCCTCCAGCTTTTCGAGCGCACGATCTCCACGAGATCGGTTGCCGAGATGTGATCGCGCACGACGGAATCGAGGATGTCGTTGAGCCGCGTGGTGGCGCCCTGCTCATTCCTCACCCGCTGCAGGAAGACGAGCGGGTCCACGATCCGCCAGCGCGCGGTCGTGTCCACGGAAATGAATTGCTCGCCGCGCGTCGGGATCTGGTTGGGATCGCCGTTCCACGAGATGAGCCGCTTGTCGAAGCGGATCACGTCCTGCACGAAGGGGATCTTGAAGTGCAGCCCCGGTTCCTTGATCGGCTCGCCCACGGGCGCCCCGAGTTGCACCACGATCGCCTGCTCCGCCTGGTCGATCGTGTAGATCGAGGCCGGCAGGATCACGACAGCGCCCACGGCAAGGATGCCGAGGATGCCAAGAAAAACGCTGGAGCCCTTCATCGACGAACCTCCGTTGCGGGGGCGGCGGGGCGCGTTCCCAGGTTGAGCAGGGGCAAGGGGGCGTTGCCTCCCTCTTCCATGATGATGATCTGGCCGGCCTTGGGCAGGACCTTGTCGATCATCTCCAGATACATGCGCTGGCGGGTCACTTTGGGAACGTCCCTGTATTCAGCGAGGATCGCGGTGAAACGTTCCGCCTCGCCGCGCGCGGCATTGGTCCGCTCGGCCGCGTAACCCTGCGCCTGGGCGATGACCTGCTTCGCCTGGCCTTCGGCGCGCGGGATGACCTGATTGCGACGCGTCTCGGCCTCGTTGACCAACCGCTCGCGTTCCTGCTCGGCCTGGTTGACCTCGTTGAAGGCGGGTTTCACCGGCTCGGGCGGCGTGACGTCCTGCAACTCGATCGCGCTGACCTGCAGGCCGAGATCGAAGCGAGTCAGGATTTCCTGCAACTCGATCCGGGCCGCCAGCGCCACCTCCGCGCGTTTCTCGGTCAGCACATCGCTGCCGAGGCTGTTGCCCACGATGCGGCGCATGACCGCCTCGCTGATGTCCCGCAAGGCCACCTGCGGCTCCCGGGAAACGTGCAGAAACTTGTCCGGATCGGAGATGCGATACTGCACGACCCACTCGACATCGATCACCTTGAGGTCGCCCGTGAGCATGAGCGACTCGTCGCGATGCCGGGCGTCCTTCTGATATTGCGTGCGATCACTGGAGGTCGCGATGGAGCGGAATCCAAACTCCTCCTTGAGCACCCGCGCCGTGGGCACCGCCACGGCCCGGTCGATGCCGAACGGCAGCTTGAAATGCGGCCCGGGGCCGACGATCGCGATCACCTTTCCGAATCGCTTCACCACCGCTTCCTCCTCCGGCTGGACGGTGTAGTAGCCCGAGAACACGCCGATCGTGAGGATGCCGATGACGAGGATGATGACAATGTGCCGCGCATACGCGCGGATCATCCGCCAGTCCGGCCCGTCGCGCGTGGAGAAGGTGTAGGTGTCACGTGGCATCGGCACTTTCGCAAAGAGGGGGAGGTAGGCGCATGATGGCGCTGACCGTAACACGCTCCGGCCCCATGCGGAAGAAAAAGCGACCCGGACGCATGCGATATATTTTCCGGGGTGGTGATCCGGGCCGCGGGTGACCGCGCGTTTGCCTTGCTGGAACACCCGGCCCTGGGTGGACGCGGGCGTCCTCGACCGCGTTATTCCTCCCTTCGCCACATCCCGCTCGATCCGGCGGCGCGGATGCGTTCTCGTGCCGCCATGTCACGCGAGCCGATCGCCGACCTGCTGGCCAGGGCCATCGCCGCCCGCGAAAGTCTTTTCGACGCCGCGCGCGAGGGCGCGTTTCGTCTCTTCAACGGCTTTCTCGAGGGCGAGCCCGATCTGGTGATCGACGTGTATGCCGCGACCGCCGTGCTGCACAATTACGCCGCGCCGCCCGAGGCCGCGGACGCCCTCGTTCACGACGCAACCTCGGTCCTGCGCGCGCGGCTTCCCTGGCTGCGCGCGGCGGTCCTGAAGACGCGCGCGGGCGCGACGCCGGAGGCGCGGCGCGGGCGCCTGGTTTTCGGCGACGCCCCCGACACGCGGATCACCGAACACGGCGTCGCCCACGCGGTGAACCTCGCCATGAACCGCGACGCCAGCTTCTACCTCGACACGCGCAACCTCCGCCGCTGGGCGATCGAGAACCTGCGCGGAAAATCGGTCCTCAACACCTTCGCCTACACCGGAAGCCTCGGCGTCGCCGCGATCGCCGGCGGCGCGGGCGAGGTCGTCCAGCTCGACCTCAATCCGCGCTTCATGGACATGGCGCGCGCGTCCCTGGAGCTGAACGCGCTGCCCGCCGGCACGACCTCGTTTCTCGCCGGCGACTTCTGGTCGCTCGTCGCCCGGTTGAAGCGCGCGGGCCGCCGGTTCGACTGCGTCTTCCTCGACCCGCCGTTTTTCGCCGCCTCATCCCGCGGCGGATTCGACCTCGCCGCCGACAGCGCGCGGCTGATCAACAAGGTCCGCCCGCTGATCAACGACGGCGGCCGCCTCGTCGCCGTGAACAACGCCCTCTTCGTCAGCGGTCGTGATTTTCTGGATACGCTGGAAAAACTCTGCGCGGACGGCTGCCTCGCGATCGAGGCGCTGATTCCCGTGCCCGAGGACTTCACCGGCTATCCCGAAACCTGTATCCGAAAACCGGTGACAGACCCCGCGCCTTTCAACCACTCGACCAAGATCGCCATCCTGCGCGTCAGACGAAAGCACAGAGACCGAAAGGACGGAAACACAGGGCTTGCGCGGTAGAGCAGAGGGCGCGCCGGCCTCTCCACTCCACCGCGAATTCCGTCCTTCCGCGCTCCGTGGTTTCCCAGCCTCAGCGGTATTGCCGTTTCGCTTTCCACTTCGCGCGGTTCGCGAAGTCGTCCTCCAGTTTCTCCTTCGGCTCGTGATCGCGTGAGAAACCGAGGAAGGTGCGCTTGCGGCGGCCCTCCGGATCGAGCGCGGAGGTGAAAATTTCGACGGCGCGATCGCGTGTGAGCGCGTCGAGCGCGGCCACGGTCGCCTCGCGGCGCGACCACCCGGCGTCGTAGTTGTAGGCGAGGTCGAAAAGCCGGGCGGCGCGCTCGGCGATCGTCTTGTCCTTCTCCTCGAGTTCCGACTTCGCGCCGGCGACGATCATCTCCCAGGCGTCGTCGGGGATGGCCTTCAACAATCCCGGAAGCTCCGCGATGTAGGCTTCGGCCCGCGCCTGCAATTCGTCGGCGGGGTGATTGCCGGATTGGATGATGAAGTAGGCGAAGTTCGTGCGCTCCTCCGCGCCCGCTCCGCCGAAGACGACGTACCCGAGCTGCTGGCGCGTGCGCATCTCGGTGAAGAACGGCTCGGCCATGAAGTTTGCGAGCACGAGCGTCGCGGCGCGAATCTCCGGCGCGTCTCCGCCCAGTGAATACTCCTGGCGGAAGGCCGAGTTGTTCACCACGAGCTTCTCCGTGCCGAGCAGCGCCTCGCCCTCCGGTTGCGTCAGCAGGCGGCGGCGCAGGAGCCGGTCGGGCGCGACGGCCCTGTGCTCGAGCGTCGAGGCGAGCCTGCGCGTCGCGTCCACGGCCCGGGCGGCGCCGACGTTTCCGTGCACGAGCGATTCGAGCTTGCCCTGCTTGTAGAGCCTGCGGGCGAACGCGCGCACGTCGGCGAGCTTGATTTTCCGCGCGACCGGCAGTTGCTCGTCGGGACGAAAGTGAAACTCGCGCACGACGGCGCGGCGCGATTCGAGCAGGATCTGCCACGCATCGGATCGCGGGAAATTGCCCAGCTCGCGCAAGAGCCGGTCCTTGATCGCGGCGAAGCGCTCTTCCGAAAGCGGGAAATCGATGAGGTTGGCCGTGACCGCCTCGACCAGCTTGTCGGCCGACTCGTCGTACCCGTCGATCGAGATCGTCACGCCCTCGAGCGCGGCCGTGACCGAAAGCCTCAGGCCGGCGGTGGCCGCGGCGTAGGCGATCTCGTTCAGCGCCTCGTTCACGCAGGCCTCGTAGAAACGGAGAAGGACGGAATTCTCGAGCGTCCCCATCGAGCGCGGAAGCACGAGGCGGTGGATCTGCGCGACCATCGGCCGCTCGAACTCGATGTCCTGAAGGTAGTACAGGCTCGTCGCCGGCTCGTCGATCAGCCGCACGGGCTGCGTCGCGAGCAGCGCCGCGCTTTCGGGGATGAACGGATTCGGCTTCGGCAGATGAATGGCCGCGACCTCCGGCGGATGCTTCAACGCGTCGAACGCGGAGCCCGCGGTCTCCTCGTAGCTGTATTCAGTTTTAAAATACGGCTCCACCCTGTCCGTCGGCACGCCCTTCGCCATGACGGTCGCGAGCATGTTCTCGGGCCGCAGCTCCCCGAGAATCCTCATGTAACCTTCGGGATCCGGCTCGAGCCAGAGGTAGGGTTCGCGCTCGGCGATCTCGAGGCCGTGCTCGCGCGCGTTGTTGGCCAGCGCGACCGCGCGCCTGGCCCCGTCGCCCTTGTCCGCGAACATCTCGTCGAGACGCGCGAGGGTCTTGCGCTCCTCGAAGAGATACGCCGGATAACCCTCGCGCCGCATGTCCTCGATCGCCGCGAAGAAGAGCGCGAGCACACGCTCCTGGTTCTCCAGGCCCGCGGGCGTGAGGCCGATCGTGGCGCTGAAGAAACCATAGTCGGCCGACTCGCCCCGGGCGCCGGCTCCGAGCGAAGTGGCGAGCCCCTCGGCCTTGAGCGCGGAGAGCAGGCTGCCCTCGCCCTCGTAGCCGAGGATGAAGCCGATCAGTTCCGGCGACTTGCCCGCCCACATGCCGCGCGTGCCCGGCAGGGGAAACGCGAGGCTGAGCTGCCGCAGATCCTTCAAGGGCTCGATCTTCGCCAGGCGCAACGCCGCCTTTGGAACGAGCACATCGGAGGGAAAGCGCAGATCGGGCAGGCCGCGATCGGGCACGGCGGCGAAATACTCGCGCGTCCACGCCTCGAGCTGGTCGAGGCCGGCCTTGCCCGTGACGGCGAGCGCCATCTGGTTGGCGCTGTAGTGCTCGCGATAGAATTTCAGCAACTCCTCCTGCGTCGTGCCGCCGAGCGTCTCGAGGTTGCCGATGTTGAACTTGTTCGCCGGATGCCCCTCGCGCAGGAGCGAGAGCGTGAGCTGAAACTCGCGCCAGTTGTCGCTCTCGAGGTTTTTCTGGTACTCGGAATTGACCGCGTTGATCTCCCGCTCCGTGAACTCCGGGGTGAAGAGGGGCGCGATGAAGAACTGCGCGAACCGATCGATCGCGCCCTCGAAGGCCTCGTGGCGGATCTCGAAATGATAATTGGTGTGATCGCGCGAGGTGTAGGCGTTGCTGTAGCCGCCGTTGCTGCGCAGGTAGTTTCCATACTCCGCCTCGTCGGGATATTTTTCCGTGCCGAGGAAGAGCATGTGCTCGAGGAAATGCGCGAGGCCCTGCCGGTCGCGCGGATCGCTGAGCGAGCCGACGCCGACGGACATCGAGGCGGACGACTTGTTGAGCTTCGGATCGGAGAGGAGGATGACGTCGAGGCCGTTTTCGAGCGTGAAGCGGCGATACTCGGACTCGTCGTTGGGCGCCTTTTCCCGTGGCGGGATGTCGATCGCGCCCGCGAGCGGGGCCAGACCGGAAAGCAGAAGAACAACAACCGGGACGAAACGATGGATTTTCATCATGCGCATGGGAGTGATAACAAAACGCGGGTTGATTCGGAGCGGGTTTTTAAAGCGCAGTTGGGAGTGGCGGGACGCCAAACCCGGGCAAGGCGTCTGTCCGGTGCTGCGGCCGCGATTTTCCATTGAGTCCCCGAACGAACAGCAAAGGCGGCGCGTTGCAAAACTTACGCTCCTAAACCTTCTCCCGCCCTCCAGGTAAAGGCGTGGCACAGCGCCACGCCGGCCGCGTCCGCCTCGTCGAGCGCGAGCGTGCGGCCGTGCCCGAGCAGGCTCATGACCGTGCGCGCCATCTGCTCCTTGCTCGCGCGCCCGACGCCGACGACCGCCTGCTTCACACGCAGCGGCGGATACTCGAAGACCGGCAAATCCCGCACCGCCGCCGCCGCGATGGCCGCGCCCCGGGCCGCGCCGAGGATCTGGGCGGTTTGGAAATTCTGCACGTAGATCGTCTGCTCGAGCGCGACGTGCGCGACCTCGTGCGTCTCCAGCGCCGCGCTCACCGCCTGGAAGATCGCGCCGAGGCACTCCGCCATCGAGCGCGCGGGCACGAGCTTCAACGTCCGGCTGTGCAACAAGAGCGGCTGCCGCCCCGGCGTGAACTCGAGCAGCGCGAAACCGCTCCCGCGCAAACTCGGATCGATGCCGAGCACGCGACCGTTGAAGGCGGAACGACTTCCGAGGGCGCCGGCGCCGTTCCCCTGTCGGGAAGCCGGAAGCCGGCCCTCGATCTTCGCCTTCCACATCTCGCGCGTGGTCATTCGACCCATGCCGGGAAAGTAGTGAGTGGCGGGTAGCGGGTAGCGAGCATTAAGACTGTCCCCTGTCCCCTGATGCTCACCCCCACAGCAGCTTCAACGCGGCGAGGAACGTCAGGCCCAGCGCGAGGCGTTCGAAGAGACGCTGCGGCACGCGCGTGGCGATCAACCGGCCGACGACCGAGCCCGCGAGCACGGCGGGCGCGAGCCAGGCGTTGACGACGAGGCTCTCGGTGTTGATCAGCCCGAGGTGGATCATGAATGGAACCTTGAAGAGATTGAGCGTGAAAAAATAGACGGCGCTCGTGCCGAGAAAATCCATTTTCTTCAGCCGCATCGCGAGCAGGTAAAGGATCATGACCGGCCCGGCCGCGTTGGCCATCTGCGTCGTGAATCCCGCGAGCACGCCCATGACCGGCGCGAACCACGCCCCGTGCTCCGCCATCTCGCGCTCGAGCTGCCCGGCGGAGAGCTTGTGGTTTCGCCACAGATGGACCGCGAGCATGAGCAGGAGAATGAGTCCGATCGCGACCGCCACCTCGCGATTGGTCATGCGATCGAGCGCGAAATAACCGGCGACGACACCGATCGCCGTCCAGGGGAAAAGCCGCAGGACGTGCCGCCACTGCGTGTGTTTCAGGTAGGCCGAAACCGCCGCGATATCGCCCACGATGAGCAGCGGCAGCACGATGCCGGTGGCGAGCTTGGCCGGGATCAGGTTGGAAAAAATGCCGACGACGAGGATGCCCACCCCGGGGATTCCGGATTTGGACAGGCCCACGACCATCGCCGCAATCACGAGGAGCAGCCACTGCCACGGTTCAAATGTCACCTGGCGCGGGAGCCAAGGGAGGAAGCCCCAAGTGGTCCACCTGAAACGCGACCGCCCGGCGCGGGGCGAACGCTTCCGCGCGCCTCAGCCGGTGAAAAACGGGTTGTTCAACCTCTCCTGGCCCACCGTGGTGAGCGGGCCGTGGCCGGGCGCGAGCACGGTGTCGTCCGGCAGGGCGAAGATCACTTCCTTGTTCGTGCGCAGCTGATCGGCATACGCGCCGACGCTGCCGCCCATCGAGCCGGCGAAGAGCGAGTCGCCCACCACCGCGACAAGGCGCTCCAGTCCGCGCAGGACGAAGGTCGTCTGCCCCGGCGAATGCCCGTTGGTCAGGTGGCTTTCGATGCGGATCTTGCCGAGGATGAAACTCTGGCCGGCCGAAAACTTCTCCACGCCCTTCGGCGGGTCGTTTCCTTCCGTCTCACGGGAGTTGATCCACGCCTTGGCCTTGGTCGCCGCGAGCAATTTCGCCAGATCGACGACGTGGTCGATGTGCGCGTGCGTGAGCAGGACGATCTCGACCGTGAGCTTGTTTTCCTTCACCGCCTCGAGGACCGGCGCGCAATCCGCGCCCGAGTCGAAGACGACGGCCTTGCGCGTCTCGAGATCCCACGCGAGATAGGAATTCACCGTCATGTCCTCGTAAGGCGTGTTGAACATCCGAAATCCCGCGATCGCGGGCGGCTGCTCGGGATACCAGGTCTTGCGACCGATCTGCACGAGTTGATCCGCCCCCAATCGGAGCACCGGCGCGACCCGGCGCAACGCCTCCTCGATGAACTCCCCGCTCTTCAACGAGCGCAGTTGCGTGCCCGTGATGCCTGCCTGCCGGGCGAGCGTGTCGTTGTTGTAGCCGAGGCCGCGCTGGGCCTTTCCGATGATGTCTTCAGTATTATCCTCTAGAGAGACCACGCGGAAGGTTCTCCGCGGCCCCGTCGCGCCCGTCAAAGGCAAAAAAATCCCGGCCACGGAGGCGACCGCGCGCCCGACTCCGAAGCCGGCCAGGGCCGGAATCCCAGATCTCAAATCTCAGACTTGAAATGTGAAACCCCCTCGAACCTCCCCTGCTCCACCCGGAACACCTGCCAGGCGCGGCCCTCGTCCGGCGGGAGCGAGGTTCCAGTGGCGAAAAGTTGCGCGTCCTCGTCGAGCGCGGCCCAGAAACGCGCCCGGCGCGCGGGGTCGAGTTCGCCCAGCACGTCGTCCGCCAGCACGACCGGCGCGACGCCCGTCCGCTCCCGCGCCTCGCGAAGCTGGGCAAAACGCAGCGCGAGGACGAGCGCGCGTTGCTGGCCTTCCGAGCCGAAGAGCGCGGCGTCGCGCCCGTCGATGCGCAACGCGAGATCGTCCCGATGCGGCCCGCGCTGGGTCGCGCGCGCCAGCAGGTCGCGCGCGCGAAACCGCTCGAGCGAGGCGAGAAACGCCGCCGCATCCGGCGCCTCGAGGTCGGCGCGGTATTCGATCGTGGCGCTCTCCGCCCTTTCGGCGATGCGCGCGTGGAAGGCGGCCACGCGTCCAGCCAGGGCCGCCACGCCGGCGCGGCGCCGCGCGACGACCTCGACCGCGACGGGAGCGAGCTGCGATTCGAACGCGGCGAGCGCGCGCGGGTCGGGCGCGCCGTCCTTGAGCAGGCGGTTGCGCTGCTCGAGGGCGCGGTGGAAATGTTGCAGAACCTCGAGGTAACCGGGATCGAGCGAGGCGAGGTGCAGATCGAGAAAACGCCGCCGCAACGCGGGCGACCCGCGCAGGAGCTGGATGTCCTCAGAGGCGAAGAGCACGGTCGGAAAACGCCCGATGATGTCCGCCAGCCGCCGCACCGGATGCTCGTCGAACACCGCCTCTTTCGACCGCGGCCGTATCCGCAAAACCACTTCGCTCGGGCCCAGTTTCTCGTGCTCGACCTGATACGCCATCGCCGCCTCCGCCGCGCCTTCGCGGATGAGCACGCGGTTGTCGCCCGGGCGAAACGCGCGCAAGGCGGAGATATAGCCGATCGACTCCAGCAGGTTGGTCTTCCCCTGGCCGTTGGCGCCGACAAGGAAACACCGCAGCCCGTCGATGCGAAGGACGGCCTCCGTAATGTTGCGAAAGTCCCGCAGCCGGATTTCGCGCAGCGTCATCGGACGCGGGTGGGAAGGACCGAAGCCCGCCCGAAGCCAAAAAGGCGAACGAATGGAACTGATCGAACCCGTGATGACATGAGGAGTCTCGTCTCGATTGCCTAAACCTGGATCACAGCGCCGCCGGAATTCTCCGCTTCGAGTTCGCGCCAGGTCGCGGCGATGGCGGCGGCGAGCGCCAGCCAGTCCTCTTGTGTCGTCGCCCAGCCGCTGCTGATGCGGATGGTGCGGCGCGCCTGCTCCGGGAAAACGCCCATCGCGGCAAGGACGTGGCTCGGCGCATCCGAGCCCGTGGCGCAGGCGGATCCGGTGGAAACATCGAAACCCAGCCGGTCGAGCCGCGCGACCCAGCGGGTGTTTTCATGCGCGGGCAGGCAGAGCGAGAGCGTGTTCCACAACCGCGGGGCATCGGCGCCGTGCGCGAACGCGCCGGGAACCGAGGCGATCACCGCGGCGGCGCAGGCGTCGCGCCAGCCCGCGCGCGCCCGGCGGTCTCCGTCGTCATGGCTTTCCGAATACACGAGCGCCGCGACCATGGCCGCGATCGAGGCGAGGTTTTCCGTGCCCGCGCGGTGGCCGTGCTCGTGCCCGCCTCCGCGGATGCCACGAAAGCCCTCGGCGCCCGGCGGCAGGCAGATGAAACCGGCGCCCTTCGGCCCGCCGAATTTGTGAGCGCAGCCGACGAGGAAGATGTCTCGCGGGAGCTTCGCGCACGGGAGCTTGCCGATCCACTGCGAGCCGTCGCAAAGCATCCACGCGCCCTGCTCGCGGCAAAGCGCGGCGTGGGCGGCGGCGTCTCCGAGCACGCCGGTTTCGTTGTTCGCGGCCATCGCGGCGACGAGTCCCGCGGGCTCGCGCCGCAGCGCGGCTTCCAGCTTCTCGAAAACGATCCGGCCCGACGCGTCCACCTCGATCGAGCGCAGGCGCGGCCCGGCGAAATACGCGCGCGCCGCCTCGAGCATGCTCGGGTGCTCCGTCGGCGGGACGCACGCGCCGCGATCGGCCGGCAACACGGCCGCGGCCCACGCGAGGATGGCGTTGTTGCCCTCGCTCGCGCCCGAGTTGAAGACGATGTTTTCCGGCGGGGCGCCGAACATCGCGGCCAGTTTCGAGCGGTTCTCCTCCAGCAGCCGGTGCGCGCGCGCCGCGGAACGGTAGGGGCTGCTCGGGTTTTGCCAGGCTTCATCCATCGCCGCCAGCCAGGCCTCCCGCGCCTGGGGCAGCAGGGGCGTCGTGGCGTTGTGATCGAAGTAGGGCATGCGGATGGGAAAGGAGTAGCGAGTAGCGAGAAGACGCTGCCGCGCAGTTTGCCACCTCCAGGGATGGTTGAGCGGACGTGATCGAGAATGCTCGCTACTCGCTACTCACTACTTCCCGCCCTCAGATGTCGCCGGGGAGGATGAACGTTTTCACGGCATGGCGCCAGCGGCCGCTGCCGCCGCCGGAGGCTTCGGGCACGACGACGAGCGTCCTGCCGCCAGCCAGCGCGGTGGCCGCGAACTGGCCCGGTGAAAGGAAGCGGAACCGCTCGCGGAAACGCACCTCCCTGTGCCTCCGCCCGCGAACGACGAGGATCTCGCCCGCGTTGCGGGCGACGAGGATCGTGCCCTTGGGCGTGAAGGCGATGCCGTTGAGCGAGCCCATTTCCTTGGCCACCGTCTCGAGTTCCACCGCGCCGGAGAAGTCGCCGCGCGGCAGGCGGAGCACCGCGCCGCCGAGATCGTAGCCCGCGACGCCGGTGACAAAGTAGAGCGCGTCGTCGCGCGTGGAATAAGCCACGCCGCTCGGAATCGAGCGGACGGCCATGAACTCCACCGAGCCATCGGGCGGCGCCTCCTCCTTGAGCAGGGCCTCGACCGCGGCGGCGTGCAGTTTCCACAAACCCGGTTGCGGCGTGCCGGGATCATCCGACAGCGTGCCGCGCGCCGCGTAATCGGCGACGTAGATGTTCCCTTCGGGGTCCGCGGTGACGGCGAACGGATCCCGCAACGGCCGGCCAAACATGTCCTGGATGGGCGAGCCCTCGCCGAGGAACAAACGACCCGCGACTTCGCCCGTGGCCGGATCAACGATCACCAGGCCGGTCCCGCGGGCGCGATCGTCGAGGTTGCCGCCGCGGAGGTCGGTCGTCCACGAGCCGCCGACGGCGACCACGAGCGCGCCGGCGGGTGACACCGAGGTTGCCCTGGCGAGAATGGCGATATCGACGGGGGCGTCGAGTTTCTCGACGAACTGCTGCTCATCGACCGTCAGCGTGCCGTCGTCGGAGACGGCGCATTTGCTGATCGAGCCCCAGCCGGCGATCATCCCGTAGTCGCCCCGGGCGCCGTTGGCGATGTAGAGCGTCCGCCCGTCGGCCGCGAAGACGGCGGCCATGGGCGAATAGAATTTCGCGATTGATTCGAGCTGGCTGCCCTGCGCCTGCGCCCGGGGCAACGCGACGGCGCACGCGACAGCGGCCAGGGCGAGCGAGGAAAGAAACGGAGGGGTCATGCGAAGACGCATGAGCCGACGTTACGCGCCGGAGGCGGCGGGTGCAAAGCCACAAAAGAAGCGGAAGGCGGGGCCGGGTTTTTCTCCGACCTCTGGAGCGCGGCGATTCCCGAGAGAAAAACAGCCGAAAATCGCCGGTCGAAGGTCGGACGGACGCCCCGCCGGGCCCCGCGGGCGGTTCAGACGACCTCGACCGACTTCAGCTTCCAGATGTCGCGATTGTATTCGGAGATCGTGCGGTCGCTCGAGAACTTGCCGACGCGGGCGGTGTTGAGGATCGCCATCCTGGCCCACCGTTTTTTGTCGCGGTAGGCGGCGTCGATCCTGGCCTGCGCTTCGCAGTAGGCCTCGTAATCGGCGAGGACGAGGAATGGATCGCCGTGATCGACGAGGCTGTGCCGCAGCGGGGCGAGCGCGCCGCGTTCGCCGGGCGTGAAGTAGTCGGAGGACACCCAGTCGAGGACGGCGCGAAGCTCGGCGTTGCGCTCGTAGTATTCGCGGGGGTTGTAACCGCGTTTCTGGAGCGCCTCGACCTCCTCGACCGTGAGGCCGAAGATGAAGATGTTGTCCGGGCCGACCTCCTCGCCGATCTCGATATTGGCGCCGTCGAGCGTGCCGATGGTGAGCGCGCCGTTGAGGGCGAGCTTCATGTTGCCGGTGCCCGAGGCCTCCTTGCCGGCGGTCGAGATCTGCTCGGAAACGTCCGCGGCCGGGATGATCCTGGCGGCGAGCGAGACGCGGTAATTCGGGAGGAAGACGACCTTCAGTTTTCCGTGGATGCGGGAGTCGTCGTTGATGACGCGGCCGACGGCGTTGATCGCGTGGATGATCGTCTTCGCCAGCTCGTAACCCGGCGCGGCCTTGGCCGCGAAGATGAAGACGCGCGGCTGGATGTCGAGCAACGGGTTCTGCAACAGCCGGCGGTAAAGCGTGAGGATGTGGAGCAGGTTGAGGTGCTGGCGCTTGTACTCGTGAAGCCGCTTGATCTGCACATCGAAGAGGGCGGAGGGATCGACGCGCACGCCGCACTCGGCCTCGATCACGCGGGCGAGCGCCTTTTTGTTCTCGTGCTTGATCGCCATGAACGACTCCTGAAACGCCGCGTCGTCCGCCCACTTTTCCAGCTTGCGCAAGTCGTCGAGATTGCGCGGCCAGGCGGCGCCGATCTTTTCCGTGATCAGGCTCGCGAGGCTCGGGTTCGAGGCCAGCAGCCAGCGGCGCGGCGTGATGCCGTTGGTCTTGTTGTTGAAACGCTTCGGGAAGAGCGCGAAAAACTCGGGAAAGAGGTGCGAGGTGAGCAACCGCGAATGGATCGCGGCCACGCCGTTGATCGAATGGCTGCCGAAGACCGCGAGGTTGGCCATGCGGATCATCTTCGCGCCGTTTTCCTCGATGAGGGAGGCCGCGCGCTTCTTCTCGATGTCGCCCGGCCACTTGCTTTCCACCGCCTCCATCAGCCGCGCGTTGATCTCGAAGATGATCTGGAGATGACGCGGCAGCACCCGCTGGAAAAGCGGAAGCCCCCACTTCTCGAGCGCCTCGGGCATCAAGGTGTGGTTGGTGTAGGCCATGGTGCGGTTGACGATCGACCAGGCCTTGTCCCAGTCGAGATGCTCCTCGTCCACGAGGATGCGCATCAGCTCCGCGACAGCCACCGCGGGGTGCGTGTCGTTGAGCTGCACGGCGACGCGATCGGGGAAATCGGCCCAGTCGCCGTTGTCCGAGCGCCAGCGGCGGATGATGTCGCGCAACGAGCACGAGACGAAGAAATACTGCTGCACGAGGCGCAACTCCTTGCCGTTTTCCGTCTTGTCGTTCGGATAAAGCACCTTGGACACGCTCTCGGTCACGGTCTTCTCGCGCACCGCCTCGACGTAGCCGCCCTCGTTGAAGGTGTTGAAATCGAACTCCTCCGACGCCCGCGCGGACCAGAGGCGGAGGAAGTTCACCGTGTTCGTGCCGTAGCCCGCGATCGGGACGTCGTGGGGCACGCCGAGCACGGCCTTCGCGTCCACCCAGACCGGCCTGGCGTTGCCGAACTCGTCGAACTGCGTCTCGACCCGCCCGTAAATCCGAATCGTCTGGGTATATTCCGGACGGACAACCTGCCACGGCGTGCCGAAGCGCGCCCATTCGTCCGGCCGCTCGACCTGATGGCCTTCGACAAACTCCTGCCGGAAAAGGCCGAACTCGTAATTGATGCCGTAACCCACGGCGGGAAGATCGAGCGTCGCGAGCGAATCGAGGAAACATGCCGCGAGCCGCCCGAGACCGCCGTTGCCCAGCGCCATGTCCACCTCCTCGTCGCGCAAGGCGGCGAGATCGAGCCCGAGATTGTGCAGCGCCTCCTCGGTCTGATCGAGAATGCCGGCGCTGATCAGGTTGTTGATCAACAAGCGCCCCATGAGGTACTCGAGCGAAAGATAATACACCCGCTTCACGTTCCCGCCGTGATGCGCGGCCTGCGTGCGGATCATGCGCTCGAGGATGCGATCGCGCACGGCCATGGCCGTGCACGTCCACCAATCGCGCGGCGTCGCGGTCGAGGGATCCCGCGCCAGCGTGAATTTCAGATGGTTCGAGATCGAACGCTGAATTTCTTCGACGGAATTGCCTATGTCGAAATTGAAGCCCGGCTTGGCCGTGGCGCGTGTTTTCGCAGCAGTCTTTGCCATGATCTTTTGGTTTGAACGCAAGCTCGTTGAGCCAATCGGCTCGGCAGCCGCCAACAAAAGCCCCGATCGAACCCGGGCAAGGACCAAAGCAGCCGGCGGGCCAGCCGACACGATCTGACTTCTCTCTCTCGAGCTAATCCTCCGCCACGACCCGCGGGAGCGGCTGTTTGTGAAAGCGCCGCGCGAGTTCTCCGGCGCTGATCTCGATGAAGACCGGGCGGCCCCCCGGCGCGCTGTGCGGATTCTCGCAGCGCAACAAATCCGTCACGAGGTGGTCGAGCGCCTCGGGCGCGAGCGGCCGGCCGGCCGGGACCGCGGCGCGCGCCGCGGCTGATTTCGCGAACGCGTCGCGCGCGCGCGCGCCATCGCGCCGGTCGATGCGCCCCGACACGAGCAACGCCACGAGATCGCGCGCCAGCGACTCCGCGTCGCCGGGCTCGAGCCACGCCGGAATCGCCTCGATGCGAAAGAAGTCGCGGCCGAAAGGCTCGATCACGAGCCCGCACATGCCCAGCAGCTCGTTTCCTTCCGCCAGGGCCGCGGATGCGACCGAATCGAGTTCCAGCGGCAGCGGCAGCAACAGCCGCTGGCTCTCCGCCGCGCCGCCGCCCTGCTGCCGGCGTATCCGCTCGAACCATACACGTTCCGACGCCGCCACGCGGTCGAGCACGACGAGCCCGCCCGGGGTCTCAAACGCGCTGTAGCCGCCCGCGATGTCGCCCAGAAGCCGCCAGCCCGCCCCCGCGCGCGGGACCGGCGCGGCGGGCGGCGGAGCCGCGGGCGAACGGTTGTCACCGTTTTTTGGATACACCGTCGCGGCCGCCGGAGCCGCGGGCGCGCTCCCCCGCCCCGGCGCCGCGGAAGGCGGTATCGAAAAACTGGATGCAGGCGCCGGTTGCGCATCTCCGGACGCGGGCGTCGCCGGCCGCCGCAGGGTGGACGCGGGCGTCCCTGCCCGCGTGTCGGGCGGCTGCGAAGAGGGAATCGACGTCGAAGCTGACGGCGCGCCGGGGAGCGACTCCTCGCGCAGGGAACGCAGCGTCCCCAGGACCGCGCGGATGGTGAAACCGCGCACCTGCGTCTCGTCGCGAAACCGCACTTCGCGTTTCGCCGGGTGCACGTTCACATCCACCGCCGCCGGAGGAAGCTCGAGAAAGAGAAACGCCACCGGATAGCGCCCCTTCGGCAGCGAGGTGTGATACGATTCCAGGATCGCGTAGGCCAGCGTGCGGCTGTCCACCGGGCGGCGGTTGACGAACGTCACCATCTCGTGCCGCGTCGCCCGCGCAATGCCGGGCCGGCTGATCAGGCCGCGGAGGACGAGAGGCTTTTCCTCCGCCTCGATCGGCGCGAGGCCCTGCGCCAGTTGTTTTCCGAAAACCTCGGCGACGCGCTCGGCCAGCGTCGCGCAGACCGGCGACTGGAAGATCGCGCGGCCATCCTCGATCAGCGCGAACGACACGCCGGGATTCGCCAGCGCATAGAGCCGCGCGTGCTGGATGATGTGCGCGGCCTCGGTCGCGTCGCTCTTGAGAAACTTCCGGCGCGCGGGCACGGAGTTGAAAAGATTCGCCACCACGATGCGCGTGCCGGCGGGCATGCCGCAGTCGCGCACGTGCGCGATCCTGCCGCCGTTGATCAGGATCTCCGAGCCGTTTTCCGAGCCCGCGTCGCGCGTCTGCATGGTGAAGCGCGACACGCTCGCGATCGACGGCAGCGCCTCGCCGCGGAAGCCGAAGCTCAGCACGCGATCGAGGTCGCCCGCCTCGCGGATCTTGCTCGTGGCGTGCCGCTCCAGGCTGAGAAGCGCGTCGTCGCGCGACATCCCGCCGCCGTTGTCCTCCACGCGGATGAACGAGCGCCCGCCGTTGCGAAACTCGATCTCGACGCGCGTCGCGCCCGCGTCGAGGGAGTTTTCGATCAACTCCTTGACGATCGAAGCCGGCCGCTCCACCACCTCGCCGGCGGCGATCTGGTTGGCCACGCGATCGGGGAGAATGCGGATGAGACCCATCGGCGTTTGCGGCGCCCTCAGCGCTTGGATTCGCCTCGCGGGGACGCGTCGCCGGCGCGGGCCGGGGCAGGCGCGCCGCCCGGCGAGACGAGCGTGGCGAGATGGGTGAACGCCCGAAAGGGCCGCAGCGAGAACCCTCCGGGAAACAACCCCGGGATCTTCTCGCGCTCCTCGGGAAGCCGCGCGACGAGCCACGCGATGCCGCCCGCGCTCACGATCACGGCGATGAAGAAGGCCTGAAACGCCACGGGATCGACGGAAGGCGCGCCGGCTCCGCCCTTGATGAACAATCCCCACACGATCGGAGACAGCCCGCTGATCAGCGAGGTGACCGCGCCATGAATCGAAAACGCGAGCGCCTTCTGCCCCGGTTCCACGATTTGCGGCAGGTATTTCATGTTGGCGCTGAACCAGCAGGACGCCGCGATGCCGAGCAGATAATACATCGCGTAGAGCGGCGCGAGGCCGGCGACGATCCCGCGCAGGATGAGCAGCCAACAGACGCCGATGCCGGCATAGACGCCGAGCGAGGCGAGAAAGAACGGCCGCGCGCCGAAGCGATCGACATGGTTGCGCAAGGCCAGCGCGCCGGAGATGACGCCGCCGTACTGCACCGTGGTGAAGAGCACGATCTGCGCGGCCGAGAGCTGCGGCTCCACCCGCAGGTAGTAGGCGCAAAACGGCGGGATCGCGCTCACCGCGAGGCCGGCCCACACGCCGATGAGGAGAAAGCGCCGGAATGTCCCGCGCGCCAGGATCATCCGCGGCGTGGCGCGGAGGACGTCGCCCAGCGAAAGCGCCGACGGACGTTCCGCGTCCGGCAATCGGCGGAGCGCCAGCGCGGCGAACCACGAGCCGACGAAGGCGAAAAGATATTGGGAAAAGAAAGCGCCATAAATCGGCAGGATCCTGAACGAGACCGCGCTGAGCAACAGCGTGCCCACTCCGCCGATGCCGGCCGCGGTTTGTTCGCTCGCGAAATATTTCCCGCGAATCCGGTCGGGCAGCAGCGCGTTGAGCCACGGCAGGTAGGCGCAGCTTCCCAGCGAACGGAAGAGCGTGAAGAAGAAAACGCTGCCGATGAAGATCGCGATCATCCACGTCGATCCGGCCTCCGGCTTGATCAACGCGAGAAACACCGGCGGAAGCAGGAACAGGCTGCGCAGCCCCCAGCCGGAAAGCATCATCCGCTTGTATCCGTATCTCGGCAGCAGCGCCGTGGCCAGCACCTGCACGGGCGTGAGGAGAAACACGAACGAGTACGCCAGCCCGACCGAGAACGCCGACGCCCCGAGCTGCTCCGCGAAGAGCACCATCGGCGTGCCCAGCGCGACCTGCCAGGTGGTGGCATTGAAGAACCCGAACATCAACCCCGGGCGAAACGGCCGGAGCGAACCCGCCTCCCCACTGTCATATGCTAAAGCCATCCGTTGCAAAAAACTCCTCCGTCGAACGGGAGGCTCAATCTGAAAGCGAGCGAAGTCACGGAGCGCAGAAAGGATGCACAGAGATCACAGAGCGGACTCCGCGCATCCTCCGTGGCCTCTGTGACGTTCTATTTCGCGCCATCCATGTCGAGCGCGCGCCGCCAGCGTCGTATTTCCACCTTCACCCGGTCCGGTCCCGGCATGCCGATGCCGGCGCGCTGCGCCATGCCGCGCGCAAGATCGAAGACGCCGCGCCAGTCGCCCTTGAACGCGGGATGCACTTTCGCCGCCTCGGCATCCGGCACGGCGTTCAACGCGCACCCGAGTTTTTCCGCCGCGCTGACGAGTCCGCCGACGGCGTGGTGCGCCTCGCGAAACGGCACGCCGCGCAACACGAGCCAGTCGGCCAGATCGGTCGCGAGCAGCGCGGGATCGTCCACCGCCTCCGCGCAACGCGCGCGATCGACCGACGCCCCCGCGATCGTGCCCGCCGCGACTTCGAGCGAGAGGCAGAGCTGGTCGAAGCTGTCGAAGACCGGAACCTTGTCCTCCTGCAGGTCGCGATTGTAGGTCAACGGCAGGCCCTTGACCATGACGAGCAGCGTCTGGAGGTTGCCCTGCAACCGCGCGGACTTGCCACGGAGAAGCTCCATCGCGTCCGGATTTTTCTTCTGCGGCATGAGGCTCGATCCGGTGCAGAACGCATCGGGCAGATCGACGAAATGAAACTCCGCGCTCGCCCACAAAATCACATCCTCCGCGAGCCTCGAAAGGTGAACGCCCGCCAGCGCGCAGGCTGACGCGAACTCGATGAAGACATCGCGATCGGAGACGGCGTCCATCGAGTTCGTGGTCACGCGCGCCCGTCCCTTCGCGTCCACGAAACCCAGTTCCTTCGCGGTGAACTCGCGGTCGATCGGCAGCGTCGTCCCCGCAAGCGCGCCCGAGCCGAGCGGGCAGACGTTGGCGTGGTCGTGCACGGCGGCGAAACGCCCGGCATCGCGCTCCAGCATCTCGACATACGCGAGCAGGTGGTGCGCGAACGCGACCGGCTGCGCGCGCTGCAGGTGCGTGTAACCGGGGATGAGGACGTCGGCGTTGTCCGACGCGAGTTGCGCGAACGCCCTTTGCAGCGCGCGGAGGCGCGTCGTGACCTCCGTGCAGGCGTGCTTGAAGAAAAGCCGCGCGTCCGTCGCGACCTGGTCGTTGCGGCTCCGCGCGGTGTGCAGGCGCGTGGCGACCGGCACGCGCTTCGTCAGCGCCTGCTCGATGTTCATGTGCACGTCCTCGAAACGCGCGTCCCACTTGAAGGAGCCGGCCGCGATCTGTTTTTCGATCTCGTCGAGCCCGTGATGGATCGCGTCGCGTTCCGGCGGCGTGAGCAGGCCGACGTGGCAGAGCATGGCGGAGTGCGCCTTGTTCACCGCGATGTCGAAAGGCGCGAGCCGGCGGTCGAAGGAAACCGATTCGCTGAAGCGAAGCATCAGATCCGCCGGCCCTTCGGAAAAACGGCCGCCCCACGTGGCCTGCTTGTTCTTGCCCATGCCCGAAGGCATTTGACCACCCGGTCGATGGCAACGCGAAAGCCGGAGTCAGGTGGCAGGCTCACTGACACCTGACTCCTGTCACCCGTCTCACATTACAGTTCACCGCCATACGAGATGGCGGAGCGGTAACGCGCGAGGGTCGTCTCGATCAAATCGGTCAGGGCGGACACCCGCTGGGCCGACGGCAGATCGGAGCCGGAATCGATCGCCAGTCCGAACGCGGTTTTCGCGAGGCCGGCCAGGCCGGCGGAGGGGCTCGAGTCGTTTCGATCCGCCCGGGCCGGAAGCCAGTCGGCTTGAAACCGCGCGTCGTCGATCGGC
>CAZFCY010000056.1:0-2976 GCA_964517665.1 uncultured Opitutaceae bacterium | reverse complement strand
GCCGATCGTCACCCAGCCGTGCGCCGCGTGCCGCGGAAAGTCGGCGCTGATCGCGCGCAACTCCGGCGGCGGCAGCCCGGCCGTCCACGAGATGTTCTCGAGGTCGTGTCCGAGCGCCGTGCCAGCCGTGCCGCGCAGGAATCCGGTGACGTTGACCAGCGGATACACCAGCAGGTTGTAGCCGGTCGCGATCGCCGGATTCTCGACGAGGCGATGAAGGAGATTGAACAGCGTGATCGTGCCGTCGAGATCGCGGCCGTTCCAGCCCGCAAAGAGCACGAGGCGGAGCGCGCCCGGCGCGGCCCGCGCGCCGAAAAAGATGAACCTCGGCTGGTGGAACGCGCCTTCCGCGGAGATGAACGTTTCGCCGGGCGACGCGAAGAGTTGCTCCGAAGTCGAGGCCATCTCGTGAAAGCACGTCAACAGCCGTCGCACGACCTGCGCCGGATCCTCGCCGCCACGCCAGTTTGCAGGAAGGTGCGGACGGGGATCGAACGGGCCGTGCGACTGCGGCGCGGACGCGAACGGCGGATTTGTCGGAGGCGCGGCCGATGGAACAACACTGCGCGAAGCGGCGAGACGCTTCGAACTGCGGATGGATGGAGTCGATGCCGCGGTCATGAGCGGACGCCGGCCAGGGTTGCCGCCTTCGCGTTTCCCGCCACGGATTCGACGCGGATCTTTTCCGTGGACTCGATCTGCTTGATGCGCCCCTCGTGGACCACGAGGCTGACGACGCCGTAGGGCAGGTTCTCGACTTTGCGGCGAACGATCCGCAGCCACGCCGGCTCGCCGGCATCGCCCGGCCTGGGCGTGGCGACGCCTTCGCCCACCGCAATGGATGATGTGAGATTCGAAATGGACATGTGCGAAAGAGGCTGGAGTGGCCGGATCACAGGTGCGCCGCGTAGCTGCGGACTTCCCGATAGCGCTCGAGAAACGCGCGAATCGTGGTCGAGACGGCGGCCGAATAGAGCGCGTCCGGCCAGTGCCCGGGGATCTTCAACTGCAGCCCGACCGGGCGGACCGGCAACTCCTCCGCGAGATCGGCCGGACCGGCCGGCGCCTGGGTCAGCGCGAGCCAGCGGATGTGAAACCGCCCGTATTCAGTCGGCAAATACGCGGGATCGACCGGCAGCCCGTGAACGGCGGCCTCGATGTGATCGGCGCCGCTTTGCGTGCTCACGCTGATCCACCCATCGAAGCCCCGGACCGGGACGTCCCGCGCGAGATGCTGGATCTCGGGCGATTCGGGTTTGGACCAGCGTTCCCTGGCCAGGTCGCGATGCCGCGCCGGGCTGTCTGCCTTTCGATCGAAGGCGGCGGGATTTACGATCGGATAGAGAAAAAGGTTGTAGCCGCTCGCGTTGCCAGGCCGGAGCGCGAGCTGGCGCCACAAGGCGAGGGTCGCGTAGGTGGGGCGAAGATCCCCGCCTTCCCAGCCCGCGTAGATCGCGAGGCGGATGGCTGGACCGTCGGCACGCGCGCCGAGAAAGACGTAGCGGTGGAAATCGTAGTCGCGGTCTCCGACCCGGATCACATCAGCCGGCGAGACGACGATGTTTTCAGAGGCGTTGGCGAGCGCCTCGAATTCCTCGAGGACTTCGTCGAGCAGGCGTTCCGCGTCCGCGGACGTGAAGATGAGTTGCGGGATGTCGTGGCTGGTGGAAGGTAGTGCTTTCATGGATACAGGGAAGGAATGGTGAATGACGCGAGGAGGCGGCATCGGGCGCGCCTCCGGGACACAGACCGGCGCGGGCGGAAACCGGCTGCCGACATCGATCCAGGCGATGCGGCACAGTCCTGCCCGCTCGACACATTCGTTTCGTCTCTCCATCTGCCCCACCCCGCAGGCGCCGCCTCGCCGCGACGGGGTCGCGAGCGATGCGCGACTGAGCCGGGCGCAAGCTCCACACGGAACGGCGAATCCGCTCGGGAATCTCCGGCGGCGCCGCGTGGATGAAATTCGTTTCGTGGCAGGCCATTGTCAGCAGGTCGATCATGCCCCTCCAGTGGCCTGGTCGCGGCAAACGGGCTTATTTATGGTAACTCACCTTATTAAGTAAAGATTAAATTTGCTGGCGACCGCAAAAACCGCAACACATTCGTTCTCAAGAGCATTTACCTTCCCTGCCCATGCCAGCTACGTCCCGGCGCACCGCGCGCTTTTCTGAATCGGCCATTCGCGAGATGACCCGTGTGGCGCTTCACCACGGCGCGATCAACCTCGCGCAGGGCTTCCCCGACACCGATCCGCCGCCGGAGCTGATCCAGGCGGCGAAGGACGCAATGGACGCCGGCCGCCATCAATACGCGATCACCTGGGGCGCGCCCGAATTGCGCGCGGCGCTCGGCGCGAAGATCACGCGCTTCACGAGCTCGCCGGTCGATCATGAGCGCGAGCTGGTCGTCACCTGCGGCGCGACCGAGGCGATGATGGTCGCGATGCTCACCGTGTGCGATCCCGGCGACCGCGTCGGGCTGTTCTCGCCGTTCTACGAGAATTACAACGCGGATGCCATCCTCTCCGGCGCGACGCCCGTCCACGTGCCGCTGCGCCCACCGTATTTTAATTTTGAATACGACGAACTGCGCGCCGCCTTCCGCTCCGGCCTGAAGGCGTTCGTGCTTTGCAATCCCTCGAACCCCACCGGCCGCGTCTTCCGCCGCGAAGAGTTGCTCCAGATCGCGGAACTCGCGATCGAACACGACACATTCGTGATCACGGACGAGGTGTACGAGCACATCGTGTTTCCCCCCCACGAGCACGTCCATTTCCGCAACCTTCCGGGAATGGCCGAACGCACCCTCTCCTGCTCGTCGCTTTCGAAGACGTTCTCCATCACGGGCTGGCGGATCGGCCACGTGCACGCCTCGGCGCCGCTCGTCGCGCAGGCGCGCAAGGTCCACGACTTCCTCACCGTCGGCGCCGCCGCGCCGCTCCAGCACGCGGTGGTGACGGCGCTCGGCTTCGGC
>CAZFCY010000055.1:0-27733 GCA_964517665.1 uncultured Opitutaceae bacterium | reverse complement strand
TGGGCCCCCTCGTTGTAGTTCCATGCCCGCCAGGCCCAGATCGCGACGCCTTTGTTCCGGGCATACTCGCAGAGTTCCTTCATTCGCGGCCAAGGCGACCCGCCTGGTTCGAACCACTCCTGCCGCGTGTGCTCCCAGCCCTCGTCGACGAGATAGTAATCGCAGCCGAGTTCCGCCGCGTAATCGACAAAATCCTTCTGCCGGCTCCAATGCGTGCCGGCATTGTCGAACGCCCACCATTGCCAGAGGGAGCGGCCGGGCTTGATCCATTCCGTGGCAAAACCGTCGGGGAACAGCGCGGGATCGGGCGGCGGGCAGACGTTCGCGATGGCATCGGCATTCACCAGGGCGTTGAGATCCGGCCCCGTGAGGATCACCCGCCAGGACGAGTGAATGGGCCCGGTCATTTCCCAGCCGGCGGGGTCGTCTTCGAATTCGCCGCGCAGCACGCCCGTGCCGGTCGGCCGCAGGGTCATGCCGCTGTAACCCATGATGTCGGCCTCGAGCAGCGCTGCGACGGTTCCGTCGGGCAGTTCGAGCGTAATCGGAAGGCCGAGGCGGACAGGGAGTTCGCGCGGCTCCGGACCGTCGTCGCGAGTGGCCGTCCGGCGCAGGGGGATTTTCTCCACGGCTTCACGCTCGTATTCACCTTCGTAATGCATCGTCGCGGTGCAATACCAAGCGGCCGTGCCCGCCGGCAGCGTCCAGGCGGTCGCCTCGCGGTTCACGCGACGTCGTCCTTCGCCCGGCACGACATAGCGGAAGGCCACCGCGTCGTTGAAGGCACAGGCTTCGAAGATCCAGCGCGTTTCTCCGGAGCGGTGCTCGATGGTCAGCGCGAGCGTATTGGCATGGTCGACGGCCTCGGATTTGCCGCCGCGCCAGGGATAGCGGGTATCGCGGGCGCCGCGGGTCACTTCGCCGGTCACGACCCCGGCCCCGAGATCGGCGCCGTCGACGGTGATGCCCAAGGGAGAGGGTTCCACCACCACCGTTCCATCACGGACGACTGAATAGACGAGGCGTCCCTCCGCCACGGTGAACAGCGCTTGGACGCGTCCGTCGGGGCTGGCCAGTTTCACGGATTCGGCGGCGCCGGGCAACGCCCCGGCGAAGAGCAGCAGCACTGCCGCGAAGGCGCGCAAGGAATGGAACATTGGCATAGGGGTGCTGCCGCCCGGCGCTACGGTTGGGTGAGTGCCGAATCCAGATCCGGAACGGCGCCGGGTTTCACCACGGGAAGGATGATGCGTGACGCGTGGGATGACGAAAGGTGGACGGTCTGGCGCGCCGGCCGCGCGTCCGCATAGGATTCAATGGCGTCCCAGGTATTAGGGTGCACCGGATAGGATGGGTAGCTGCTGCTCATGACCTGCAAGCCAAGCCGGTGTCCGCGGTCTAGGACAAGCGCGGTGGCGGCGAGGGGAATGCGGAGCTGATACACGCGTCCGGCTTCGAGGCGCTGCGGTTCACCGGTCTCGTCGTGGAAACGTGCGACGACCTGGTTCTCGCGAATCGGCCAGTGGTAGCCGTCGGGATAGATGTCGAGCAACTGGACGACGAACTGCGTGTCGGGGGCGTCGGTGGAGACGTGCAGCTCGACCCACGACTCCCC
The DNA here is from genome assembly GCA_964517665.1 of uncultured Opitutaceae bacterium. Taxonomy (GTDB): domain Bacteria; phylum Verrucomicrobiota; class Verrucomicrobiia; order Opitutales; family Opitutaceae; genus Congregicoccus. Next base: position 26,118 of record CAZFCY010000055.1, on the reverse strand, counting down.
CGTGATCTCCACCGGCTGCTCGAAGGGGGCAGAGATAAAGGAGAGGACGTCGTCGCGTTCGGCCAGGCGCCGCTGATCGCGCGGGCCGTGTTGCGAGGATGGCATGCGGGCGCCGTTGAGTGTTTCCACGGGATGACGCGGATCGTGCACATAGGAAAGGGCGCCGCCGGGCGTGGCCGGTGACGCGACTTGCAGCGAGCGATCGGGGTGCAGGCGCCAGACAACCTCTTCGTGGGGCACCGGCCACGATTCCGTGACCTTCCAGACGTTGCCGGGCGCGGCGGGATTGGTGGCGTCGCCCATGAGGAAATAGTAGAAGCGGGAGCGCGCCTGCGATGGATCCCGGTCGCGCAGCCACTCGAAGGCGGTGATCTCGGGAAGCAGGAGATCGGCGTCGCCATAGTCCGGGGGCATCCGGGCCTCGGAGCCAATGCGGCCGTGTCCGCCGATGCCCATGATCAAGGTCGATTTTCCGTTCGTCCGCATCTTGTTCCATTCATCGATGGCTCCCTGCGTGGCGAAATCGAACCAGCCGGTGCGGTCGTCGTAGAACACATCGGGCGCCACAGGACTCGACAGCAACGCCCCGGCGCTGCTGTCGACGCGGGGAGCCGGGGGTTGCCAGCCGCCGCTCCCCGGCGGATCGTATTTGCCAGTGGCCCAATCCACGGAGGCACCTCGCTGCGCCGTGAAAGGGTTTAGCCGGTGCGACAGCGTGCCGATGGCGGTGACGACGAGGTCCAGTTCGGGCGGGTTGGCCGCGAGGGCGGTCTTCGTTTGCGCCGCCGCTTCCGAGTATCCTGTCATCCCGATGCGTCCGTTGCTCCAGGGCTGGCGTGCGATCCACGCGAGCGTGTCGGCTCCGTCGGTTCCGGAGTTGCGCTGACTGCGGCGGGAATTGAACTGCGCCCGCTCCTCGCGTGACATTTCCGGGCCGGGTCCCGTGCGGCCGAGTTGGTCGGCGCTGATGAAGTCACCTTCGGGCGTGAGGTCGCCGCCGACCACGGCGAAGCCGGCACGCAGGAGTTCGTTGCCGAAGTCCAGCGCGCTGTCGATCCGCCCGCGGGTGGTGCGGATGAGGACGACCGGCCAGGGCCCCGTCCCGCCGGGCAGGTAAACCTCGGCCGGGAGGCTCTGACCGTCACGCATCGGCACGCGTTCGGTCCAGTGGCTCAGGTTGCCCAGATACTCCAGTTCGCCGCCTTGCGGCGTGAAGCGTCGCACGCGACGGAGATGAAAGAGCATCGCCTCCTGTTCGGTGAGCGTGCCGTCGCCATTCGCATCGGCGGCGGGAAACTGGCTCAGCATCCTCTCGCGCCATGCAGGGTTCCGATAGGTCTTCTGCGGGTTGATGTCGCCGGTGATCGGCGCGCCTTCCTTCCAGCCGGCGGCGCGCATGATGTCCTCGCGGTCAAAGAAGACCTGCGCGGACAGGGAGGAAAACAAAGCCGGCAGCAGGCCGGCGGCGAAGAAGGCGCGGGGCATTGGATTCATGTCGAGGGAGGGATGGCAGAGTCCGGTGGCGCCACACGCGCCCGCAGCAGCACGGATCCATGCGCCGGGATGTCCGTCGCGAACCCCGGCGCTTCCGGCGCGAGATCCTGGTGACGCCACAAATCGCGGAGCACGGCGGGTGGAGTGGCCAGTCCCAGTTCAGGCCAGGGAATCCGGCCGGTTGCGGGGCGGTCGCCGCGGTTGAAGATCCCGATGGCGCAGGCGCCATCCTGCAGCGGTCGCGACCAGATTTCGACTTCGCCGCGTGAGGCGATGCGCCGCGCCGGGCGGCCGAGCGGATCCTGGTCGATGGCGATGGCCTCGCGGTTCGCGAGGATCCCGAGCGTGTCGGCGGACATGTTGCGGAGATCGTTGCCGGCGATGAGTGGCGCGGCCAGGAGGCACCACAGACTGAAATGCGTGCGATATTCCGTCGTGGTCATGCCGCCGTTGCCGACCTCGAGCATGTCGGGATCGTTCCAGTGGCCCGGGCCGGCCCAGTCCGCGTGCGGATGCTGGCTGAAACCGATAGAGGACATCGATTCCCAAGTGTCCTGGATATCGTTGGTCGTGCGCCAGAGATTTCCACCGACCTGCGCGCCCCAGATCCACACGTCGCCATAGCCGTATTCGCAGAGGCTGTAGACCATCGGCCGGCCGCACGCCGCCAGCGCGCGCCCCATCTTCAGGTAGCTGGCGTGGAGATTTTCGGCGGACTGCCCATAGATCCGCGCGGCGCTGCACCAGTCGTGCTTGAGAAAATCCATGCCCCACGCCGCGAAGGTCCGCGCGTCCTGTTCCTCGTGGCCGTAACTGCCCTCGTATCCGCCGCAGGTGCGCGGACCGGGGGAGCTGTAGATGCCGATCTTGAGCCCGCGGGCGTGGACGTAGTCCGCGAGCGCCTTCATGTCGGGAAACTTTCCGTTGGGGACGATCTCCCCGGCGGCGTTGCGCCCGGCGGCCCAGGCGTCGTCGATGTTGATGTATTGGTAGCCGGCCGCCGCCAGGCCGCTCGCGACCATCGCATCCGCGGTTTCGCGGATGACGCGGTCGTCGACCCGGTCGGCGAAATGATTCCAACTGCTCCAACCCATCGGAGGCGTCAAAGCCAGGCCATTGGGCGGAAGCGGGCCGAAGGCCGGCAACGGCGCGGCGGCCACGGGCCGTGTCACCTCCGCCGGCGCCCGCTCCGCGAGGGTTTCCTCGGACTCGCCGCGGCGCGGGGAGATGACGACGCGGAGCCGGTCGCCTTCGCGCCGCACGCGATAGTCGGCGTTCCAGTCGATGCTGAAGCAGCCCTCGCCCTGCTCGAAGCGGGCGCGCCGCATCGGGATTTCCACGGCATCGTTGATCACGACCGTGCCATCGAATGCGGTTTCCGTGGTGTGGAAGACGAGATACGTCACGATCGTCACGCCGCCGCGACGGGGCAGGGCAAGGCGCCAGGTTCCGGCGACATCAGGAATGGAGGGAGGTTGGTCGGACAAGGCGGACTCAGGTTGCTGGTGGTGGCGCGGCGGGCCTTCGGGGGGCGGGGGCGACGTAGTTCCCCGGGCCGCCGAATATCCGGAACTGGCGGTAAACGTGCAGTGCCGTCCCCAGCGCGAGGATCGCGAGCGCCAGGGCGACGGTGAATGTGTAGTGATAGGCGGTACCGGCCCGGTCGATGATCAGGCCGACGAGTGGCAGGCAGAACATGCGCGCGATGGCATCGAAGATCATCGCGGCCGAGACGAACTGGGCGAACTTTTCCCGGGGAAAGAGCTGCTGCTGCAGCGAGGAGGCCGTGGCGGTATAGTAGCTGCCTGACACCACGCCGTGCAGGATGAATGCGACGAGGAACGTCTCCGGCGTGCGGGCGTAGAGGGCGGCCCAGGCGGTCAGCACGATGAAGCCAGTGAGCACCGCGATGGCCATGCGCAGGGGGTGAAACCGGTCGGCCATCCAGCCGAGCAGGTAGGCGAGAGCCAGCGATATGAGGTAGACGAGCGCCTGGGCTTTGCCGAACCGGTCCATGTCGAGGCCGACATGGCGCGCGTAGGGAATGCTGAAGGCGTTGAACGGCATGAAGCAGAGTCCCGCCACCATGATGAGGGTGAACACCGACAGATAGTAGGGGTGGCTGAAGCACTCCCGACAGTATTCGCGGATGGAGCCGAAGGCGCCGGCCACGCCGGTCCTGGCCGGCGGAGGAGGCGGAGGCGGGTAGTCACCCTCCTTCACCTTGAGGCAGACCCACATGAACGCCGTGCCGTAGATCATGCCGGCGGTGATCATGATCACCGCGAAATGCGTCGGCACGAGCCCCATGATCCAATAGTTGAAAATCATGCCGTCGAGCAGCCCGACGGCGCGGAACAAACCAAAGAAGCGTCCGAGCAGTGGTCGCGGCACGACGTCGTTGATCAGGCCGTCGAAGACGGGCTTGCTCGCGAGCGCGGCGACCTCGAAGACGACCCAGAAAACACTGAAGCAAACGACGGCAATGAGCTTCCTGCTCTCCGGCCCGCCGCCAGTCAGCCCGAACAGCGCATCGGAGAGAAACGGCGTGAACCCGAGCCCGATCATGCCCACCGTCGCGACCGCGGTGGTGGCCATGAGGAACGGAATGCGCCGGCCCCAGCGGCTGCGGTGATGGTCCGACCGGACGCTGATGATCGGGCAGATGATCAGTTGGATGACCGCGGGCACCGAATTGATGAGCACCGCGAAAAGCAGGTTGGGCACCTGCAGGTGGGCCAGGTACCATTGGGACATCGGGCCGACCGAACGGTCCCGGGTCCACCACGCAAAGTCCCCGAGCACCAGCCACGCAAAGAGCACCACGACTCCCGCTGTCGAATAGACGAGGGTGCCGGACTGCCAGATGCGGCGGGGCGGAGGGTTTGCCGCATCCCTCACGGATGGCACGTGGGGAGGTCCGGGATTGTTTGTTCCAACTGGTCGCGTCGGGTTGCGCCGACAGCGGCAAGGGTGGAAAGGGGAAGCGGCGCGGATGAATCCATGTGAAAAGCGGTCGGGGTTCTGATTCCCAACGCGGGCCGGATGCGGGTGACCGAGCTGGAGCCGAATCAAACACTTCCCGTCCAGAAGTGTGTCTCAACCGCCTCGTCGTTCACCTCGCTGACCGATTCCGTTTCCGGTCGCGCATCTCAGTTTTTGGTTGTGGCTTGTTTCGTCCCTGTAGGGCCTGACCTTGTGTCAGGCCGGCTGGGCGTGCGAAGGTCTGCGGTAGGCGCGGCCTCACGCGAGGTGAGGCCCTACATCAAACAAAAACGGGGATGAGGCCCCCCCGCGCCAGATGCGGGGTGGCTCCGATATCGGACCCGGGATGTCCGATGCTTCGCAAAATTGCAGCGGCGATGGGCGTCATGCAGAGGAAGAACGGCGAATTTTTCAGTCGGCTCGATCGCGCTTGCCGACGACTGCCCGGGCTGCGTTGTGCCGCTGTATGGCGGCACAACGCGTGTGGTCTTGTCGCGACCGGCTCCGCTGCCAGGAGGGGCGAAACGGCCGCACAGTCACCGAGGTGACGGAGGCCCGCGTTGCGGGTGGCCGGGGCGGAAGGAAGTAATTGCGCCACGCTTCCCTTCTTGAAGGAGCCTGCGCCCGAGCCCGACTCATTGGCGCCCTGCCTCAACCTCAGACCACCCCACCATGCAATCCAACGGATATCAACCGATGTATTATCGTTTGTTTCGTGCCACCCTCGCCGGGTGTGCATTGTCTCTCGGCGCCCTGGCCCATGCCCAGGAAGTCTCGACGGCCTCGCCCTCGAATACCACTGCCAGCGAGGATGAAGCCGTCATCCTCTCGCCTTTCGAAGTGACCACCGAGAGGGACACCGGCTACGTCGCCACCAACACGCTGGCCGGCAGCCGCCTGAACACCAGCCTGGCCGACACGCCGGCGTCGATTTCCGTCATGACCAAGGATTTTCTCGACGACATCGGCGCGCTCAGCGTCACCGGCGCGATGGATTATGCGGTCAATGCCGGTTTCGACATCACCGGAGGCGCGACAAACAGCCGCAGCGACACCGGCAACAATATTATTGGTCGTGATTACAACTTCCAGGTGCGCGGTTACCGATCCGCTACGCAAACGCGCAACTACTTCGTCACGCTGCTGGACGGTGACACTTTCAACATCGAGCGCATCGACGTGGCCCGCGGTCCCAACTCCCTCCTCTTCGGCATCGGTGGCCCGAGCGGCGTGATCAACTCCACCGCCAAGCAGGCTGATCCTCGGCGGGACTTTGGCCAGATTGGCATGCGCATCGGAAGCTTCGACCGCCAGCGGAGCACGTTGGATGTGAATCAAGGCTTCCTCGACGGGAAATTCGGCGCCCGCGTCAATCTCCTCTATCAACAAGCCGAAGGTTATCACGACTTTGAATCCGACGACCAGAAGCGCGGCGCATTGGCGCTGACGTGGAAGCCCACGGATTCCACGACGATCCGTGCCAGCGGAGAAGCGGGCAAGCTGCGCCAGAATCGCGTTCGTCCGTGGTCCGCGACCGACAATTACACGCACTGGCGCGACATCGGCAGCCCGATGTTCGCCTTCGGCACGCCGCAATCCCCGGCGGGCGATCTCGCGCCGGTCCAAACCGAGGCCGTCCTCAATGATCAGAATTATAGTCAGGCTCGGAATACCTCCAATCTTGGCGGCGTGAATAACGGACTGGTCAGCCCAATTGATTCCACCGGGATTGCCGAATATCTAAGCGCGCAGACCGGTATCTATAACCACTACATGGACGGTCCACTCGCCGGACGAACCGTGTTCCTGGGTGGCGATTCCTCGTTGGGTGGCGGATTGGGCAGTTCCCGCGGAGCACGTTACTATCGCATGTCGAACGGCTATGGAAATGTCGCTGGTTTCGACACTCCGTTTCCCGTGACCGATGAAAGCGTTTACCCGCGCACCGCCAACATCTCCGGGCCCGGCCAGTTTGTTGAAATCGATTACCACACGTTCGGCGCGACGATCGAACAGCGCGTTGGCGAAAACTTGTTCATCGAGGCGACCGTCAATCGCACGATGCGCGACGCGCTCAGTCGCACGGTCCTTGGCTTCAACGCGATCACGGTCATGTTTGACGCAACCACGCACCTGCCGACCTTCCGCGACGATTATCGTTACGCCGCGACACTGGGAGGCCCGACGACCACCGGCCAGGGCCGCGGTGCGCTCAACTTCGGTCCGACCGTCACCAATCTCCTGACGGGCGAAGTGGAAGCCAATCCCCTCGGCGGAGGACTGATCCCCAATCCGAATGCCGGCAAGATGATGGTTTCCTACAATCCGTCCTATTCGCTGGCGAAGCAGACCAACGACGACGTTCGCATCAGCGCCAGCTACCATCTCGATCTTGGCAAGTTCGGTGATCACAACTTCCTCGCGTTCGTCACGCGTTCGGAACAGGATCTCGAACAGCAGAGTTACGCCACGGGCAATCTCGATCCGGAACGCTCCTCGCAAAATGTCTCGTCGAATCTGCCCGCTCGTTGGGTGCATGTCGACCCTACCAGCGCGAACCTGGCCGATCGTGGCATTCCCGATCCTTGGAATGATCCGATGCCGGTCAATCGTACCATCTACGGCGTGCCCAGCGTCGTGCCTGGCGGCCCAACCGGCCTCGAATACTTCACGCCAGGGTTTTATCGCAACGGCTGGTCCACCGGTACCCGGAAAAACGATGCGGTCGCCATCGCCGCCCAAAGTTCGTTCTTCAACGACACTCTGATCACCACCATCGGAGGCCGCCGCGACAAGATCGAGGCGTTCAGCCGTGCCCGTGTGTTGGATACGACCACTCAAATTACCACCGGGCTGGCTCCGGAAACCACGAACCTGAAAGAGTTCGGCAACACGTACTCCATCGGCGCCGTATATCACCTTCCGTTCGAGCGCTTCAATTGGCTGAGCGTCTTCGCCAACAAATCGACCAACTTCCAGGATCAGAGCAACGCGCTCCGCTTCGAGGATGAAACGGTGCGCCAAAGTCTCGAGATCGGACCGCTCAAGGGCATCGGCAAGGACTTCGGTCTCAAGGCGTCTTTGCTCGACGGCCGTATCAACGCGACGCTCACCCGTTTCTATGTTGATCAGGCGAACGTTTCATCCGGGGTTGGATCCGGAAACGTCAACGCCTACATCAACGCCATCTGGACCACGATTCAGAATGGCGGTCCGAACACCGAGCAGGCAGACACCGACAATCCTTCGGGCCACCGTGTCGGCGGAAACGAAACGCGCACCCAGGCCTCCGAGGGCTGGGAGCTGGAGTTGACGGCGAATCCCACGCCTGAGTGGAGAGTCTCGTTCAATATCAGCAAATCGGACAACGTCGTCTCGGATCTCGGCCACAACGTCGAAGCGTATCTCGACAAGCACCGCTCCGAATGGACGCAGTATTCGAGTCTCAACTACGATCCGGCCCGTGCGCCGGGGAACCTGAGCAATGCGGGCGGAACGAACACCGTCGGCGCATTGATCTGGGGTCTCGACAACGTCTTCCTCCCGTTCGTCAAGGGCAACGAGGGGACGTCGCTCGTGGGCATTCGCCCCTGGAACGCCAATCTGTTCACCTCTTATCGCGTCAGCACCGGCTTCCTGAAGAATCTGACCTTCGGCGGCGGTGTGAACTATCGCGGTCCGCAGATCATCGGCATTCGCCTTCCTACGGAAGCCGACCCCACCTCGGAAACCTTCAAGGGTCACATCTATTATCAGGTGAACGCCATGCTTGCCTATGAGTTCAAGCTCCGCAGCGAGAACAGTGTGAAGATCCAGCTCAACGTCGACAATCTGCTCGATAACGACGACCTGCAGGTGCTGACCTCGGCGCACAATCCGGCGACGAATTTGATCAGCAAGTTCTACTATCATAACCTGCCGCGCACCTACAGTCTCAGCGCGACGCTGAACTTCTGATCGCCGGCGTTTGATCTCCCGTATTCGGCGATGCACGGACGTCCGTGCATCGCCTTCTTTTTGTCAGGTTTCCGCGTAACGCTATCGGAAGCGGGCGATCACACGAACCGCGCCGCGGCTCCGCCTCGGTTTGCGGCGGTAAACTGGGCTGCCGTCGATCTCGCGATGGGCGGATGCACTGAACCGCGACGTTTCGAATTTCGCCATGAACAAAGTCAGACTTGGAATCCTCGGCTGTGGCGCCATCGCTCCGGCCTACCTGCAAAACTTCCGGCAGCATTTCGGCGAAATCGTCGAGGTTGTCGCCTGTGCCGACGTGGTGGCGGAGGCCGCGGTCAAGCGCACCCGCGAGTTCGGCATTCCCCTGGCGTGCGCACCGGACGAACTGCTGGCCAATTCGCAGGTGGAGTTGATCGTCAATCTCACGCCTGCCTCGGTTCACCATGCGGTGAACCTTTCCATTCTTCGGGCACGCAAGCACCTGTTTTCCGAAAAGCCACTTGCGCTCTCACGCGAACAAGGGCGCGAGATCCTCGCCACGGCTGCCGCCGGCGGGTTGCGCGTCGGCGGTGCGGCCGATACGTTTCTTGGTCCGGGCCTCCAATTTTGCCGCCAGCTGATCGATGCCGGCGAGATCGGAATTCCGATTGCAGCCCAGGCCTTTGTGTCGGTCGGCCAGTTTCAATCGGAGCACTATCACAATTTCTATCGCGGTGCGTTGCTCGATCTGGGGCCATATTATATCGCCGCCATGGTAACGCTGTTGGGTCCGATCGTGCGCATCGCAAGTGCGGCGGAGATTCGTTTTCCCGAAAAAACGCACCCGGCGGAAGGTGCAAACGCCGGCAAGACATTCAAGGTCGGGTTTCCCTCGACGCTCGCCGCAGCGCTGACGTTCGCCGATGGCTCGGTGGGTTCGCTCCTCTCCTCGTGTGATGTGTCCGGCTATTATCCGCGGGTCGAAATTCATGGCTCGCTCGGCACGCTCGTCCTGAACGACGCCAACAGTTATCAAGGCGAGATCACGCTGATCGGGCCGAAAAAAAACCAGACGTTCAAGTCGATGCCCGGATTTCGCGAAGCGGGACGCGGCCTGGGGGCCGCCGAGATGGCCGTCGCGCTTCGCGAAAACCGTGCGCCACGGAGTAGTGGCGAACTGATGTATCACGTCCTCGAGACGATGCTCGCGATGCAGGAGGGCGGCCCGCGAGAGATCGAGAGTCGCATCGACCGTCCGGCGCCGTTCGATCTGGACTCCCTGCGTCTGCCCGCCGCCTGACACTGACAATCGAGCCATGACTACACCCTCGAACTCTTCGGATAACTTTAACGGTCTCGGGTTGCACCTCGGGAATCTCTGCCGCCTTTCGCGAGCTAAGACACGTTCCATCAGTCCGGAAAATTTCACCGGTGAAAAAGGTCGCGGCGGGATGGCGACCGAGGGACTCGGGGCGGAACGCGCCCGCGATTTGGGCCGCGGCTGGAAAATTTCCCCGAGTGTCCGGATCCAACCGAGGGCGACATATACCGTGGCGGAGATCGCCGGTTCCGGCGCCGTTCAGCATATCTGGATGACGCCGACCGGGATTTGGCGGTTTTCGATTTTGCGGATTTATTGGGACGGCGAGGAGGCCCCTTCGATGGAGGTTCCGGTTGGCGACTTCTTCGGCGCGGACTGGGGGAAGTTTGCTCAGCTCTCGTCGCTCGCCGTCTGCCAGAATCCAGGCAGCGCGTTCAACTGCTTTTGGGAGATGCCCTTTCGCAAGTCTGCGCGGATTACACTCGAGAACATCGGCCTCGAGGAGATGACGCTCTACTATCAGGTCGACTATACGCTCACTGAGATTCCCGCCGACGCCGCCTATTTTCACGCCCAGTTTCGGCGGGTGAATCCGCTGCCGCCGAAAGAGGTTTTTACTTTGGTCGACGGCATCGCAGGCCGCGGCCAATATGCCGGCACTTACCTGGCGTGGGGTTCGAACAAGCCCGGCTGGTGGGGAGAAGGGGAAATCAAATTCTACCTCGATGGCGACGGGGAATTTCCAACGATCTGTGGCACGGGCACGGAAGACTATTTCTGTGGCTCCTACAATTTCGAGAACCCGGCGTCGAAGCAGTATCAGGAATTTACCACACCCTACGCCGGCCTGCACCAGGTGATCCGGCCCGATGGCCTGTATCAATCCCAGCAGCGCTTCGGCATGTATCGCTGGCACATCATGGATCCGATCCGGTTCGAGCAGGATTTGCGCGTCACGATCCAGGCGCTCGGTTGGGGGCCGGATGGGCGCTACCGAACGTTGCAGGACGACATCGCGTCGGTGGCGTTTTGGTATCAAACCGAGCCGCATGCGGCGTTTCCAGCGTTGCCCCCGAGGGAGAAGCTCGAAACCGAATGAAATTCGGGAACCTGCCATGCCGCCACCGCTGCGCTCCGACGGGTCGACGTGACCTGAATCAACGGCGCGCTCGCCGATGAGAAGTCACCGAGGTTTTCGCGAGCACTTTTGACCGGCGGGAATTTTGACCCGTTGATAGAACAGGCCCAATCCCACCTCACGTTCATGACATTTCCATTCTGTCCGCCCTGTTTCGTCCAAGCGATCGTACGATGCCTTCGGAGTTCCGGCTGGCTCGTCGTAGCGCTGGCGCCGGCGGCCTTCGGCGCAGTCTCGGTGGTGGTCAACACCAGCGACACGGCGCAGACGATCGATGGCTTCGGCGCGAGCATCGTCGCCTACGATCTCCTGCCCGAATATCAGGAGCCGGGGTTCTACGACCGCGCGGTTTTCGACCTGGGTTTAAGCATCCTGCGGGTGCCGCTCGGTCGAATCGAGGAGGTGGCCAGCGAAAGCGAGGATCCCGCTGAGTATGCGCAGGACGTGCTGACGCACGGCACGATGGCGCAGGCGATGGAGATGGCGCGCCAGTTTCGCGCGCGCGGGGTGAAGCATATTCTGGCCACGCCGTGGACCGCCCCGCCGTGGATGAAGACGAATCGCTCAGCCATCATGGGCGGGCGGCTGCGGCCCGACCTGCGGGGAAAATATGGCGAGTTCCTGAGCGCATTCGTCCAAGGCGCCAGGGAACGCTACGATGTGGTCATCGACTCTGTGTCGCTCCAGAACGAACTGCTGTTCGTGGAGCCCTACGCTTCGACGGTTTACAATCCACTCCAGTTGCGCGAAACGCTTCGCGCGGTGCAGGCGCGCTTCACGGCGGACGGTCTTTCGACGGAACTGGTGTTGCCGGAGGAAATGGGATTTGCAGGACGGTTTGCGCTTTATCTGCAACCGTTGATGGCCGATCGGGAGACGCGCTCGTTTCGCGGCTTCTTTGCTTCGCACGGCGGGAACGGCTTTCGCAACTGGCGGCGGATCGCCGCCGAAACGGCGCGGTTCGAACGGAAGCTGTGGATGACCGAAACCTCCGGGCACAATCCCGGCTGGCAGGGGGCCATGGCGCTGGCGGAGAACATGCATGACACCCTCGCGGGTGGAAATGCCTCCGCCTTCATCTACTGGCAGCTCAGCGAGCCGAATCCCGGTCGGATGGCGCTGCTGGCCGCGGGCGACACCATGCCGAAAAGTTATGCGGTGAAGCACTTCGCCCGCTTCATTCGCCCCGGCGCGCAGCGCGTCTACGCCGGCGGGCCCACCGCGGGCGTGCTGGTCAGCGCCTACAAGCATCCGGTTTCCGGATACATGACGGTGGTGTTGATCAACCATCAGGAAGAGCCTGCCACCGTGGACCTGCAACTCGTCGAGGCGAACCCACCGTTGAAATGGCTGACGTTCACCTCGCAGGAAGGAAGCTATTTTCAGTTCGCGGATACCGTCGAGACCCGTGCGCTCAACATCCCGGGCCGGGGCATCGTCACGCTTTATGGCCGGTGCGGCGAGAGCCTCGCCGAGTTGCCGTCGCTTGTGCCGAAGGGCTGGGCAAGCCCCGCGCTCGGCGCGAGCCTGGCCAAAAATAGCACGGGCGCGCCGGACGAACGGTTGCACGCCGCCGCGCGTGCGAACGATGTCGAACGCGTCGGGAAACTGTTCGCCGAGGGCGTCGACCCCAATGGTTTGAACGTCGCCAAGCTCAGCGCGCTGCATCGCGCGGCCTGGCCTGGCCATGTGGAGGTCGTGCGCCCGCTCGTGGAAGGAGGCGCCGATCCCAACGTGCGGGACGGCGCAGGCGGGTCTCCGCTTCTGATCGCGGCGGGTCGAGGTCGTGACGCTTTTATCGATGCGATGGTCGCGATGGGCGCCGACGTGAATGTGAGCGATCGCAGAGGTCTGGTGGCGATTCATCGCGCGGCTTTGGGCGGTCACGCTGACACGGTGCGTCTGCTGCTTCGACTCGGCGCCAATCCGAATCTGGCCGACAGGCACGGCTGGACCGCGCTCCACTGGGCCGCCGCGTCGCCGGAGCGTTCGTCGCTCGAAGTCCTGAGGATATTGGTGAAGGGCGGAGCCGGCGCCGCCAGCGCGGACCAGGAAGGGCTGACGCCGCTGCACGTGGCGGCCGCCAACCTCGTCGACCCGGGGTTGTTTCACCGTCAGCGGCAGGCGGAGTCGCTGCTTTATCTCAATGCGCAGCGGATGCGCGTGCTCGTCGCCGCCGGCGGGGACGTGAACGCGCGCGACGCCGGCCAGCGCACGCCGCTGCACTGGGCCGCCTGGCTGGGCGAAACGATGCACGGCGAGGATGTGGCGCAGCATCCATTCTTTGAATACCGCACCGAAGCCATCCGCTACCTGCTCGCGGCGGGGGCCGATCCTGCCGCGAAGGATGCGTCAGGCCGCGTTCCGGCGGATTACGCGCAAGCCGAAGGTTATATGGAAGCGGCGAGCTTGTTGAAACATGCTGCCGCGCTGCCGTGGCTCGCCGGCCGCTCGCCCGATTTGGCGGCGAGTGCGCTGGAGTTCGGACCGCAGGAAGAAACGCCGGCGGCCGATCCGGCGAACCCGCCGAGGTCGGGGCGGCTTCTCCGGGCGGCGTCGACCGGGAATATTGCCGACGTGCGGTCCCTCTTGTCGGCGGGGGCCAACCCGAATGCCGGGAACCCCCGGAATGGAATTCCGCTTCACGCGGCGGTGATCGGCGGACATCTTCCCGTGGTGCAGGCGCTGTTGCAGGCCGGTGCCGATGTTAGGCAGCGCGATTCAGATGGCTACACCGCTCTCGACCGGGCCATGCAGAACAACCAGACCGGGATCGCCGCGGTGTTGCGAGCCGCGGGTGAGCACGCTGCGCCTCCATCGATCGCCCCAATTCAGTAGAAAACCACAGATGAACACGGATGGACACGGATGAGAATAAGTTGGGAACGACCTCGCGGTTTACCACACGTTTGGTGACGGAGTTTGGCACGTTATTTTCGCATCCAACATTTCTTTTATCTGTGTTGATCCGTGTTCATCGGTGGTTCAACGGATTGAGTCCGGCTTGGAGGGATTTAAATAAATCTATAGCCGATTCTTGGATTGGAGGTAGGAGCCTGCTCGCAGGCGATATGACGTTTCACCCGCGATCGACGCGCGCAATCGCCTGCAAGCAGGCTCCTACAACAGCGATGACGTTTATTAAAATGCGCTCGAGGGTGTCTAAAAAGGTCGGCTTCGATCCGAGATAGCGGCGGTTGTCCCGACCGCCACTTCCGACCCGATGGCGGTCGGGGCGCCGGCCGCTACCTCTCTCCGCAACTTTTTCGACACCCTCTTATTCCTGCGTCGGTTCGCGTCGGGCAGCCAGGGTGAAACCGGGCGGGGGCGGTTCGCCACTGGGAGAGATGAAGTAGAGCCGCGAGTGATGCGCGGGCAGCTCGAAGAGGAGGTGCTGCAACGCTCCGAGCGGACGCAGGTCGTTCCAGCCCCACGCGAAGACCGGACTCTGCGCAAAAGCGAAAATGTCCGCGAGCGCGAGCCAGTCGCGAATCGGCCGGCTGCTCGCGTTGAAGACGAGCAAAGCGTGCGCGTGCAGTTCCGGATACGAGCGGGTGGCGACGTGCCATGCGCCACGTTTCGGCCAGCCGACGATCCGGGCCGTGACGGGTGTGTCTTGCGGATGCACGAAACGCCACAGACGCCGGCGATGTTCGGGCAGATCCGGGAGCCGATCGGAGGTGTTCATCGACACGCCAAGAATGCCGTTCCAATACGCGAGACTCTCGATCTCCGCTTGCGAGAGTTCGAGATGGTGGTCGCGGAAGAACGTCACATCCGGGTCGTTTTGCCAAAGGACGTTGTGAAAAAAATGGCAGCCGTGCGTTTCCTCGATGGCGTTAGGGATGCCGCCGCCGACGCCGTCGTTGCCCGTGCCGCCCGCGGCGTCCCATTTCACGCCGACGTCCGCCGACACGCGCATGCCGTCGCAAAATCCGATCATCGGCGCGAAGTAGGCGATGCAGCCCAGCCAGTAGCTGTCGCCGATGGCGTCGCGAATACGCTGCATCACCTCATGGTAGTATTGTGCCGAGGTGCGGCCCGGACGTGCCCGCCGCACTTGCGTCGAATCGACGAAGCCCCACTCGATGAAATCGGTCTTGAAGAAGCGCGCGCCCCAGTGGCGCAGGGTCCGGAAGACCTCCGTGATGTAGTCGAGGGCCTTCGGGTGGCTGGTATCGAGCACGTAGGTTTCCTCGTCGGTGTGCGCCGGGAGGCCGCCCCCATCATAGCGTTTCCATTTGGCCAGCGGCCGTCCGGCCAGATCCTTCAGGATCCAGTCGGGGTGCTCGGCGGCGAGACGGGAGCGTGAGCCGACCATGAAGGGGCCCACCCAGATGCCCGGAACATGACCTGCCGCGCGGATCCGATCGAACGCGTGTTCCAGGCCGCGGGGCCAGACTTCCGGCCGGGCGGTGAGCCAGTCGCCGAGAGAAGGGGAATAGCCGGCGTCGATCTGGATGCAGGTCAGTGGCTCGGGACGCCGGGCGAGGCCGTCGAGCAAGCGGTCGAGTTCCTCCTGGCCGAAGTTCGGACCCCGTTCGTACCAACTGCAAAAGTGGTGGCAGGGATCGAGTTTCGGCCGGACTCCGCGTTCCCGGGCGAGGAGCTCCGTCCAGCTCCGGAGCGTTTCCCACATGCCGGCGCCTGCGCTGAGAACGATCTCGGGCAAATCCAGGGCTCCGGCGACCGGGGCGATGCATTCGGTTGCGAAGAGGATTTCCAGTCGCGGGAGATTCCTCTCGATCTCCCGGTTGCGGAAGTTGTGCCGGTAACAGCGGTTCGAGATATGCGCCTTGGCGAGATAGTCGGCGTGCTCGAATGCGCCGAGGACCAGCACACCGTCGCTGGCCCCCGCCAGGCCTGTGACCAGGTAGCTCTCGAAGCTGTATTCGGCGGGCTGCCGGGACAGGTCGATGAAATTGGTCGGGCCGGAGAAGCCGATGCCGGTCCGGAACAGACCCGTGGCGCCGGTGATCTTCGCGTCGAACACGGGCGAGACCCAGTGGGGTGCGCGGTCGAATCCCTCCAGCCGGCATTGCAGCCGCACGGCGCCAGTCACGCTGCGGAAGCGCAGGACCAACGCCCGACCCGCGCCGAGTTCGTAGCGCAAGCACACGGCCCCGCCTTCGTCGGTTCGGGTGACGCAAAGCGGGCGGATGGGCGCCGCATCGATGCCGGGAAAGGCATTTCGAACACTGACGGCGCCTGTGACGAGGTCGAAGGATCCGTTGTCATGAACCTCGATATTGACCAATGAACTCACCATGAAGGGGACAGGGCTGCCGCCAGCGTTTCCATGCGACCGCACAATCCAACAGGATCCATGTTCACTTCGGTGACCTGAGGCTGCTCCCGGCGCTCGAGAAAAGGCGTTGATGCCTCCGGACCGGCGCCGTCGCGCGACGGCATCCCGTGGCCTGACGGCTTCGGGATGCCGCTGACATCGAGGAAACTCGCGACGAGGGCCCGGCCATTGGTCAGCGGGGTGAATATAAGGTGGTTTGCCGCCGGGTGGACATATCCCTTCATGCCCTGCCTGTCGTGGAGTCTCCCGCCAAAAGTCCTGCCGAAAAACGTCCGAAAAGCGCGCTTCTCCTCGAGCCTGCGACGTCCGCGTTGCTGTATGGGTCGGAGGGACTCGAAGAGATCCGTCGCATGAGCGATCTGATCGTGACGATTGATGATCCCGCGCGGCTTGCGGCGGAGCCGCAGCTTCTCGCCGACGTTGAAGTCCTGTTCACCGGCTGGGGCTGCCCGCGGCTCGATGCGCGGATCCTGGCGGCGGCGCCCCGGCTGCGGGCGGTCTTCTTTGCGGGCGGCACGATCCGCTACTGGGTTTCGGAGGCGGTATGGGAGCGAGATCTGGTGGTGGTCAGCGCCTCCACCGCCAACGCGATCCCCGTCGCGGAATTCACTCTGGCGGCGATCCTGCTGTCCCTGAAGCGGACCTGGCACTACCTCGGCCAGCACAAGGTCACTGGCGCGTATCCGCTGCCGCAGCTCACGGCGCCCGGCGCCTATCGCTCCACGGTCGGGCTGATCGCGCTCGGCGCCGTCGGCCGGCTCGTGCGCGAGCGACTGAGACCCTTCGATCTCGAGGTGCTCGCGTTCGATCCCCATGCCGACTCCGCGATGGGCGCAGCCCTCGGCGTGACTCTCGTCGGCCTCGACGAGCTGTTCCGGCACAGCGATGTCGTGTCGATGCACGCGCCACACCTGCCGACGACCGAGGGGATGATCACCGGCGCGCATCTTGAAGTCATGAGACCGGGGGCGACCTTCATCAACACGGCGCGGGGGCAGATTGTTCGCGAGGACGAGATGGCGCGCGTATTCCGCGCGCGGACCGACCTCACGGCAGTGCTCGATGTTCTTGCGCAGGAGCCGCCGCCGCCAGACCATCCCCTGATCGGGCTGCCGAACATCTTCATCACGCCGCACATTGCCGGTTCTCTGGGCCGCGAATGCCTGCGGATGGGCGCGCTGGTGTTGGACCAGTATCGCAAATGGCTGCGCGGCGAACCACTCGACGCCCGGCTGACGCGGGAGCGGGCCGCATTGCTGGGATGATGGCGGATCAGCGGCCAGCCGATCGTCACTGCTCGGGGAGGAAATCGAGGTCGTGTCGCGCCGCGGCGGAGTCTCCGCCATGAGCCGGAAGAGGATGACGTCATGCGCACCGACGGTGTCGTGAGGTTGGGAAAAGCATCTCCGGGGTGGGAATCCGGATGGAGGCCGTGGTCCGGTCAGCGCGGTGATTGGCGGACGCGTTGCGCGTCTGCGGAACCCTCACTTCGTAGGTTCCGCAGACGTCGTCACGACCATGTCCGGAAGCCACGAGACCGAAACCGAGCCGATACCCTCTGATCTGCCGACGGAGCAGAGTCCTCGGCAGCCAGCCAGATCCATCGCTGGTTGGCTTCAGGCATTTCCTCGTGCGCCCCGGTGTGGTGGATGCCCCGGACCTGAGCTGGGCCAAAGGGCATTGCGATTCGATCCGCGGACACATCGCCGTCGCTCGGCGTCGGCCAGCCGACGAGTTTGAACTGGCGGTTGAGCGTCGGGATCTTCCGCCGGAAACCGGCGAGCCGCATGCGTTCGGCTGGAACACGCGAGCCGATCACCAGCCGGCCCGCGGAAAACCTGTGCGGTTTCCCCGCCGGCGGGTGCATTGTTCCAGACACCATGCTCGACGACATCAACCTGCTCGAGGGCTACGTGGAGCGGCGATCCGAAGGCGATTTCGCCCGGCTCGTGGAGCGTCACCTCGGCATGGTCTTCGCCACCGCGCTGCGACGCGTTGGCGGCGACAGGCATCTGGCCGAGGACGTGGCGCAATCCGTCTTCATCGATCTCGCCCGCAAGGCTCCCGCGGTCAGCCGCAACCGCATTCTCGCGGGCTGGCTTTACACCAGCACGGTTTACGCCGCCGCGAAGGTGGTTCGCGCCGAGCAACGCCGCCGCCGCCGCGAAGAACAGGCCCTCGCCATGCAGGAACTTCACGATGACGCGTCCTCATCCCAGGATTGGACACAGATGCGGCCTGTGCTCGACGACGCGCTGGGAGCGCTCAGCCGCGCGGATCGCGACGCGATTCTGTTGCGCTTTTTTCAGGAGCAGGGGTTCTCCGCCATCGGCGCGGCGTTGAACGTTTCCGAAAACGCCGCGCGCATGCGAGTCGAGCGCGCGCTCGACAAACTCCACCGCCAGCTCGCCCGGCGCGGAATCCGGTCCACGCTTGCCGCGCTCGCCACGACGCTCTCCGTGCATGCCGCGGGCATCGCGCCGCCGGCCGCGCTCGCCGTGACGGTGACCAGCTCGGCGCTCGCCGGCGTGTCCGGCGCCGGTGGCCTCACGTTGTTTCTCAACCTCATCGCCATGACCAAAGTGCAAGTTGGAATCCTCGCGACGGTCGCCGCCATCGGAGCCGGCGCCGTTTCGTTTGAACTGCGCGAACAATACGAACTCCGCCAGGCGATCGCCGCCCATGCCTCGGATTCCGCGGACGAACGGGTCCGGCTGCGAAGCGAGATCGCGCGACTCGAGCAAACCACGGAGGACTTTCGGGCATTGCAAAGCCGCGCCGGCGCGCTCGCGCGGATGCGGCGTGAGACCAGCGAAATCCGGGAGCGACTCGCACAGTTGAATCCGCAGGCGCGCGCCGCTGCCGCCGCGCAGCTTCGTCAAACAAGCACGGCCAATGGCAAAACGCCTCCGACGCGTCCGCTTTCAGAATTCGACCAGGCGCCACGCTTGAAGAATTCCGTTTCGCCTCGCTTTCCGAGCGAGCTGAGTCGCGCCGGCATCCCAGGGGAGGTTACAGTCTCGTTCGTCGTCAGCTCCGGCGGCGAGGTGCAGGATGTGAAAGTCGTGGAATCAACGCACCCCGCATTTGTCGAGCCGGCCCTGGAGGCGGTGCGCCAGTGGGAGTTTTCCAACGGCATGAAAGGCGGAAGGCCGGTGAACACCCGCGTCGAGCTGCCACTCTCCTTCACCCTCGACAGTTCAAACTGGTTCTAGACCGTGCGCATCCCGCCAATCAGATTCCTGTGGGTGTTGGGCGGATTCATCGCGTTCTCGGTTGCCGTCGTTCTATGGTCCGGCTCGTCGACGGACAACTTGCGCCGCGAAGCCGACGAGGCGCGCGTCCGCGCTCGCGCGTTGCAGGATTTGGGTGACCGTCGCGATGCGCTCGCCGCGCAGCAGCCAACGACCAGCCAGCTCGAGCAGATCCAGCGCGAGGCCCTGGCGCTGGAGGCGGAACAGGCCACGCTGGACGGCATGCGCGCCGATCTTCAACGCTCCACGCTCGAAGCGATGAATCGCGCGGCTGCTCCGGCCGCGCCGACTCGCGAGCCACCCAGCCGGCTCACGCCGGAGACAACCATTCAGTCCGTGATCCGCGCGATCGCCGGCGGCGAGGCGGCGGAACTCGCCGACCTGATCTCTTTCGACCCCGAGGCGCAGGATGAGGCGGACGGATTTTTCGCGAGCCTGCCAGAGGATCTGCAAACGCAGTTCGGTTCGCCCCAAGCGCTCGTCGCGCACATCATGGCCGCGAAGACGCGTGTGATCGACTCCATGCCGGCCGTGGACGCGCTTGCACGGAACGGTCCTGATCACGCGAGTCTGCGCGTGCGCTGGAGCCGGGATAACGGAGCGCCGCGCACCGCCAATTTCGAACTCGAGCGGGCGGGAGACGGCTGGGCTCTGCGCGTGCCGGCGAAAGTAATCGAGGGCTACCGCGCGCTCGTCACCGGCGTGTTCAACGTCGAGGTCGCGTCCGGCGATTGATCGGCGGCGGTCCCCGGACGCGCGGCGCGGCCGCCGTTTCGCCTTTGTCTTGCTCGCGATCGCTGGCAGACAGGTGGCCATGAGCGACGAAGTGATCTCGTGCGGCGTGGCGGGCGTGGGGTATCTCGGGCAGCATCATGCCCGGATCTATCGCGAGATTCCCGGCGCCGCGCTCGCCGGCATCTACGAGGTCGACGACGCGCGCGCGGCCGGGATTTGCGCCCTTCATGGTTGCCGGCGTTTTGCCACGATCGAGGAGATGGGGGAGGCCTGCGACGTCGTCAGCGTGGTCGTGCCGACGGACCGCCATTGCGAGGTCGCCCTCCCGTTGCTCGAGCGCGGCTGTCATTTGTTGATCGAAAAACCGTTGTGCGCGTCGGTCGAGGAGGCGGAAAAAATCCTCGCGGCGGCGCGCGCTTCCGGCGTGCGCGTGCAGGTCGGGCACGTCGAGCACTTCAATCCCGTGATGGGCTTTCTCGAGCGCGAGGTGATCAAGCCGGGCTACATCAGCACGGAGCGGCTCGCGCCTTTCCAGCCGCGCGGCACGGAAGTCGGCGTTGTCCTCGACCTCATGATCCACGACATCGGGATCGTGCTCGAGCTGGTGAAGTCGCCGGTCGCGCGCGTGGACAGCGCCGGCGTGCGCGTGCTCTCGAAAACGGAGGACATCGCGAACGCGCGCATCGCCTTCGAGAACGGCTGTGTGGCGAACCTCAACGTCAGCCGCATGTCGCTCAAGCGCCTGCGCGAGATCCGAGTGTTTCAACCGACCGGCTACTTCTCGTTCGATTTCATGAACCAGACCGGCCACCTCGTGCGCAAGTCGGGCATGCTCGAATACGCCGGCAAGATCGCCGCCGGCCTCGCCAGGCCGGGCGACCTTTCCGCCGTGCCGGTGGAGCAAATACCGCTCGAGCGCGGCGAGCCCTTGCGCATCGAACTCGCGTCGTTCGTGGACAGCGTGCGCCTCGCCCGCGAACCGAAGGTCGGAGCCGGTCTGGGCAAATCCGCGCTCGAAGTCGCGCTCACGATCACCGAACAGATCCGCCGCGCCGCGGAGTGAATTCACCCCCCGCGCGCTCCGAAACGGCGCTCCCAGGCGAAGAGGTATTGCTGGGCGAGGCCGGCGAGCGGTCCGAAGTGGACGCGGCCGAAGTGGGCGATCTGGCCGGGCGCCCAGTTTTCCAAGCCGTAATGCCTGGCCATGGCGCGCAGGAGCCAGACATCGACGGGAAACGCCTCCAGCTTTTCCGCGCCGAAGAGCAGGGCGCAATCGGCGATCTTTTCGCCGACACCCGGAAGTTGCATGAGGCGTTCCTTCGCCTCGGAGTAGGGAAGCGCGGCGGTTTCGTCGAGCCAGCCGGGCGCGCTCGCGAGCCGTTGCGCGGTCCGCGCGATGAAGCGGGCGCGGAAGCCGAGGCGGCAGCGGCGCAGGTCGTCTTCGCCGGAGCCGGCAAGCCGCGCCCATGTAGGTAAAATATGGATACGCGGGGCGATCGCCTCCCCGAACTCGAGGGCGAGGGCGTCGGTCATCTGCCGGATCTGCGCGATCTGCTTGGTCGCGCTGCAGAGAAAGCAAAGGAGCGTCTCCGCCAGCGGCTGCCGGAGGATGCGCAGGCCGGGGAACGCCTCGATGCAGCGCGCGAGATGCGGGTCGGAGCGCCAGGGCAATCGATCCGCGAGGGCGCGCCAGTCCACGTCGTCGGCGAGGTGATGCGCGAGCAGAGCGGGATCGCCCGCGACCATGGTGGCGTGGATTTCAGGAGGCAGGGGATTGATTTCCGACTCCTGCCCCCTGTCTCCCGTCCCGTGCTCCAGCCGGGGCGCGATCACCCGCAGCCCGGCGGCCATGCGGCCGCTCACGCCGCGCCACGAGCCGTCGTTTCCCGGCCGCCAGCGAAAGCATTGTCCGCCGTCGAGCGTTTCCGCGAGCGTGTCCGGCGACAGCGGAGAGAGCCGTCCGAGGCGAAGCATGATGAGAGGCAGAAAACGCGGTCGGGGGCGCTGGCGTTTGTGGATCGCTCAGCCGAGGATGCGGGCGCCTTCGATGTCGTAATCGACGAAGGCGCTTTCGATGTCCTGGTGGATCCTGGCGATCGAGAGCTGGAGTTTGTCGATCCACTCGTGCAGGCCGTGCGAGACGATGTCGCCGATCGTGAGGTAATCGAGGTCGGCGCGCAGGCGGCCGAGGCTGCGGGTCGGAGGGTTGGAGTAATGGTGATCCGCGTCGCGCGTCAGTTTGCGCACGGCCTCCTCGGCCGTGATGATGGAGAAGCGGATGCTGCGGGGGAAGAACTCGTCGAGTATCAGATAATCCAATACACGCTCGGCATTGATCACGCCGAGCCGGCTCTTGCGAAAGGCCTCGAAGGCGGAGCACGAGCGCAGCACGGCGCCCCAGTGCAGCGCGTCGAGGGTGGAGCCGACGGCCTGCGCGCTGGGCAGGAGCGTGAAGTACTTCACGTCGATGAGGCGCGAGGTGCTGTCGGCCCGCTCGAGGCTCCGGCCGAGTTCGTAGAAATGCCAGCCGTCGTTGCGGGGAAGCATCGAGTCCGCGATGCCGTAGAAGAGCTGGATCGATTTGCGCAGCCGGCTGAGGAATTCGTTCGTGCCGGTGCCGTGGTAGTCGGCCACGGTCTTGCCGCGCATGTGGAGGTAGAGCCGGTTCATCTGCTCCCACGCGTCCGAGCTGAGCTGGTCGCGGATGCAGCGGGCGTTTTCCCGCGCGCGATTGACGCAGGAGAGGATCGAATTCGGATTCTCCGTGTTGAAGAGGACGAACTCGGCCACGGTGCGCTCCGTCGCCTCGGAGTAGAGTTGCTTGAACAGGCTTTCCTCGCCGAGCGCGAAGATGATCGGCTCCCACAGGCGCGCGTCGTCGCGCGGGCCGGCCTGGCTCTCGAGGGCGAGCTGTGTATTGATATCCAGGATACGCGCCGAATCTTCCGCCCGCTCGAGGTGGCGGGCCATCCAGTAGGTGAGGTTGGCGACTCGTGAGAGCATGGCGGGAAGTGGCGGGCAGCGGGTGGCGAGTGGAAATAACGAGCGCTTTCGTTCAGCAATATCTGTTGAGGCGATAAACCGCGCGATGGCGTCTTCTCACTGCTCGCTGCTTTCTCAGAGGATGATTTTTTCGGGTTTTGAACCGGGTTGGGTTTGCGACTGGCTTTGCGTGGTTTCCCCGGAGAGCACCCAGGTGTCCTTGCTGCCGCCGCCCTGGCTGGAGTTGACCACGAGCGAGCCGCGACGGAGGGCGACGCGGGTGAGTCCGCCGGGCATGATCCTGACCGAGGAGCCGTTGAGCACGTAGGGGCGCAGGTCGATGTGCCGCGGCTCTATCTGGCCGTCGCACACCGCCGGGCACGTCGAGAGGCCGATCGTGGGCTGGGCGATGAAGTTGCGCGGGTTGGCGATGATCTTTGCGCGGAACGTCTCGATCTCCGCCGACGAGGCGTGCGGGCCGACGAGCATGCCGTAGCCGCCCGCCTCGTTCACGCTCTTCACCACGAGCTTGGGAAGGTTTTCCAGGATGTAGGCGAGATCCTTTTTGTCGGAGGAAAGGAAGGTCTCGACGTTGGGGAGAATCGGATCCTCTCCGAGATAGAACCGGATCATCTCCGGCACGAAATAGTAAGTCGCCTTGTCGTCCGCCACGCCGGTGCCGATCGGGTTGGAGAGCGCGACGTTGCCTTTGCGGCAGGCATCGACGAGGCCGGGAACGCCGAGGAGCGAATCCTTGCGAAAGACGGTCGGGTCGAGGAAGTCGTCGTCGATGCGCCGGTAGATGACGTGCACGGGCGAGAGGCCCAGGGTCGTGCGGACGAAGACGCGGTCGTCGCGCACGATCAGGTCGGACCCCTCGACGATCTCGATGCCCATCTGCCGCGCGAGAAACGAGTGCTCGAAATAGGCCGAGTTGTAGATGCCTGGGGAGAGGAGCACGACGCCGGGTTGCGGCACGTGTTTCGGCGCGAGGTGCATCAGGGTGTCGAGCAGGTCGTGCGTGTATTGCTCGACCGGGCGCACGGGACAGCTCGCCATGAGGTTGGGGAAAACGCGTTTCAGGACCTGCCGGTTTTCGAGCACGTAGGAAACACCCGATGGCGAGCGGAGGTTGTCTTCGAGCACGAAGTAGCGGCCCGATTCATCGCGGATGAGGTCGGTGCCGTTGATGTGCACGTAGAGATCGCGCGGCGGGCGAAAGCCGATCATCTCGGGCCGGAAGTGCTTCGAGCTTTCCACGATCTCGCGCGGGATTTTGCCCTCCTTGATGATGCGCTGCTCGTGGTAGATGTCCTGGAGGAAGAGATTGAGCGCCGTCATCCGCTGCGTCAGGCCGCGCTCGAGGGTTTCCCATTCGTGCGCGGGAATGATCCGGGGGATGAGATCGAAGGGAAAGATGCGCTCGGTGCCTTGATTGTCGCTATAGACGGTGAAGGTCACGCCGCGCCAGAGGAAGGTCTGGTCGGCGAGCGCCTGTTTCACGCCGAGTTCCTCGCGCGTCATGCCCGCGAGCCGGTCGTGAACCCTTTGGTAGTGCTCCCGGGGCTCGTTCTGCGCGGCGAACATTTCATCGTAGAAGCCGCCGAGCGCGTAGGTGTTGAAGAGTTCGGACATGCGGGAGGAGGGTGGGCGCGTTCACTCCACGCAGGAATCGCGCCAGGAACACGCCAACATCGCCATGCGCTTATTCGGAGGCGCTTTCACCGGCGTTGTCGGACCAAAGGAAACTCTGGCGGCTCGCGAGGACGCGGCCCTGAGCGTCGAGAAAATCCAGTTTCCACGCCAGCGGCAAGGTCTGTCCGTAGGGCCAGTCGCCGCCGGTCAGCCCGATCTCGAGGCGCGCCTCACGGGCATCCGTCCCCGCAAACGGGAAACGATAATCCACCGGCTCCACGCCATCCGGCGGAATGACCTGGAGATGCACCTCGCCGGGCGGCAGCGCCCGGCGTTCGTGATCGGCCAGCCGCACGGTGTAATAGAAGCCGGCGCGATTTTCCGGCCTGGTGCGCAGGATGGCGGTGTTGCCGAACGATTCCTTGCCTGTGATGAACTCGCGCAGGCGGAGGAACGCGGAGGTTTCCTTATAGCCGGTCCAGAGCCGCACAATCTCGATCTCCGCGCGAGCGCTCGAGGCGAAGGCGAGGAGCGCAATGGCGATCGTGAGGGGCGCGCGGAACAATCGGTTGAAGGTGGATCGAATGAGCGAACGCACCCCGCCAGCGTGGCCGTGGGCGGATGCGTGTCAAAGGCGGACCAACGGCAGGGAGGAACGATCGGGCAATCGCGGAAGATCGGGCCTTTCACGCCGGGCCCCCGTCTTTTCCTCGAAAAACCGGCGCTCCTCGCAAGGTGGGGTGGGAGATCAAGTTGAACATAGCCAGCGTCGGCGTGGGCGACGAGCTGCCTCCGGCGCCGGCGTGGTCGTTCGCGATGGGCGGGCGCGCGGCATGTTTCCGGCGAGTCGGAAACACCGCGGCGGGCATGCTCGCCTTTTGACGCCGTTCGATTTTGATGACGCGCCATGGATGGAGTTTCCGGGAAGGCCCCGCTTTCAATATATGTCGCCGTTGCCGCGGTGTTCGCGGCGAACGCATTCGCAATCGACCATGCCGGCGAGACGCCCTCGCCTGAAGAACCGCTCGCTCCCGGGCCCGCGACCTGGACGGCCGACAACGGCAACGGCACGTTCACGAACCCGCTCTTTTTCGACGAGTTCTCGGACCCCGACCTGATTCGCGTCGGCGACGACTTCTATCTCACCGGCACGACCATGCACGCCATGCCGGGATTGCCGGTGCTTCATTCACGCGATCTCGTGAACTGGCGGCTGGTCTCGTACGCGTGCGAGAGGCTCGACCTCGGCCCCGCGTTCCGCCTCGAAGACGGCGCGGAGATTTACGGACAGGGCATCTGGGCGCCGAGCTTCCGGTATCGGCCGCAGGAC
>CAZFCY010000054.1:0-28402 GCA_964517665.1 uncultured Opitutaceae bacterium | reverse complement strand
ATCCGCAGCCCGCTGCGGATGAGCGCCGATGATCATACTTCGTCCGTAATTAATCAATAGTTTTCTTTTTAATAAAACTGTTTTATTCGGCGCGACAAACTTCCGCGCCTCGATCCGTATCCGCTTTTCAATTACAGCCCGGGCGCGGGCGCGGCGGCCTGGGCCTTCGGCGCGATCGTGGCGGAGAGTTCCCCGGCCAACGCGCTCAACATCGCCGCGAGCTGGCCGAAGTCGGCCCCATTCCAGCCCTCCCGGCGCTCCCGGAAGTGTCCTGACGCGGCGGCGCCCGAGGGATCGCTCGTGGTGATCTTCCAAAACGCTTCGAGCACGGCCGCGCCGTCACCCGTGCCTTCACAGGCCGCAAGCTGGATCTCCACCAACACGGCGGCTCCCGCGCGCGAACCGGCCGAAACCGGCGCGACGACGGCGTCTCCAAGATGCGGTTGCAGCGCCGACGCGATCGCTTGTTCCAAAGCATCGTCGAGGCGGCCGGCCCAACGATGGTCGCGCTGAAAACGCAGCTCGTTGTCCGACACCCGCACGACCATGGCGGGGCGTCGAAGGTAATCGGCGCGGATGCCGACGTGGACGCCGACACGGGCCGCGCCGCCGCCGGACACCCGGGGCGCTTCAGCTCCGGCGGGAGGTGTGAGCGTGTAGAATCGCCCGCTGTCGGGGATCGGTTGCAGGTTGGCGCAGCCCGCGAACAGGCCGGCCAGGAGGGCGGCGGAGAAAATCGACAGCCAGGATCGTGATGCACTCATGACGGGTCAGGGTTTGGCCGGCGTGGCATCGGAGCGCCCGCGCAACAACGCGCCCGGGTTGCGCTCCAGGTAATCGGCGAAGCGCTCGAGCGCGTCGGCGGCGCGCTGCACGCTCTCGAGCGTGTGCGCGAGTTCCTCGGGCAGGCCGCTGCGCGCGCCGACGAAAACATCGAGCGACGCGGCCGTGCGGTTCAACTGGCCGAGCGCCGCCGCCGCTTCGTCGAGCACGCGGGAAAGATCGTCGCGCAACTCCGGCGTCGCCTCCTTCAGGCTTGCGAACATCGCGCGCAGATCCTCGAGCGTCGCGCTCATGCTGGAGACGACTCCTCGCAAGGCCGGATCGGCCACGAAGGCCTCCACCGCGCCGGCCGCGCCTTCGACGCGCGTCGCGGTGCGCGCGAGATCGAAATCCGCGGTCGCAGCCGTAAGCTGGTCGAGCAGCGTCGTCGCGCGCTCGGAGATCCCGGCGAAATCGACCGCCGCGAGACGCGCCGCGATCGTGCTCATCGACTCGGCGAACTCCGACAGGAACGACGGGGCCAGGGGCACGACCGGATGGCCGGTGCCCGACTCGTACACCACGACGGCGGACATGCTGGCCGAATGGATTCCGAGGTCCACGTAAAGCAGGCCCGTGATGCCGGTGTAGCTGAGCCTCGCGTGCAAACCGGCGGCGATCAGGTCGTGCACCAACTGATCCGGCGTGCTCGCGACGTCGGGGATCAGTGAGCGCGCGGCGTCCGCATCGAGATCGCACACCACCCGCACGACGATCGTGCCGGCCGCCGGTTCGTAGTGCGCGGTGACCGACTCCACCCGCCCGATGCGCACGCCGCTGAGCTTCACCGGCGAACCGAGATCGAGCCCGCTGACGGACGAGTTCTCGATCAACACCACGAATCGGTATGAATCCTTGAACAAACCGCCGGCGCCGAAACTCAGAAGCGTGACGACGGCCAGCAAAGCCGCGCCGATCACGAATGCGCCCACGACCACGGGACTGAGACCGCGTTTCATGGCGTGGAGATCGTGCGATCGCCCCCGCGGGTAAGAAACTCGCGCACCGCCGGCAGTGGAGACTCGAGCGCCAGTTCGCGTGGCGCGCCGATCGCCACGACGCCGCTCGCGCCGAGGCCCGGCCCGGAGAGGCCGGGATCGGCGGCCGATTTGTCGAGCACCACCATGCGATCGCCGATGCCGAGGATGCTGTCGAGTTCGTGAGATACTATCACCATGGTCATGCCGAGATGGTCCCGCATCTCCCGCACAAGATCGTCGAGCTGGCGCGACGTCACAGGATCGAGCCCCGCGGAAGGTTCATCAAAAAAGACAATGCGCGGATCGAGCGCAAGAGCGCGCGCGAGCCCGGCGCGTTTGCGCATGCCGCCGCTCAACTCGGCGGGGTAGCGACCCTCCGCGCCCGCGAGGCCGACCTGCGCGAGCTGGTGGCGCGCGAGCTGCCGGCGCTCGCGCGCGGACAGATCGGTGAACAGCTCGAGCGGCAGCTCGATGTTTTCCGCCAGCGTCATCGAACTCCAGAGCGCCGCGCTTTGATATAACACACCGAACATCGCCTGCAGTTCGCGCCGCTCGGCGGGCGTGGCCCCGGTCATCCGGCGGCCGCACAACGCCAACTCGCCGCGCGAGGGCTCGAACAGTCCGATGATGTTCCTCAACAGGGTGGACTTCCCGCAACCGCTGCCGCCCGCGATGAAGAAGATCTCGCCCGGCATCACGTCGAACGTGATCTCCTTCAGCACGACCCGCTCCCCATAGCGACACTCGACGCCGCGCAGCGAAAGCGCCGCCGCGGCATCGATCGGCTCCGCGGCTCCGGGAGTGGGCGGTGTTGCGAAAGGAGTCACCATCCGAGTGTGTCGAAGAGGACGGTGAAAATCGCGTCCGTTATGATGATGAGAAGGATCGCAAGCACGACCGCCGCGGTCGCGGCCTCGCCCACGCCCGCGGCGCTGCGGCTGGCCTTCATGCCTTTCAAACAACCGGCGTAGGCGACGATCATGCCGAAGAACAGACTCTTGAAGAGACCCGTGGAAACATCGTTCAGATGCATGGCCTCCTGCATCCGCGCGAAAAACGACGCTGGCGCTATATCGAGCGTCGCCTGCGAGACGATCATGCCGCCCGCGATCCCGAGAAAGTCCGCGTAGAGCGCGAGCAACGGCGTCATCAGCACGAGCGCGATCATCCGCGGCATGACGAGAAAATCGTGCGCGCGCACTCCGAAGGTCTCGAGCGCATCGATCTCCTCGTTGAGCCGCATGTTGCCAAGTTCCGCGGCAAAGGCGGCGCCGGTGCGTCCGGAAAGCACGATCGCGGCCATCATCGGCCCCATCTCCCGAAAGATCGCGAGGCCGATCAGGTCCGCGACAAAAATGTCCGCGCCGACCTGGCGGAATTGCATCGCGCCGACGAAGGCGAGGATCACGCCGACGAGAAACGTGATCAGGCCGACGATGCCGAGCGCCTGCGCGCCGCAGCGTCGCATCTGCTCCAGCATCTCCATCCAACGAAAATCCCGCGAGCCTCCGAGCACGCGCGCGAAGCCGAACAGGCACTCGCCGAAAAAATCGAGCATCTCCCGGCCGTTCTCGATGCGCGCTCCCGTCCATCGCCCGACACCGCGGGTGACGGGAAACAGATCCTTCTTGCCCCGCCTGCCTTCATCCACGCGCCCGTCGGCGGCGGCGAGGCGGTCCAGCCATTCGCCGAAGATCGGAGGCAGGTCGTGCAGTTCGAAGGCCAGCCCGCGTTCCGCCGCGATCGCCCGCACCTGCATGACGAACAACAACAGCGAGCTGTCCCAGCTTCCCATCTCGCGCGCCACCACCCGCACACCGCGCGCCGTCGCGCCCCCCGCTTCCTTCCACACCGCCGCCGCGTCCGGCCGCGCCGCGCGCAGCCGCCACTCGCCGCCCGTCTCCACGATCAGGATGCCTTCCACCACCCGCGCATTGGCGCGGGCCTTCCCTGGGGCGGCTGACGGCGGATGGGAGGACGGTTGGCTCACGGCGATCGGCTTCCCCGAGGAAGACGGAAATGACGGCGCGTCCAAACCTATTGTTCGTTCGCCGCGCGTGATTCGGCGCCGCGGATCGGCCATGCGGGGCGCCGGCCTGCGCCCTATCCTCGCGCGAGCCGGCAGGAATGCGCGGCAAACCCTGCGCCGAACGAGCACAGCCACACGTCGCCGTCGTCGTCCGCTCCGTCGTTCAGGACTTCCTCGAGCACGAAGAGGACCGACGGGCTGCTCATATTGCCGAAATCGCGCAGCACCCGCGCGCTCGCGCGCATGTCGTGCGGGGCCAGCAACGGCCGGATGGCGTCGATCACATCCCGCCCGCCGGGATGGACCGCGACGCGCGAGACCTCGCGCGGACCGCGGCGTCTCCACAAAGCGGATACAGCAGCAGCCGCGCGCGAGGGAACGGAGCGGTGCAGGAGGTTGCGCAGTTTTCCATCGCGCATCTCGAAGCGCAGGAAATCACGATCCTCCGGCACGTGAATGGTGTCGAAATTCTGGACGCGCCACGCATGCCGCCCGGGCTGGGACGACCAGATGGTCGCGGCTGCCCCGTCGCCGAAGAGGCACGCGCTGATCAACACGCCGGGATCGTCGTCGACATAGAAGGCCGAGGAGCAGATCTCGACGGCGACGCACGCGACCCGCGCATCGGGATTCGCGGCGAGAAATCCCTGGGCCGAGCGCAGCGTCGGAATCGCGGCCCCGCATCCCAGACCGACGAGATCCTGGAGATACGCGTCGGCACGCAGCCCGATTTGCTCTGCCACGTAGCTCGTCACGCCCGGGCAGAGATACCCCGTGCAGGTGCAGATGAAAAGCGCGTCGAGCTGCGCCGGCACGAGCGCGGCCTGGTCGAGCGCCTTGCGCAACGCCGCGACCGCCAGGGCCGGAGCCTCGATCCGGAAAGTCGCGTTCAACTCGTCCGCGCTCTCCTCGAAAAGCCGCTCGAAATGCGCCGATGCGAAATGCCGGGTCCGGATGCCGGTCTCGCCCGTGAGGATGCGGCGAAGCAGGAGCTGCGATTGTTGGTTGAGACGCTCGCGCGTCGGCGAAGCCACGGCGCGCTCCCAGCATTCCGCCTGCGTGAAGACGTGATCCGGCACAGCCGTGGCGAGCGCGTGAAGATACGTCAATGAAGCCATCGGAAGAGCAGGCGAAACGGGAGAAAACCGCCTCGCGCCGCAACTGCAATACAGGCCTGGCCTTTTGCGCTCACGAGGAAATGGTGCAGCGCGCACGCGAGCCGCAGCCGCCGCCCGAAACGACCGCGCAGCCGCCGCCGCGTTTCCGCCATCGCCTCCTCCCAGTCCATCACGCCTCGCGCATAGTCGACGAGCACCGGCGCCGCGAGATCCGCGCCCTCGAAGGCCATCGCCATGCCGTCGCCCGTGAACGGCGGGATCATGGCAAACGCGTCGCCCACGACCATCCGCCGCTCCGGGGGATGCCGGTCGAAGTTGATCGCCGCCACCGACGCCTGCGTCCCTGCAAGCGCGGTCGCTTCCACGCGGGCGGCCAGATCAGGCAGGCCGCTCGCTCGCAGGTACGCGACCAACCATTCCGAAGCCGCCGCGCGCAACCCCGGGCGCCGCCGAAACAAACCGCACACGTTGACCGCTCCGCCCTCCACCGGACACGCGCCGACATACGCGCCCTCGCCGAGGTGAAACTCGAGATCCGCCGACAGCGCGAGCCCGCGACAATGCGTTTTCAAGCCGAGCCATTCGCCGCTGCCGACGCGCCGTCCCGTCGTCCAAACGCGACCCGCGCGCGCCTCATCCGGGCGGATCCGGCTCTTCGTCTCGAGTTTCCCGCCATCTTCCACAAACGCCCGGGCGAGCCTGTGATCGAGCGTGTGGCGCGACAATCCGATCGCGGGCGTCGGCAGCGTGTTTCGCCCCAGCAACCCGCCCTTCCAGTGCCACGCCATCGAGCGGTGCCGCGGCGCGTCCTCGAAAAAGGCCGCGAGATCGAGCCGCGCGATCGTCGCCTCGCGCAACCCGCAGATGAACTCCCCGCACACGCGATGCCGCGGATAATCCTGCGCCTCGTGCAACTCCACCGCCACCCCTTCGCGCAACAACGCCCGCCCCAGCGCCAGCCCCGCCAGCCCGCCTCCGATGATCTCAACCAGCCGCATCCCCGCGCTCCTCATCTCCCCGATTCCCGGAAAACCACTTTTTTGTAACGTACGCGACAGGGTTTTGGCCTCCGGGGTTTTGAGCGGCGGGGCGCCGGGGGCCTTCGCTCCGTTGCGCGATCATCCGGCAGGCGCCGGCCCAGGTGTGGTCGATCGCGATCGACCACTTTGCCGGATCCAGCCCGAGGAACATGGGCAACTCGTAGCCTCGAAATCCCGCGCGCACGCTGGCGGGCGCGTCATGGCGCGTGACGCGGCCGACTCCCGCCAGCGCCAGCGCCCGCGCCTGCCATGCGTGCAGGCGGCCGCGCGCGGGCTCCGAGGCCAGAATCAAACGCGCGTCGGCGCCGATGCGCGCGCCCAGTTCGCGCAGTTGAGCCGGCGTGAAATGATGCAGCGTCAGGTTCACGATCACGATATCGCACGGCGCGAAGCTGTCGCGCGCCAGCAGGTCGGCCTGCGTCCATCCCCACTCCGGCGGCCAGCGCGACGGCCGTGGCGCGAAATCGAGCCCATGCCCGCGCCACGGCATGCCGTGGCGGCGCGCGCGCGTGTGCAGCCATCGGCCGAACCGGCCATCGCCGGCGCCGAGTTCGAGGATCGTTTCATCCTCCCTCGAGCGGACGCGGAGTTCGCGCGCCATCCAGCGCCAGTTTCCCATCAGATGATTGATCAAGACAAGATCCCGCCGGCTGCGCCGCGCGTCGCGATGGTCGTGCGGGAGACGGTCGAGCAGCTCGGGTTGAACGATTCGCTTCACGCGCGCGACAAGCCAGGAGAGGGGGAACCGGCCGGGGTGATCGCCATCGCGCGAAGTTAGGGAAGAACAACGCCGTTGAAACGCCAATTCCACGAGGGATCCACCTCACAGGAAAGGTCGCCGCGGGCGTCCCCGCCCGCGTTGTCCCGGACCCCACCCGCCACCCTTGGAGGATCGCCCCTCGCTCCGCGCACCGGGTAATTCCGATCGCTTGGGCACGCGCGAATACCCGCTTGAAACACGCGAACAGTTGAATTGAATCCTCGCCATCGACTCGAGTCGCGCGGCCCATCGCTCGCTCGAGGAGATGGATATCCCTTCCGAATCTCTTGTGCGCATCGTCATCGTCACTTCCCGGCGGTATCACATGCTCGATCTCGCGCGTGAACTCGCACTGGTCGGGCACGACGTGAGTTTCTACTCGTGCATGCGGCGCAAGAAGACAGCGCGCGCCGGGCTTCCCTCGAGGTGTTTCAAGAGCGTGCGGCTGGCCTGCCTCCCGTGGTTGGTGGCGGGAAAGTCCGGGACCGCGGCGATGCGCGAATGGCTCGAGCCGCGCCTGCACCGCGCCGTCGATCGCGCGGCCGCGCGGCGCTTCGGCCGTTGCGACGTGCTCATCGGGCTCTCCGGCACGAGCGTGAAGTGCTTCGAGAAAGCGAGGTCGCGCTATGGCGCGCGGCTCTACCTGGAGCGCGGGGGCCGGCACATTCTTTCCCAAAAGGACATGCTCGAACAGATTCCGGGCGGACCCCGCCCCGCCGTGCCGCACGCGGATTTGAAGCGTGAGATCTGGGGATACACACATGCCGACGTGGTCGTGGTCGCCTCGCGGCATGCCGAACAGAGCTTTCTCGAGCGCGGCGTCGATTCGACCCGGCTCTTCCGCACGCCATACGGAGTGAACCTGGAGAAATTCGGGCCGACCGCCCGGCTTCCCCGCGAGTTGCCCACCGTGCTCTACGTCGGCACCTGGTCGTGCAAGAACGGCTGCGACCTTCTCGGCCACGCCCTGCGCGGACTGCGGGTGAAACTCATCCACATCGGCCCGCGCGGCGACGCGGCGAAGCCGGCCGTGGAACGATTCGAACGCCGCGAAATGGTGGAGGACTGGGAACTCTGCCAGGTGTTTCGAGGAGTCGACATTCTCGCCCGGCCTTCCCGCGGCGAAGGGATGGACATGGTCATGGCCCAGGCGCTCGCCTCGGGCGTTCCCGTCGTCTGCACCGACAGGAGTGGCGGCGAAGATTTGCGCGAATACATGGACGACCCGGAAGGAATCATCGTCGCGAAAGCGGGAAACCTCGAAACCCTCACCGAAGCCATCCGCAAGGGCATCGCCTACTCCTTCACGCAGGCCGGGCCGCGGTCGTTCATCACCTCCGGCCGGGACGCGCTCTCCTGGAAGGCCTACGGGTTGCGCTATCATCAGGACCTGATCAAGCGGCTCGGCGTCAAATCGACCGTTGCCCAGGCCGAGATGCCCATGGGGTTTCCCGTGGCGGAATCCGGCGGGGCCTGAAGTAAAACCGCGCCCGCGGGGTTCCGTCGCGGAACGCGCGTCGAATCCAAAGACGGCCATCGAAACGAAACCGGCCATCAGAGACCTGAGCGGATGATCGTGTCCCGCCTGCGCCCCCCTAATGGCCGCCAAGCGTCTTTTTTCGTAACAAGTCCGTTGCTTTCAGGGACTTCCGAGCATAGTATTCCGGGTCTTTCCCGAACAGGGGTTAGGTGAATCCCCTAAAGACGGCCCTCCCGGGTGGTGTTGATTGCGCCTGTAAGACAACGCCATTAACAACGTTCTCATACCGACTGAACACGTGTCCGCACGGTCCTGCCATGAACGAAAGTCCTATTATGATCTCCAGTATTTTGGCCTACAGTATCGCCCTCACAATTTTCGTGGTGACATTTATCGCGGCTCGCTACGCCTTCATGTGGATGCGCCGTCGCGAGCGGAAAGAATCCTGAGGCGCTCCAAAAGTCCCCCCGATCTCCCCTCGGCCCCGCGAACCCCGCGGGGCTTTTTTTGCGCCACACCCGAGAAACGGTCGTGAAACTGAAAGCCAGAATCCTGTCGCGTACGTTACAGAATCCCGGCTTTCCGGTTTTGGGCTCAGCCGCTTTGGAGGCAGATCCGGCGGAGGCGGTCGTGGAGGGCGGCGAGGCGCGGGGTTTTCACTCCGGCGGATTGCGCGCGGCGCAGGGGCTCGCCCCAGATTGCGTCCACCTCGACGGCCCGGCCCGCCAGAAAATCGACCAGGCTCGAGGGCTTGTAGGCGCCCATGGGCCGCGTCCTCTCGATTTGCCGGGCGAGAAACGAGTCCGGAATGGCGACACCATGCGCGGCGGCCGCGGCCTGCACCTCGCGCATCAACGCCCCGGCCTCCGCCGCGAGGGAATCGCTGGCGAGGATGCGGTCCGTGGTGACGCCGCCGCCGGCGATCGCGAGGCCGTTGAAGGGCACGTTCCAAACCAGTTTGTGCCATCGCGTTCCGGACAGATCGTCGGACACGACGCATTCCACCCCGGCGTTTCGAAACGCTTCGCCGATCGCCTGCGCGCGCGGCCCGGCGGGGCGGCCAAACTCTCCGATCACGACCGACCCTCGCTGGTAACATTCGACCACGCCGGGCGCGGCGCGGTTAAGGCACACAAAACACAGTCCCCCGAGCACCCGCTCCGGCCCGAACCGGGCGGCGATCCATTCGTCCGAACCAAGCCCGTTTTGCAGGTTCAGGATCGCGGTCGTCTCGCGCAGGAGCGGCGGAAGGAGCGCGGGCAGGAGGTCGTTGGATGTGGCCTTCAAGGCCACGATGACCAGATCGACCGGCCCGATTTCACGCGTGTTTCCGAACACCTTCGCCGGTTGGACGACGAACTCCTCGCCCGGATCCGAGGCCACGCGGATCGTCCAGCCGCGTTCGCGAACGGCGGCCAGGTCGGACCGAAGCAGAAACGAAACGTCCTCGCCCCGATGCGCGAGCCGCGCGCCGTAGTAGGCGCCGACCGCGCCGGAGCCGACAATCGCGATCCTGCCCGGCTTGCCCGGCGGCGGCAAATCCTCCCGGCCCGCGGTCATGCCGTCGCCGCGGCGTCCGACGTCTCCTGGGCCCTGCCCACGAAGAGCGCCCGCAGGATCGACGCAATCCGGTCGCGCATGTCGAGGCGGCTCACGATCTGATCGATCAAGCCGTGCTCGAGAAGAAACTCCGCCGACTGGAATCCCTCGGGCAGCGCCTCCTGCGTGGTTTCCCGCACCACGCGCGGGCCGGCGAATCCGATCAACGCGCCGGGCTCGGCGAGGATGATGTCGCCCAGGACCGCGAAGCTCGCCGTCACCCCTCCCGTGGTGGGATTCGTCAGCACGGAAATGAACGGCAGCCGCGCCGCGGAAAGCCGGGCGAGCGCCGCGCTGGTTTTCGCCATCTGCATGAGGCTCAGGATGCCTTCCTGCATGCGGGCGCCGCCGGAGGCGGAGAAGATGATGCACGGCGTCTTGCGCTCGATCGCGCGCTCGATCGCGCGGGTGATCTTCTCGCCCACGACCGAACCCATCGAGCCGCCGGCGAAACGAAAATCCATCACCGCGAGCGAGACGGGAATCTCCTGGATCATGCCCACTCCGCAGACCACGGCGTCCTCGAGCCCGCTTTCGCGCCGGTACTTGGCGAGGCGGCTGGCGTAGGGCGCGGAGTCGACGAACTCGAGCGCGTCCACCGATCGCAAGGCGCGGTCGTATTCCACGAACGAATCGGGATCGACCAGATGCCGGATGCGATCCGTGGAGGAGATCGGGAAATGGTAGCCGCTCTTGGGCACCACGTACTGGTTCTCCTCCAGATCCTTGATGTAAACGATCTCCCCGGATTTCGGGCACTTTTTCCAGAGGCCCTGCGGGATATCCTTCTTTTTGACCGTGACGGTCGAATACTTCGGCTTGCTGAAAAGCGACATGCGGGGAGCGACAGGAGGACGGGTTCAACCGTGGCCCAAGGTGGCGACATCGACCCGGGTCAAACCCGAGCGGCGCAGGACCCGGGCGCAAGCATTGAGCGTCGCGCCCGTGGTGAAAACATCGTCCACAAGTACATAGCGTAGCGTGGCTTTTAAGGAGCGGGCATCGGCCAAGGCAAAGGCATTTTTGAGGTTCTCCTGCCGGCTCTCCCGGTTCAGGCGCGTCTGGGTCGAGGTGTCCACGACCCGGTGGACGATTCTTTCGACCCCGGCCGAGCCCGCGACTCCGGCGAGGCATTTCGCGAGCAGCTCGGCCTGGTTGTAGCCGCGCTCGCGCTCTTTGCGCGCATGCAGCGGGACGGGGACGAGCACCGCGCCGGCCAGAAACGAGGTGAAATACCGGTTCGCCCGCGCGATGGCCTCGATGTCCCGCAGGATGTGAAAACCCTTCTCGTATTTCAACGCATGGACCAGCCGCCGCGTCGGTCCCTGCAACAGGGTCGCCGTGCGCCCTTCGCCGTAAACCGGGCGCAGGAGTTCGCAGTGCAGGCAGGCGGAGTTTTCCGCCTTCTCCCCGAAAAACGGATATCCACACGTGGCGCAATGCGGCTCGCGCACGAGGACGACGCGCCGGCGGCAACTGACGCAAAGATGGCGAAACCCCGATGCGTCGCGCTCGACCAATCCATGGCACGACACGCACGTCGGCGGAAAAACCAGATCGAGCGCGTGGTCGATCCCCACGCACGCCGCCCGCCACGAGGAGGAGGCGAACCGTGTCAGAACGCCGCCGTCGTCCGCCCCGCTCTCAACGCCCGGGTTTGTAGAAGACGCGTTCGAGGAAGAGTCCATGGGCCGGGGCGGTGAAGACGATGGGCACGCGTTTTCGCGAGTCGAGCAGGTCGCGCAAATCCTCGAGCGAGAGACCGCCACGACCGACGTTGACGATCGCCCCGACGAGGCTGCGCGCCATCTTGTAGAGAAATCCGTCGGCTTCGAGGACGAATCGCACCCGCCGGCCCGAGCGCTTCAACTCGAGCCGCCGCAAATCGCGCACGGTGGTTTCCCGCTCCACTCCGTTGTGCGCGCAGAAGGCGGCGAAGTCGTGCCGCCCGCGCAGGACGCCGGCCGCGGCCCGCATTTTTTCGAAGTTGATCGCCTTCGGATACGACCAGCACCACCGCGCTTCGAATGGATCGGCATGACCGAGAAACATCCGGTAGTGATAGCGTTTCCCCACCGCGTCGAAACGCGCGTGAAACGCCGGCCGCGCGCGCCGGATCGACTTCACCTGGACGCCCGGCGGCAGCCGCGTGCCCAGCGCCGTGATCATCTTCGCCGGCTCGCGCGGCCAGATCGCGTCGAAATGAAAGACCTGCGCGAGCGCGTGCACGCCTGTATCCGTGCGGCCACTGCCGTGGATGCGCGTCTTCGCATGGAGCACGGCTTCGAGCGCCGCCTCGATCACGTCCTGCACGGCGACGGCGTTGGCCTGGCTCTGCCAGCCGTGAAACATGCCGCCATCGTACGCGCACACCGCCTTCCAACGCGCAAGCCCCGGCTCGGCGGCGCCAATGGAACTCACGGAAGACAACGAAGAAGACACAGGCACGAGACTTGAAAAAGGCGGGCGCAGGAGCGGTTTCAGCCGCGATTCGTTCGCAGTTCAGCACGGCCCCAATCGCTTCGAAGATCGAGCGGCTGCGAGCCTTTGTTCCCTTCGTTTCCTTCTGTGCGCTTTTTCAGGAGTATTCGGGATCGAATTCGTGCCGGATGTGTTGATTGAGAAAATCCTGCAGGATCAAACAGGCCGCCATCGAATCGATCTTGCCGGAGCGGCGCAGTTCATCGTCGCGCCGTTTCGGCAGATGCCCGGCCGCCGCGCGCGAGGAGAGGCGCTCGTCCACACGATGGACCGGCAGCGGAAGCTCCTTCGCCAGGCGCTCGATGAAAACATCGACTTCGCGCGCCTTGAAGCCGACGGAGCCATCCATGTTGTATGGATAACCGACCACGAGATCGGTCACGCGCCGGCCGGTCGCCTCGGCGACGACGTGCGCGAGGCGCTCCTCAAACGTCTTCTCCGTCGCCGCGGGCGCCGGCACCGCCACGCCGAGATCATCGCCATGGCTGAGCCCGATGCGGCGCTCGCCGTAATCGATTCCAAGACAACGCATCGAAGCACGCGGCCCGTCGCCGCTCACAGCAGCTTCTTCCAGCGCGGGTCGGCGCCGAGTTGCTTCACGACCTCCTTGATGTCCTGCGCGCGCGACTTCGGAACCACCACGGTGGCATCGTCGGTGTGGACGACGATCAGATCCTCCACGCCGATCACGGCGACGAGATGATCCTGCGTCGATGACACGAGATTGCCCGCCCCTTCATGCACGAGGCCGGCGCCGCGGACGACATTGCCCTTCGCGTCCGCCGGGAGGTGTTTCACGATCGCGGGCCACGCGCCGACGTCGTCCCAATCGAAAGTGGCCGCGAGCGTCACGACGTTGTCCGCCTTCTCCATCACGGCGAAGTCGACCGAGATCTTCTTCAACCCGGGAAAATGCTCCTCCAGCGCGGCGTCGGTGTTCTTGCCCGCCGCGAGTTCCTTCTCGATCGCCTCGAGCCCGGAGGCGAGTTCCGGCACGTGCCGCGCGATTGCGGCGCGGATGGAGGAAACCGTCCACACGAACATGCCGGCATTCCAGAGAAACTCGCCCGAGGCGAGGTAGCCCTTCGCTGTTTCGAGATCGGGTTTCTCGACGAAGCGCCTCACCTTCCAGACCTCGCGCCCCTTCGCCTGCGCGACAGTCTCGCCTTTCTGGATGTAGCCGTAACCCGTCGCGGGCTCCGTCGGCCCGATCCCGAGCGTCACGAGCCGCGATTCGGCCTCGGCCGCCTCGAACGCCGCCTCGAGCACGGCGCAGAATCCCTTGACGTCGTGGATCACATGATCGGCCGGCAGCATCGCCAGCGTGGCGCCTGGATCGCGCCGGCCGACGAGCAACGCCGCCAGCCCGACGGCGGCCGCGGTGTCGCGACCGACCGGCTCGGCCACGACATTTTCCGGCGGCAGCATAGGACAACATTCGAGCACGGCGGCGCGCTGCTCGCGGTTGGTGATGATGAGGATGTTCTCGTAGGGAACGAGCTGCGGCAGGCGCTCGACCGTCTGGGTCAGCATCGGCGAATCGCCGACGATGGGCAGAAGCTGCTTCGGGCGGTTCAAACGGCTCTGCGGCCAGAACCGCTCCCCTTTCCCGCCCGCCATGATAACGACAAATCGGTGCGACATCCCGCCGAGCATCCCCCGCCCAAAACCCGGGTCAACGGGATTTCCAACGCCGCGCAGCCTCCTCGCGCGAGCCGGGGATTGCCTCGGCGCGCGAGGCGGGTTTGCTGCAGGGCGTATGATTCTCGAGAGCCTGCTTTCAGCAGAGGAGACCGCGCGTTACAGCCGCCACATCATGCTGCCGGAGATCGGCCTCGAGGGGCAGGAGCGGCTGAAACAGGCGCGCGTGCTCGTGATCGGCGCGGGCGGGCTGGGCAGCCCGGCGGCGTTGTACCTCGCCGCGGCGGGTGTCGGCACGATCGGCCTCGCGGATTTCGACCGGGTCGAGGCGCACAATCTCCAACGGCAGGTGCTGCACGCGACGGAGGACATCGGCCGGGCGAAGACGGAATCGGCCGCGCGCCACCTGCGGGCGTTGAATCCACATGTGCGGATCGCGCAACACACGGGAGGCGTCCGCCCGGACAACGCCGTCGAGCTTTTCGCGGATCACGATCTCATCGTCGATGGCTCGGACAATTTCCCCACGCGCTACCTGAACACGGACGCGGCTTTCTTCGCGAAACGCCCGCTTGTTTACGGGAGCATTTTCAAATTCGAAGGCCAGGTCACGGTCTTCGATCCGCACGCGGGCGGGCCGTGTTATCGGTGTCTTTTCCCCGAGCCGCCGCCCCCGGGCTCTGTGCCGAACTGCGGCGAGGCGGGCGTGCTCGGCGCGTTGTGCGGCATGATCGGAAGCGCGCAGGCAATGGAGGCGATCAAGCGGCTGGCCGGAATCCGCGATGGCCTGGTCGGCCGGCTTCTGGTCATCGACGCGCTGGCGATGAGCTTCCGCTCGTTGAACCTGCGCAAGGATCCCGATTGCCCGCTCTGCGGCGCCCATGCGTCCATCCGGACGATCGAGCCGCAACGCTATGCCGGCGGCTGCGCCGTGCCGCCGGCCGCGGAACCCGATCCGGCCGGCGAACAACCGGCTCCGGCGCGCGACGAGACCGGGCCGCTGCCGCTGGAAATCGATGTCCAGACGGCGGCGCGGCTTTTCGCCCGCAAGGGCGCGCGGCTCATCGATGTGCGCGAGCCGTTCGAATTGAACATCTGCCGGATCGACGGCGCCACGCACATCCCGATGCGGCGGATCGCGCAACACATCGAGGAGCTTCCCGCCGGCGTTCCGCTGCTCATCCTCTGCCACCACGGCGCGCGGAGCATGCAGGTCGCGCAGTTTCTGCGCGCGCGCGGATTCGACCGCGCCTCCAACGTCGGCGGCGGCATCGACGCCTGGGCGCGCGAGATCGCGCCGGACATGCAACGCTACTGATTTCGATCGCGCCGGCCGCCGGATTCCCTAATCCGAATCACGCTTCATGATCATCGACACTCTCGAAAACGCGGGCCGCTACGCGGTCCTGCATCCGCTCTTCACGGCCGGCTTCGACTACCTGCGTAGTTTCAATCCGGATACAGCCGACGGACGGCACGCCATCGACGGCGACAAGCTGTTCGCCCTTGTGCAGACCGTGCGGACGGAACCCGCGGCGGAGAGGCGTTTCGAGGCGCACCGGCGCTACATCGACATCCAGTACGTGGTGTCGGGCGCGGAGGTCATGGAATATTCCACCTTCGACGATCTCCGCCCGGCCGGCGCGTTCGACGTGAAGAAGGACGTGGGCTTTTTCCACGAACCGGCCTCGGCGACGCGCCTGCTCGTCGCGGCGGGAAGCTTCACCATCTTCTATCCGCACGACGGCCACAAGCCGTGCTGCATGGCGGGCAAGCCGGAAACGGCGCGCAAGGTCGTGCTCAAGGTCGCGCTGTAACCAGAAAACGGATACACGCCGGCCCGCCGCGCCGCCAGGCCGCGCTCACTCGGCCCCGACGAGTTCCGCTTCCGCCGGATGCGCGTAGCCGTTCCAGAACGCGTCGAGCCGCGCGCGATCGGGCGCGCCCCTGGCGACGACGACCCGAAAGCGCATCCGGTGCTCCCCGCCCGGCGCGATCTCGAACGGCCCGAGCTGCACCGGCGCAAAGCAGAAAAACGGCTCGCCCGGGCTCACGCGGGCGGGCTGTGGCGCGCGAAAGTTGCCGGGATGGCCGAGGATCGCCGCGCCCGCGAGCGCGTCGCCGACGTGGCCGCCGACGTGGCACCAGCGCATGCGCGTGGCGTGCGCCTTCACCCGGTCCGTCTCGCCCTCGGAGGTGAGAAAATGTGTGTTCGTCGCGCCGATCCACTGTTCGTGCCCGCGAAACGCGAAGCCGCCGTACCGGTAGGTGTTCAACTGTAGCGGCGCGTCGGAGACGTTGGTCTGCGCGATGTCGATGTCGAAGACGTTCGCGTCGACTCCAGAAACTGAATACACCGTCACCCGCCAGCGTTCGTCGAGCACGGTCAGGGGAGTTTCACCGGTGATGTCGGTCGCGGCCATTCGGGACGAAAAACCGCCGGCGACCGGGCCGTGAAAGGTGTCGTCGATTTCGAGAAACTCCACCCTGCCCTGCCGTTTGCGCAGGTTCCAAAAATCGAGCGCATGACCGCGATGGGTCGTGTCGGTCCAGGCCGTCCAGATGCCGTTCTGATGCGGATGATCCGCCGGAAACGCATCCGTGACCCTGATGCCATCCGGCGTGTAAACGGGATGGATGAAAGCGGCGCGCGTGAAAACCGGATCGACGCCTTCGGGAACGCGCGCCGCGGTCGCGTAAGCGAGCACCTCGCGCGCATCGACGCCGACGACGAGTCCGCCCGGCGTCTCGCGCGCCCACACTTCGGAGCGGGCGCCATCGACGGCCCTCCCGCCGGCGAGAGGCTGCAGGAGCAGCGACCTGCCGGCCTCGAGTTCGGGAATGACGAGCAGGCCCGTGCCGTCCGGCAGCGCCTGCAAGTCGAAGGATTTCCCGCTTTCGCGATCCAGCCACCTTTTGGGAAGGCCGGCCGCCGGCGCATCGACGCGAACGGCCTGGGCCAGGCGATCGAATTCCGCCGCGGGAATCCTCAAGCGCCACTGCGATTCCGAAGGCCCGGCGGCATCGACAAAGCGCGTGAAGACGAAGCAGGCCCCAGTCGCGATGAGGGCATACAAAACAGAACGATGCCGCGGGGAGACGACCATGCGCCGCAGCATTTGGTCGGATCCTGCCGCGTCAACCCAACAGCTCGAACGCGGCTGTTCCGACAAGGCTGATTTTTCCGCGGGAGTCGCCGCGCTCCAAAGGTCGGAAAAAAAAATCAGCGCCATCGTTCCGTTCTATTGCATCGGCCCGACGAGATGTGAATTTGACGGCGTGATGATTTCGAAGGTTCTCCGCCCCCGCCTTTTCCTTCTCGCATGCATTCCTCCAACGCTGGCATGGCTTCCTCTCCACGCCGCGGATGACCGGTCTCCGCCGGCGCTCGCCGTCGTGATCAGCGTCGATCAGATGCGCGCGGACTATCTCGAGCGCTTCCGGCCCTATTTCGTGAGGGACGGTTTCAACCGGCTGTCGACCCGCGGAGCCGTCTTCGCCGAGTGCCGCTATGGGCATGCCGGCACCAAGACCGCGCCCGGCCATGCCACGATGTTGAGCGGCTCGCACCCGAGCACGCACGGCATCATGGCCAATGACTGGGCCGATCCGGAAAGCTGGCGGCGCATGAACGCGGTCGAGGATCCGAACGCGCCGCTGGTCGGCGCGGCGCCCCACGCGTGGCGCTCGCCCGGCGGCGTGCTCGAAGCGAAGGAAGGCCGCTCGCCCCGCAACTTTCGCGCCATGACGGTCGGCGATCAGTTGAAACTGCGCCATGGGGACGGCAGCAAGGTCTTCGCCGCCGCGA
Organism: uncultured Opitutaceae bacterium; assembly: GCA_964517665.1. Taxonomy (GTDB): domain Bacteria; phylum Verrucomicrobiota; class Verrucomicrobiia; order Opitutales; family Opitutaceae; genus Congregicoccus. The sequence continues at coordinate 10,644 of CAZFCY010000054.1, read as the reverse complement.
TCAAGGACCGCTCGGCCATCCTGATGGGCGGAAAACTGGCCGACGCCGCCTACTGGGTGCGGAACGGCCGCGTCATCACCTCGACTTATTATCACGAGGAACTGCCCGCGTGGGTCGAGAAGTTCAACGAGCGCCGCCTCGTCGAGGCGAGTTTGGGGAAAGCCTGGGATCGCCTGCTCGCCCCGGAAATCTACGACGGGGTCCAGGGGCCGGACGACGCGCCGGGCGAGCGCGGGGAATGGAGCATCGGCAAAACCTTTCCGCGCAAGGTCGATGGAAACGCCGGCGAGATCGGAAAGGAGTTTTACGACGCCTGGTATGTGTCGCCGTTCAGCAACGAGTTTCTCGTCGAATTCGCGAAGACCGCGGTGAAGGAGGAGCAGCTCGGCCGTCACGAAAAGAGCGACATGCTCTGCCTCAGTTTCGCGCAGATCGACGGCATCGGCCACTACGCCGGACCGGACAGCCACGAGATCATGGACTCCATGCTCCGCCTCGATCGCGCCCTGGCGGATCTCTTCAAGTTTCTCGATCGTGAGATCGGCCTGGAGCGTTGCGTCATCGCCCTTACGGCCGATCACGGCTGCGCGCCGTTGCCGGAGCGGGTGCAATCGTTCGGCCGGCCGGGTCTCCCCGCCACACGGGTGGACGCCTCGAAGATGGACGCGGTCGTGCTCGAAGCGTTGACCACGACATTCGGAGCGCCGGCGGAAAACGAGCAATGGCTCATGCGCGACAACGAGGGCTACCGCCTGAGCCGCGAGAGCCTGGCCGCGCGCGACGTGTCGCTCGATGACGCCGCGCGTGTCGTTCGCGATGCGCTGGCCGGCCTCGACGAGGTCGAGGTCGCCTTCACGCGCCATGAGATCCTCGGCAGCACTCCGACCGCGAAGACGCGGCTCCTGACGATGGCCCGCAACAGCTATCCGCCGGCGCTCGGCCAGGACGTGGTGTTCATCTACAAGCCCTATGTCATCCGCGCCGGAGTCGCCGGCGCCACCCATGGCTCGCCGTGGGATTACGACACGCACGTGCCGATGGTTTTCATGGGCGGCCGCGCGCCGGTCGGAAAACATCTCGAGCCCGTCGGCGTGATCGATCTGGCCTCGACGCTCGCTCCGATGCTCGGCGTGCCCCCGCCGCCGCAAGCGCAGGGGCGGCGGCTCTTCTGATCCGCGGCGATCCGGGCGCGCGCTTCAACCGCGGCGTTTCGCCCGGACCTGCGCCGCGTGTCGAAAACCGGTCGGGGTCCGCCCCGTTTGCTTCCGAAAACGCCGCGAGAAATAAAGCGCGTCGGCAAAGCCCACCTCCTGCGCGATCTGATTGATCGGAAGGCTGGTCTGCTCGAGCAGATTGCGGGCGTGCTCGAGCCTGATCCTTTCGCTGAACTGCTGCGGCGTCGCTTTCAGCGCGCGCTTGAACAGGTGGCTCAATCGCGAAACCGAGAGCCCGCAGGAGCGCGCCAGCGCATGCGCGTTGAACGGCTCCGAAGGATGGGTGGCCAGGTGTTGCGCCGCCTTCTGGATGCGCGCGTCGACCTGTCCGAAATGCTCGTCGGCCGAGGCGCGATGAGCCCAGATCAGCGTCTCCTCGAGCGCGTTCATCGCGAGGTCGGTTGCGGCCGCCCCGCCGCGGCGAGAGGCAACCAGCATCCGCTCCAGCGCATGCGCGGCCGAGGTCGCCGCTCCATCGCCCAATCGCAGGCAGCCGATCCCGCGCGCGATCTCCGGCCACATCAACCATCCCTTCCAGTGCGGCTTCGGGACGAAGTGCGCCCAGCGCAGATGCCAGAAGCCGGTTTCAGGATCAGTGGAATAATCCTGCTCCGCGTCCGGCGCATAAAGCACGAGGTCGCCGGGATCGAGCCGGCGCGAACGGCCGCCGAGGCCGAGGCTGCCCGCGCCCGCGACGGTGAAGATCACCAGCCAGTCGCCGCTGCCGCGAGGCCGCCAGTTCGTGTAGTTGCGCCCCATCCGAAACTCGCTGCACACGAGCGGATCGGCGCGGACATGGTGGGTCGTCGGCCGGGCGGGGGTCATCGGCGGCAGGATAATCCATGCTTTAAGCGGCCGTGTCCATTTCCAATTCCCCATCGACCGGTTAGTTTCATCGCCATGGTTGCTCCAACACAGGCGAACGCCCCCCTCCTCTCCCCCGAACAACTCGCGCAGTTCAACGAATCCGGCTATTGTGTCGTCGATGGCATCCACTCGCCGGACGAACTCGACGCGATTGAAGCCTTCTTCGAGGAGTTCAAGAACATCGGCGAGGCGGTCTTCGACGCCGGCTCCAGATTCGAGGAGATCGACCCCGCCGAGCGCCAGCTTCGCGCGATGCATCCGCATCGATATAGCGAGCAGGTCGCGCGCTGGGCCCTGCAGCCGCGCCTCGTCTCCGTGCTCGCCGCGCTGCTCGGGCGCGATCCCCTCCTCGCGCAGACGATGTATTATTTCAAGCCGCCCGGCGCCAAGGGCCAGGGCATGCACCAGGACAACTTTTATCTCCTCGCCGCGCCGGCCACGTGCATCGCTTCATGGACGCCGATAGACAACGCGGACGTCGAGAACGGCTGCCTGTATATCGTCCCCGGCTCGCACAGGAAGGACATCCTCTGCCCCTCGGAAGGCGCGGAGGCGTGGATGCAGTACGGCGAGAGCCACATCAAGCCGTTCCCCCGCGACGCCAGGCCCGTGCCCATGCCGCTGCGCCGCGGCCAGACGATGTTCTTTGGAGGAAATCTCATCCACGGCTCCGGCCCGAATCGGACGAAGGATCGCAGCCGCCGCACGTTGATCGGGCACTATATCGATGACACGAGCGAGCAGGTCGCGCATTTCTACCATCCCGTTCTGAACAAGGACCGGGAAGTGGTCAGCCGCCTCCGCATCCCCGAAGGCGGCGGCCCATGCGGCGACGGCTGGATGGGCAACGTGCATTGAGGCGGCGGTTTCATTAGCGCGCGGCAGCAAATACAACACGCGCATCCTGGCCGGGGATTGCATCGACTTGTGGAGTGCGGCGTCTGGCCGACAAGCGGGAGCAAGCCCTCGCGCTCCAAAGCCGCATGGCTCGGGATGATCGTCGAGTGTGATTGATTCCGTGCCTGGGCGAAATCGGACCCGAAAGCGGACCCACGGCTGTTTCGACGCAAAGACGCGGGCGATCACTTCGGCCAGGCTGCGCAACCTACACAACGGCCAGGCAGCCACGACAGGACAAACCCGGATATCCCGCCTGTCCAGGCATCCAAGGCGCGCGGTCAACGATACTTTGTCACTTAACAAGTGACGAAGCTCCCAGCCGCCTGCCCGGGTTTTTCGCGGCCGTTTTGTCACTTGTTAAGTGACAAAAAGGCTGCGGCAGCTCCGGTTTTTCTGGTGTTCGCTCGCACGTCCTATTCTGCAAAGCGGGGCGTCACGTCCATGATCGCAAGCGTGCTGCCCATCGCCGGGTTCATCCGTTTCGTGCTCCGAAGGCCGTATGGACCGTGATTTTCCCGCGAAGGTTCGCGGCACGCCTCAGGGGCAGCGCGCTGCCTCCGATATCATGCAGAACGCCGCCTTCCTTTCCCCTCTCTGCTTTGAAAGTCGCTCTCCCAACGCTCAAGCGGGCGCTCAAACCCGCTCATGAGGCCGTCCTCATGGGCGCGTTCGCGTTTGCCGCGTCGGTGGGATGCATCGCATCGCTTTATGCGCGCGCCCTCGACGCGCAGGGAGAATCGGTCCGGCGCGAACTCGGGCGGATGGCGATGCACGCGGCCGACCTCGTGGACGCGGAGCTGCACTCCACGCTCCGCGAGCCCGGGCAGATAAACTCGGCGGCGTACGAGGCGGCGCTGGCTCCGTTGATCGCGCTTCACCGCGCGTCGCCAGAAATCCACTACATCTACACCGCCATCGCGCGCGACGATCGCGCGTGGTTCGTGCTCGATACCGCGACTCGCGCGGAGCAGCTCGGCTTCGATCGGAAGATGACGCCTTCGTCGCTCATGGACGAATATCAGGAGCCCGACCCGATGATGGCTCGCGCGCTTGCCCGGGGAAGCGTGGAGACGGATCTCGAGCCGCACACGGACGAATTCGGAACGTTCGTCAGCGGCTTCGCCCCGATCTTCCGGGCGGACGGCACGCTCGAGGCGATCGTCGGCGTGGACATGGACATGGCGGGACTTTTCGCGCGATTGGCGCCGATCCGCCGCGCGGCCTGGATCGCTTGCGCGCTGGCATTTTTCGCCTCGGGCGCGCTTGCCTGGGGCATGTGGCGTTATCGCCGCGTGGCGAACGAGCGCGAGCGCCGCTGCTTCGAGGCCGATGCCGCGAAACGCGAAACCGAGCGCGCCAATCTCATTCTCGGCCGGCAGCTCCGCGTGCACGAGGCGGCGGCGGCGATCAACCACCGGCTGCTCGTCGACTGCGACATCGCGGACACCCTGCCGAGCGCGTTGCAGACCTTGGGTGAAGCGACCGCGGCGCGGCAGATCACGTTCTTCGAAGCGGAAAACTGCGGCGCGACCGGCCACCTGCTGATGACCGAGCGATCGTCGTGGGCGGATCCCGACGATGACGAGTTGCACGGCCTGCCCCTGCTCATCCGCTTCGATCTGGAGGCGGCCGGCCTGCTGGCGTGGTCGGAATCGTTTCGAGGCGGGCGGATCGTCACCCGGCCGAGCGCGGACGCCGAAGGCGCGGAGCGGATGTTTTTGCACATGCGCCAGATCCGCGCGCTGGTCGCGATCCCGATCGTCACCGACGACGGTTGCAAAGGGATCCTCGCGCTCGACGAAACGCGGTTGGATGGGGACTGGCCGCAAAGCGAACTCTTCATCCTGCGCGCGCTCGCGAGCAACCTCGTGGGCGCGTTGATGCGGCGGCGCGTGGAGAAGGAGAACGAGCGCAACCGCATCCTGCTCGGCGGCATCCTCGACAGCGCGATCGACGCCGTCGCCGCGCTCCGATCCCTCCGCGCCGCGGACGGCGAGGTGCGCGACTTCGAATTCATCCTCGGCAATCCAAGCGCGCGCCGCATGACCGGGCTTTCCGCCGAACAACTCCAGCACGCGAGGCTCTCCTCGGTTTTCCCCACCTGCCACAGCAGCGGGCTGTTCGAGAAACTGCTGCAAACGCTGCGCCGGGGCGACGACCTCGACACCGAGCATTACTTCGGTCCGAAAGCGGCCTGGCCGTGGTGCCGCGTCGTGGCCGTGCGGCTCGGCGACGGACTGGCGCTCACCCTCTCGGACATCACGCCGCGCAAGGAAAGCGAGCAGGAACTCATTCGCGCGAAGGAGGGAGCCGAGGCGGCCGATCGCGCCAAGAGCGAGTTTCTCGCCGTCATGAGCCACGAGATCCGCACGCCGATGAACGGCGTGATCGGCTTCGCCAGCCTGCTTCGCGACACGTCGCTGGACGAGAACCAGCGCGAGTTCGTGGAAACGATCCGCCGCAGCGGCGAGGCGCTCGTCGCGCTCATCAACGACATCCTCGATTTCTCCAAGCTCGAAGCCGGGAAGGTGGAGCTGGAAAACGTCGTCGTCGACATCCGCGAACTGCTCCAGAATGTCGTCTATATCAATCGCCACGCCGCCTCCGCGAAGGGGCTCGCGTTGACGATCGATGTCGACGGGCGGCTTCCCCGCGCCTTTCTCGGAGACGGCAATCGCATCCAGCAAATCCTCATCAACCTCGCCGGCAACGCGGTGAAGTTCACGAGCCGCGGCGCCGTGACGCTCGGCGCGAGCCTCGCCGGCTCCGGCGGCGGGCGGATCCAGATCGCGTTTTCGGTCCGCGACACGGGGATCGGCATCCCGCCGGACAAGTTGCACCGGCTTTTCAAGCCGTTCAGCCAGGCCGATTCCTCCACCACCCGGCGCTTCGGAGGCACGGGCCTCGGACTCGCGATCTGCAAACGCCTGTGCACGATCATGGGCGGCGACATCACGGTGGAAAGCATCCCGAACCAGGGCTCGCGCTTCAGCTTCATCCTCCCTGTTCGCGGGGTCGAAGAGCCGCCACGGGAAACGACGCCGGCGTCGGCGGCGATTCACTCGCCGCCGCCGAAACACCCGCCCGACGGCGCTCCGCATCCTGCGGCGGGCGCGGGCACGGATGCGTTCGACGATCTTCGCGTCATGGTCGCCGAGGACAATCCCGTGAACCGCCGCATCGCGCAGTTGCTCCTGCGCAAGGCGGGCGCCGAACCGGTCTTCGCCACCAACGGCCGCGAGGCCGTCGAATTGTGGCAGCGGGAGAAACCGCACCTCGTCTTCATGGACGTGCAGATGCCGGAAATGGACGGCTATGCCGCGGCGCGCGCGATTCGCGCGGGCGAAGTGGACGCGTCCGAAGCCAATCGTGTTTTCATCTGCGCCCTCACCGCCGACGCCATGTCGGGCGATCGCGAGCGCTGCCTTCAGGCCGGCATGGACGACTATCTGACCAAGCCGATCGATCCGTCCGCCATGCTGGAGATCCTGCGACGCGCGCGCGAAAGCCGCGGGCAACCGGCTAAGCCATGGCGCCCCGCGGCCTCCAGCATCAGGCGCGCGCCATCCGCCGCCGGCGAGTCGGCGGCATTGTAGTTGAAAACCCACTACACGCCGCCCGCGCGGATCGAGCCGCGCCCGGACCGCCAGGCGGGAGGCCGCGCTCCCGGGCCCGCCCGCCGCTTTCCCTCGAATCGCTCGAGCCGATCGCAAGCCCTCGAAACCGGTTGCGCGCCCCGATTGATCATGGAGCGGTCCGCCCGCCGCTTTTTCCCAATCCCTACGGGATTGCCCCGCGACCGGAAGGCACGGGGCTTGACAAGCGGACGCTAAGCCACCTTTTCCCCGAGCCGATTGACCGGCCGGTGGAGCCCGCCCTTTGGGTTCCGCCGTTTCCAGTTTCTTACTGCCTGAATGAAAACGCTTATCATCGCCGAGAAACCCAGCGTCGCGGCCGACCTCGCCCGCGTCCTGGGGCGCGTGCCTCGCAAGGACGATCATTTCGAGAACGACGAAATGATCATCAGTTCCGCCGTGGGCCATCTCGTCGAACTCCAGATGCCGGAGGACTACGACAAGCGCTACAAATTCTGGCGCCTCGACGACCTGCCCATCCTCCCCGGGCGCTTCGACCTCAAGCCGATCGACAAATCGAAGAAGCGCTTCGATGAAGTGAAACGCCTGATGAAGCGCAAGGACGTCACCCAGGTCGTGAACGCCTGCGACGCCGGCCGCGAGGGCGAGCTGATTTTCACCTACCTCTACCAGCTCGCCGGCGGGAAACAGCCGGTGAAGCGCCTCTGGATGTCGTCGATGACGCCCGACGCGATCCGCGAAGCCTTCGCTTCGATGCGCGAGGGCGCCGAGATGAACAACCTCGCCGACGCCGCGCGCTGCCGCTCCGAGGCGGACTGGGTCATCGGCATCAACTGCACGCGCGGCGCGACCAAGCGTCTCTTCGGATCCCGCGCCGGCAACGTCGCCGGCGTCGGCCGCGTGCAGACTCCGACCCTCGCGATCGTGATGGAGCGCGAGAAGCAGATCCGGAATTTCATCCCCCGCGCCTTCTGGCGCGTGGTCGGAAAGTTTCACGTCGAAGCCGGCGATTACGAAGGCGTCTTCCAGCGCGATGACTACAAGAAGGGCGGCGACGAGCACGACCGCGTCGACCGCATCTGGGAACGCGCCAAAGCCGAGGAGGTCGCCGCCGCCTTGACCAGGGGCGCGCCCGCTCTCGTCTCCGAGGAGAAAAAGCGCACAACGCAGATCTCGCCGCGTCTCTACGACCTCACCACGCTGCAGCGCGAGGCCAACAACCGCTACGGTTTCTCCGCCGATCGCACCTTGCGCATCGCCCAGGCTCTTTACGAGCGGCACAAGGTCATCACCTATCCCCGCACAGATTCGCGCGCGTTGCCGGAGGATTACATGCCGACGTGCCGCGAAGTGTTGCGCAAACTTCAGGACGGGCACGACCTCGCGCCGCACGCCGCCACCGTGCTCGAAAAAGGATGGGTGCGGCCCGACAAACGCATTTTCAACAACGCGCAGGTCTCCGACCACTTCGCCATCATCCCGACGACCGACCTCGACAAGAAACTGGCCGACGACGAGGCGAAGATCTTCGACATGATTTCGCGCCGCTTCGTCGCCGCGTTTTTCCCCGTCGCGGAATCCGACGTCACGACCCGCTTCAGCAAGGTCGGCGAACTGAAGTTCAAGACCGAGGGCAAGGTCCTCGTCAACCCCGGCTGGCTCGCCGTTTACGGCCGCGAATCGAGCGACGAAAACGGCGCCGCCAACCTCCCGGCGCTCAGCCCGGCCGACGGCGCGCCGCCGCAATCGAAGGTGGTCGATCACAAGATCGTCGAGGAATCGACCAAGCCGCCCCCGCGTTACACCGAGGCCACGCTCCTCTCCGCCATGGAAGGCGCGGGCAAGCTCGTGGACGACGAGGAACTCGCCGAGGCGATGAAGGAAAAAGGCCTCGGCACGCCCGCGACCCGCGCCGCGATCATCGAGAAGTTGATCGCCGAAAAATATATCGTGCGCGAGCGCCGCGACCTCGTTCCCACCGGCAAGGCCGAGACGTTGCTCGACTTCCTCGCGGCCGTCGGCGCGGAGGTCCTGACCCGGCCCGCGCTCACCGGCGAGTGGGAGTTCAAGCTCCGCAAGATGGAACACGGCACGCTCGGCCGGGATTCGTTCATGCAGGAGATCGTCGGCGTCACGAAGACGATCGTGGATCGCATGAAGAACTACTCGCCGCAGGAGGAGGGCCGCGAACTCGACTGGAAGAGCCCGACCGACGGCGAGCCCATGATCGAGACGCACCGCGCCTTCGAATCCCGCGACGGCAAGCTGCGCGTCTACAAGGTCACCGCCGGCCGGCGCATGACCGAGGAGGAGGCGCGCGCGCTGGTCGAAAAAGGCGAACTCGGCCCCTTCGACGACTGCCGCTCGCCGAAGACCGGCAAGAACTACACCGGCCTGCTCCGCCTCGAGAAGGACGAGGAGAAGGATGCGTTTAAAGTGCGCATCGTCCTCCCGAACAACCACGAGGATTCCGGCCCGCTCGACGTCATCTGGACGAACGACAAGACCGGCGAGGAACTCTGCGCCGGCGCGATGGAATATGTCCTGCGCAAACCCAACGGCGGCGAACAACCCGAGCGCCTCTTCCGCATGGGCCGCACGATCTGCCAGCGCGAAGTCCCGCGCGAACAGGTGGTGAAACTCATCTCCGAAGGAAAGACCGATCCGATCCCGGATTTCATCTCCAAACGCGGCCGCAAGTTCACCGCCATCCTCGTGCGCAACGGCGCCAAGATCGGCTGGGAGTTTCCTCCACGGGAAAAGAAGGAGCCCAAGGAGGGCGGAAAGGCGAAGGCGCCGCGCAAGTCCACCGCGAAGCCGGTCGATCTCTCGAAGGCGGCGCCGCTCGGCCACGCCGCCATCCACGACGGCGAGCTGCTCGAGACGCCGGACGCCTTCGTCGTGCGCAAGGGCGACCCGGCCGAGAACCGTGTCGTCTTCAAGATGGCGAAAACGATCTGCAGCCGGGAAATGTCGGCCGAGGACGCGCGCAAACTCGTCGATGAAGGCCGCACCGACCTGATCGACAATTTCATCTCCAAGCGCGGCTCCGCCTTCTCCGCCTACCTCGTGCTTTCGGACGACAAGAAGAAGGCGAACTTCGAGTTTCCCCCGCGCTGATTTCGCCGCGGGGTGCCTCTCCGACTCCTGATTCCTGTCCCCTGATCCCTTTGCGGCTCTGCCGCGCTGTGCCTTCCGTGGCCGAGGCCGCGCTTTTCTTGGCCGCGCAAGGCACGCTTCTTGACACGCTTGGTCCGCCGGACGGTAGAGTGACCGTGTATGATCGTAACCACGGCCCAGCTTTTCAAGGTCGCCTACGGCAAGTTCGCGATTGGCGCCTACAATATCAACAACGCCGAGCAGGCCATGGGCCTGTTCAAGGGGTGCATCCAGTCGAAGGCTCCCTTCATCATCCAGATCTCGAAAGGCGCGCGCAAATACACCGACAAGCGCATGCTCGAGGCGATCATCCGGGCCGCCTCCGAGATTTTTCCCGAGGCCATCTTCGCGGTTCACCTCGATCACGGTGACGAGGAGACCTGCTACGATTGCATCGATTCCGGCTTCTTCAGCTCGGTCATGATCGACGCCTCGCACGATCCGTTCGAGGAAAACGTCGCCATCACCAAGCGCGTGGTCGAGAAGGCGCACGCCAAGGGGATCTCGGTCGAGGCCGAACTCGGCATGCTCGGCGGGATTGGTGAGCATGGCGTTGCCTTCCTCGACCTTGATGTTATCGGCAGGGATGCCGAGTTCGGTGGCGATGATCTGCGCCCAGGTCGTCTCGTGGCCCTGGCCCTGGCTCTTGGTGCCCATGCGGGCGATGCCGGCCCCGGTCGGGTGCAGCCTGATCTCGCAGCTGTCGAACATGGCGATGCCGAGGATGTCGCAGTTCTTCGACGGGCCGGCACCGACGATCTCGGTGAAGAACGAGACGCCGAGCCCCATGATCTCGCGCGTCTCGCCGCGCCTGAACGCCTCGCGCTTTTCGGCCTGCTCGCGGCGTAGCGCCGCGTAGTCCGTCACCTGCATCATCTTCTTCAGGGCGGTGTGGTAGTCGCCGGAAT
>CAZFCY010000053.1:0-28794 GCA_964517665.1 uncultured Opitutaceae bacterium | reverse complement strand
GGAAAATCAGCGCCCCGCCTCGCTCGCATGCGGAAGGAAGGTGTCGCTTCCAGGGAAATGGGGACGAGCCAGTTCATTGATATAAATCTCGAGTGACGTATAGCCGCCGTCTTTTGTGTGGTTGCGATCGGCCGGATCGTGAGGGTCGAGCTCGTGCGCTCTCTCCCATGCGTCCGGCATCCCGTCGCGGTCCGAGTCGTGCGGCGCCGGCAACGCCTTCAACTCGGGCCAGCCGCCGACCTGCGACTGGGTGTCGATGATGCCGTTCCCGAAGGTGGCCGTCCCGGTTTCCACTTCGTGGAGCACGCGCGCATCGTGCGCGTCGAGCTTCGGCGCCCGCGCGCCGACGTAACGAAGAACCAGCTCGTACGACTCCGAAGCGGATTGCGTGGTGACAGGCGCGAAAGGAAAGGGGGTCGATGCACGATTCACTTTTTCGGAAACATTCGCCGTCTCGAAATCGACACCACCCTGCCAGTTGTCGGCCGTCAGCCCAGGCGCGCCCTCGACCTCGTTGCCCTCGATGAACCAGCGCGAGGCGTAGCCGTACTTCGGCTCGGTGTCATCGATCCGCACGATCCGCCGGCGCACCGCATCCCGCGTGGCCGGCCCGGGCTTGTAGTAATTGTTGACCACGTTGCAACTGACCGGCTTGCCGTCGCACGTTCGGTGTTCCCAATTGTAGATGACCGAGCACCGGTGATCCATGTTCACGGTGTGGTGATCGTTGTTGCCCGCGACGCTGGGATTCCTCGCGGTGCAATGAGCGAAAAGATTGTGATGATAAGAGCAGTTCTCTCCGCCCCAGCTCGCCCCGTAGGCGTGCGGAGCGTAGTGAATGTTTCGATTCAGGCCCTCGGATATCATGCACCACTGCACGGTCACGTTCTTCGCCCCGTGCCAGGTGTTGATTCCCTCGTCGATCGACCAACTGACCGAGCAGTGATCGAGGATCACGTTTTCCGAGTCGCGCACCTCGATGCCGTCGAACGGCTGCTTCTCCTCGTCTCCGGGGCGCACGCGCAGGAACCGGACGACGATATTTCGCGTCCCCTCGATCCGGAGGGGAAACCGTTTGAGGCAGATGCCGTCTCCGGGCGCGGTCTGGCCGGCGATGGTCAGATCCGACGCGCGGATCACCAGCTCCGACTTCAGATCGATGACGCCGGAAGTCGCGAAAACCACGGTGCGATGCGACCCGCTCACGGCGTCGCGCAGGGAACCCGGGCCGTCGTCCTCGATATTCGTGACAATATAGACATCGCCGCCCCGTCCTCCGGTCGCGAGGCGCCCGGCGCCCTCCGCTCCCGGAAACGCGGGCAGTTCCGTGGCGCCGGCCGCGAGGCCGGGCGCCGTCATCGCACAGATGGCGAGCGCTCTCGTGAACAAACGCATATAGATATTCTCCATCTCCATCCGCGCGGCAGAGCCCTTCGGGCCCGGAACCGCCACCGCCGGATCCATCACATTATTGCGGGCCCGTCCCGGGGACGGGCCCGCGTTGGCTGATTTAGAACGAACCCTTGACCCCAAAGGAATACTGCGCGCCGTAGGTGCTGTGGGACGTCATCCACGACCACGCCGGGGCCACCGGGCCGGACACCTCCCACTCGTTGGTCGTGTTCGTGATATTGCGACCCGCGACGAAGAGCGTGAAATGATCCGTGAGGCGATACTCCGCGCTCGCGTCGATCGTCACGCGGGACCGGATGTATTCGCCCGCGTCGGGATAATCCGTCTTCGGCTCGCGCAGCTCCGCGCCACGGTAGTTCCATTTTCCGAAGATGGAAAAGCGGCCGGCGGCATAGCGCAGCCCGATGTTTCCGGCCTCGGGAATGAAGTTGGAGAAATCCGCGGTGCGCTCGCCCGAGAGACTGAGCTTGGTGTAGTTCGCCATGAGCGAGAGGTTCCGGCCCCACTCCCCGAGGAAGTCGAGCGGCTGCACGTAGTTCAGCTCGAGGCCCTTGATCCTGGCGTCGCCGACATTGATCCGGGTGGTGTAGCGATAGCCCAGATACTCGGACGGAAGATCGAGGCTGGCGAGCAGAGCCTGATCGACGTCGAGATTGATGCTGCCGTGAAAGTCGCTGATGTCCTTGTAGAAATACCCGGCGGAAACCACGCCGTTGCGCGGCAGATAATACTCGAGCGAGATGTCGTAGTTGTTGGCCAGCCAGGGCTTCAGGCCCGTGTTGCTCTCGTTGATGAATCCCGGGTAGGCGCCGGACTGGCTTTCGTCGAACGTCAGGTTCGGCGTGATCGAGATGTTCGGGACGATGTCCCGCAGGCGCGGGCGCCCGATGGTCTTGGCGTAGGCGACGCGCGCGACGAGGTCCGGCTTGATATTGTAGGTGAAGTGCAGGCTGGGATAAAAGCCGTCGTAGTCGCGCTCGCTGTAGCGCCCGTTCTTTGTGTAGATGAGATTGGCGACCTCGGGCGTGTTCGGCGGCGCGAGCCGGATCGGATCTCCGTTTCCGTCCACCTGGATGACGCCGTTCCCGTCCGTCAGGTACTGGGCCTTCTGGTCCGTGAGCGGGCCGCGGCCGTAGTCCTCCGTGAGTTCGTAGCGAACGCCGCCCACGATGCGCAGCTTGTTTTCCATCAACTTCACATCGCCCATGATGAATCCGGCCGTGATCCATTCGTTCAGGATGGTCGAGCGCGTCACGTCGGTCTGAATCTCGCTGAAGAGCTGCTGGGGCGTCTGGATGAACTGTTCCGGATGCGCGATGAACGTGTCGTAGATCGCGTACGGGCTGGCCCACTCGATCCCTGGAAAACCCGCGCCGGGGGAGGTTCCCGCGTAGGTGGCGTCGAGAAACGGCGTCATCTCGTTGTCGGCGTCGTTCGCGATGCCGTTCGGCCCGACATACGTCCATTGCTTGTTGGTATAATCCAGCGTGCGGCGCAGGTGGTTGACGCTTCCGCCCATGGATATCGCCGCGGGAAAGGGAAGGCTTTCGATATTCCGCTTCACGCTCAGGCGCAGCTCCCTGACGGTGTCCTTGCCCTGCTGCGGATTGGCGCTGACCGTGAGCAGGCGGCGATTGGCGATGGCGGTTTCGTCGATCACGGCGCCGCTCGCGTCATAGACGGTGACGCTGCCGAGGGTTCCCTTCGAATTGTCGATCCCGTCGAAGTCCACCCTGGCGGCGTCGATCACGTTTCCGGACGCGCTGGAGAAGAAGCCCTTGTCGAGATAATGGATGTCGCTGGTGGAGGAGGAGATGTTTGCGCCGGCCTCGATCGTCCAGACGTCGCCGGCAAAGGTATAGTTGCCGAACAGCGCCTTGGTCGTGCCGTCGCGAAACTGCTGGTTGCTTCCGATGCTGACGGAGCCGCCGGTCGCGCCGCCGTCGGTGAAGGTCTCGCCCCAGTCCTGCGGATTCTGGTTGCCGATGTTGTAGTTGATCGTGCGGCTGGAGTTCATTTCCTCGAACTCGTTCCACTGCGCGGAGACCTTGATCAGGTGCCTGTCCGCCGGCTTCCAGTCCACCATGAGCGCGTAGGAATCGCGCGAGGTTTCCATCGGCGTGACCGTGGAGCGGAACTGGTTGCGATACGGATTGTCGACCGTGGCGCCTCGCGCGGTCCAGACGGAAAGCGGCACCGAGGTGTGCCGGAGCAGGTACTGGTCGGAGCGGGCGGCCGTGAAGACGATGCCGAAGCTGTCGTTCACCGGAAGCGAGTAGCGGAAATCATAGGAGGGGCGGACCTTGTAGCTGTCGTCCCGTCCCGGCCCGGGGGACTTGCTGAATTTGAACTCCTCGCTGTTTCCGGAGAGCGAGAGGGTGAAGTTGATCTCGGGCTTCTCGCGCTCGAACGCGCTCTTGCTGACGAGGTTGACGGAGCCGCCCAGAGTATTGGCCGACAGGTCCGGCGTGGGCAGCTTCACCACTTCGATGCGCGCGAGGTTGTTGATATTGGCGGCCTCGAGCGTGAACTGGCGGGTGTGGTTTGAAGTATTCGCCAGTGGCGCGCTCGCCATCTGCCCGCCATCGAGGGTCACGCTGGTGAAGTTGGAATTGAATCCGCGCACCTGGATGCCCGAGGGCGTGTTTCCATCCTTGAGCTCCACCGTGACGCCGGGGATGTGCTTCAGGAACTCGCCTATATTGCCCTGGTTGATCTCGCCGAAAGCGTCGGTGGAGACGACGTTTTTGATATTGGGCGCGAATCGCTGCTCGTTGATCGCGATGGCATCGGCGTTATATTCACGCGTGCCCGCGACAAGAAACTCGTCGAGCTCGATCGCTTCGGCGTCCCCGTCGGCATGGCGGGGCAGGCGAAGCTGGAAATCCTGCCGCGCGACCGAGCCGCTCTGGACCTGAACGGTGGCGGCCTCTTCGCTCATGCCGGTGTAGAATACCGTCAGCTCGACCGGTCCCGGGGGAAGCCCGGCGACGCGGTATTCGCCGGCCGGGTTGGTGAAGGCCTCGCGTCTCGCCCCGTTGGCCACGGAGACGGAGACGCGGGCTTTGTTCAGATTGCGCCCGCCGCCCGCGCTGGAAACGCGGCCCTCGATCACGCCGGTTTCCGCGCCCTGGGCCTGAAGGTCCGGGACGAGCAGGGTCGCGTCGACCAGCAAGGCCGCGAGCAGGAAGGGAAGAAAGGAGAAGAGCGCAAATGGCCGGATGCGGAGACGCGCGAGACGAGGACGCTGACAAAGCCGGCGCGCGCGCCGACGAATGGTCATGGGAAACGATGAAGCTCCAGGATGGTGGAACATTTTACGTTGGGGGTTTGAGGTTCTGGAGATGCCGATGATACACGCGATGTCATTTCATATGACTATATGAAACAACGCAGTCGCCAGCGTGAAACCACCGAAGGGATGACGCGGGGAACTATAACTCCGGGCCGGAACAATGCTCACGGATTTGTCCAAATCTTTCACCCGGATCCTAAGATCGCCGAAACGCTTGCGCGCCCACACGCGCCCTCAACCTGTTATTTCTCAATACGTAGCGGCAATCCCGGGCGTGCCCGGCGCAGAATCACGCGCTTTGCAATGTTTCCCCTTTATTTCGCGGGATGGCCGCCACCTTCCGGTTTTGTTTCATGACTTGCGGTCCCGGCATGATCAAAGCCCGCAAGCAACGAGCCCGGAGCGGCCAGCCCGCGCCGACTCGAATCAACCTGGGGCGCGCCGACCCGGCGTGCTTGTCAGCCCGGTCGCTGCCCGTCCGGCGCGGCCTGGAAGGCGTCGGGCGATTGCGACATCAGTTTCGCGGCCTCCCTTGGGGAGATGCCGTGCGAGGTCCGGATCTTGAACTTCCGCTCGAGGTATTGCTCGAAAGACAGCCACTCGCCCTCGTATTCGATCGTGCGCGACCAGGCGCAGACCTTGGCGAAGCGTTGCAGGCGGCTCATGCGCATGGCGAGCAGCAGGGTCGCGCCGGCGAAGACGGTGTTCACGCCGAAGAAGAGCAGCAGCCACGCGCTTCCGAAGCGCGCGCGCACGGAAAACTCCTCCTGGCGAATCGCGAGCCGCGTCTGCTCGGCGTTGATCATGCGCCAGGCCAGCGCGTGGATCGCGTCCATCAGCGCGATCCCACGCTCGTTGATCGCCACGACGAACGCGGAATAGTCGCCGGCGGGAACGCTCTTGGTCAACTGGCTGCCGATGAGTTCGAGGCGCTCGCCGACGAGAATCTGAAGTCGTTTCAAATCCTCGGTGTAGAGCGGATCGCCCTCGGTCGCGGCGGCGAGGGCGGCGATCTCCGACGGGATCCTGCGCGCCATCTCCTCAAACGGCGGCAAGTACTCCTGCCGCCGCGTGAGCAGAAATGCCCGGCCGGCCCCGTCGGCGCGATCGAGCAGGGCAAGGATGCCCTGCAGCCGCTCCTCCACGCCCAGCGCGCGCACCACGACCCGGGAGGATTCGATCACCGTGGAGTGGCTTCGAAACGCGAAGAAGGTCGCCGCGCCCCACGACGACATGAGCAGGATCACGCTCAACGCGATCAGGAGCCGCGTCGGCGGAAGGTGAACCAGCGCGTGGATCGCCGCGCGCGCCGCAGCCTTCCCGCGCGAGAGGCATTTCCCCATGCGGGTCTCGAAAGCGGAGGATTCCGCGGAACTTTCGCGCGATTCAGCGGTGGCAGGCATGACAAAGGCGGAGACCGAAACGACATGGGTACTATCGGCAGCGCGCATGAGTAATTCACCTCAATCCGCGGAATTCGGGAGGGGTTGAGCCACAAGGCACAGGGCGCGCGGAGATCAGAAGGACGGATTTGCGCAGAAGGCAGCGAAGAGATCGAAAGGCGAACTGCCTGCGATCGTTTCCCTGGAGTTTCATCCTCCCGTTCCAGCCGGGCGCTCGCGCGGACCATCCAGATTTCGGCAATGCCTTCGCGCTCTTCGTTGTCTTCCGCGCAGGCTGTTTTCCCTGTGCCCTCCGCGTCTCCGTGGCTCACCCTCTCTCCGTGGCGTCGCCGGGAAAAATCGCGTCCTCCGGAATGCGCACCGTGACGCGCGCGATCGCTCCCGTGCGCTGGAGGATGGCGGCCGATTCCGTCGGCGAGAGCCAGGGATCGGAGCGCGCCGTGGGATCGCCGCGTTCATCGACCACCTCGAGCCCCGGTTCGCGGGACAGCATATAGATCACGGGCGTCTGGCAGACGGTAAAAGCCAGCGCGCGCGGCGGCAGCGCGAGGATGCGCTCCCGGCCCGCGACGTCGTAGAAGGCAAACGCGGCCGCCTTCGCGTGAAACTCGGACCGGCGCAACAAACGCGGCCGGAAACGCAGCCGCCCTTCCGCCACCTCGACGCCCAGCTCGCCCCAGCGCGCGAGCAGATCCTCCTTCACCTGCCCGGTCATTCCCGGCTGTTGCGCGCCGGCGTGCGCGGGCGTGTGCGAATAGGCATCGGTGGGAAACGCGCCGTACTCCTCCGGCGATTTATGCCAGCCGAGCCCGCCGGTGATCTCGTGATACCGCAGCGCGAGCCCGGCGATGATCTCGCGATCCGCCGACTGCGCGCACGCCTGCCGATGCACCTCCTGCACGGCCAGCGCGAGCTTCGAGACCATGTGCCAGTAAACGCTGCCGAGCCCCTCGAAGGCGAAGAAGCTGCCCGACCTTCCGGTGAAGGAGCGGTGGTGAAACGTCGCCTCATAAATCTCCCCGATGATCCCGCTCTCCGCCCGCGCGAGCTCGATCCATTCCGGATCCTCGATCGCGAGGAGCGCGGCGCGCAGACACGCGGCGTTGCGAAACGACGCGTGAAAACGCGCGCAACCCTCCTCGTCGCGCGCGACGACGCGCGTGTCTTCCCGCGCGAGCATCGCCGCGAGCAGGCGCGACCGCCGCAGCTCGTCCTCCGGAATGCGATTGCGCTCCAGAAAACCCGGCAGCTCACGGTCCGGCTGAAGGAGATAACTGTATTGATTTTCCCGATACAGCCGGCTCGACCGCAGCGCGCGGCACAGATCGAGCGCCTCCACCGGAGTGAGCAACCCCGAGCTGAGGATCGCGACCTGGCCCTCGAGCATCTCCTCGAGGCGATCGATTCCGATGCCTCCGTCGCGCTCGACGCGAAGGAGGTTGTAGCTGTGATACAGGCCGTCCGCGCGGCGGTTGGACAAAAGCGTCCGCCGCGCGAGGTCCGCGACGGTCTCGAGAAACGAAAGCAGTTCCCCGGCCGGCACGGTCTCGATCCGCCCGGAGAAGCCTTCGCGATAGAGGCATTCGCGATAACTCGAAACGCTCGCGCCCAACCCGTCGAGAAGCCGGCGCCGGTCGCGCGCGGTGAAGTTTCCGCCGGTTTCACGCCGCGCCTCGTCGAACGATTCGCGCTGCGCGCGCAGCAGCCCGCCCACCTCGGCGTGGACGCGAAAGCCGGCCCCGCCCTTCCCCGCCCGCGCGACCTGGCGCGCAAGGAATCCCACGTAGCGATAAAGATAACCGAGGGTGACGACCGAGACCCCGCGGCCGGCGAGCGCGTTGTTCGCGTCGTTCCACTCGGGCCGCTGTGTGTTCATCCAGATGCCGGAGTCCGGCACGAAGTTCGCGAGCTTGGCCAGAAGCGGCGTGAGCAGCTTCTCGATCAGGGTCGCGCGCGCCGGCGTCCCATCCGCCTGCCGCAACAACCGCCCGTCCGCGCCCACGCGCTCCACGCGCCGGCGGATGGCCTCGTCCTCGTCCGCGTCGAAACGCACCGAGCTTCCCGGGTCGGCCAGGAGTTCGCTGTATCCAGCGATTCGATACGGCACGTTTGCGTGGACGAAGTCCGCGCGGTCCAGCCGGGCGGCGATGCCGCCGGCCTCGAAGGCGTCCCAGGCCTCCAGCAGCTTCAACAGGTAGGCGATCTGGTGGTCGCCCCAGTAGCCGATGTTCGACCAGGGCTGATCCGGCTCCACCCTCTCCCATTCGAAGCCGAGATCGGAGATCCGGTAGGGATTGTGGCCGTCGGCGGTCGAGGCGTTGAGAAAGCGCGCGACGGCCGCGTCGCCAAAACATGGATACGAGCGCAGCATCGCCTCCCAGTTCTGGAAGATGTCGCGCCAGTTTCCCTGGTAGGCGATCCGGGGCCGGCCGCCGGCTCCCTGGGTCTCGATCGAGAAACGATTCCACGGGCGGCTGGGGTCGCCATGGCGGCGGCTGAAGGTGAGCGGCAGGTACTCGCCCACGAGGCGGCCGAGATCCGGATCGCCGCGCTCCGCGACCCGCGCAATCCAATCCGCCCGCGGCATCGACGCCGGCAACCGCTCGAGCCAGGCGCGGCGCCGCTGGAAGACCGGCTTGTTGAAGTGGCGGATGTGCGCAAGCAGGTCCGCGGCCTCGATCCGGTGGCCGTGCGCCGGGATGCCTCCGCGCATGCTGTTGAAGAGCGCGTTGGAGAAATGACGCCAGCACCGGCGCGTGTCCGCCGTCGATTGCAGGCCGTCGGCCTGCGCGATGCGGCGGATGAGGGCGTCGTCCGTTTCCTCCATCGCCCGCGCCAGCGCCGGCGCATCGAGTTCCCCGCGGCGGATCTGACGCGAGCGCCGCGTGATCGCGCGCGCGTCCCGCGCCACCTCCGCGCCGAGCCACCACTCGCGCGACGTTCCCGGCTCGAGTTGCAAGTCCAGCTCGATGAGGAAGGCGCCGCGCCGTCCGCGCACCTCGCGCTCCGTCTCCACCGGACCGCCTCTTCGAAACCGGTCCACCTGGCTGGTGGAAAGAAGCCGCGCCCGCGGCTCGACGCCCGCCGGCCAGACCATCGTGGCATACAAGCCTTCGTTGGGCTCGGCCCGGTCGGTCGGAATGGAGCTGAGATAAAACAAACCGGCGCCCGAATCGCGCAGGAGTTCGCTGCGCTTGTAGGCATCGGCGAGATTGCTGAATTGATCCTGAAACGCCCGGCCCAGCCCCCCCGGCATGATATTCTGGATGCCGTCGAGCAAACGCATGCGCGCCGGCGCGTCCGACAGGTTCTCGATCACCGTCCGGCGGATGATGCCATATTCATCCGACGAGGACCATGTGTGCCGCCATCGGAGCGCGCGGCGAGCCAGCACCTCCTCGAACACGAGCATCGATCCCGAAAAGTTTTTGAGGACGCTTCGCGCGTGTCCGGGCGCGCGCTCCCGCGAGGCCGCCCACGGCTCCCAGAGTTCGGCTTCGCCGGTTTCATCCCGTGAAAGATGCGCCATCGCGATCGACCCCACGGCGCCGGCCCGGTCGAAAAGCTGGTCCTGCGTGCAATAGGGAAACAATGCGTGATCCGCGTCTCCACGGCCGGCCGTGAGCGCGGCGTTGGACCCGGCAAACATCCAGTGATCCCCGTTGCTCGGCACGCAGGTGAGAAACGGCGGAAGGCGATCGCTGTCGCCGATGCGAAAGAACGGCCGGCCGTCGATTCGCGCGAAATCATCCCGCTCCGCATCCGCCATGGCCGCCGGCGATGGCTCGGGCGCGAGAGGCAGGGGCGAAGGGGGGTCGATGAAGTTCATCCAGGTTTTTTGGGAGTTCCGGCCGGGCGACGCCGGCGGAGGGCGCGGCTGGGGCAACCGCGAGCGGCAGTTCTACACCGAGGCGCGAAAGGAGAACGCGCGCGTCGAAAACGGCCGCCGCAGCAAGTGCGATGGCGTAATTCTTGACCAAAGATCGCCTCGACCTTTGGAGTGCGGCGATTCATCGTCGCTTTCGCGGGATCGCCGACCGAAAAAGCGTGAGCATGCTCCCGCAGAGCGGCGATAGATCGCCGCACTCCAAACCTGCCGGCAGAACAGGTCATCGGGAGTTCCGGTCACAATGTGTCATCGAGCTTTCGACCCAGAGCACCAAGGGCACGGAGTCCGATCTCCGTGGCTGCTCCGCGCCCCCTGTGGCCCTTCTGTTCCGCGCATTCCAATACGGCCCGGCAGGAAAACGAAATGGCGGACGACGCCTGAACGGCGCCGCCCGCCAGAGAGCAGGCGTGCGTCAGAATCCGATTCCGAACTCGAGGCGGACATTGCGGCCGGGCGCGTATATCAGACCGTAGAGGTCGTCGTCGTCCAGCACGTTGAAGACATTGAGCTGCACGTAGGCCTCGCGCTCGCGGAGCTTGAACGGATAGCGGACCATCATGTCTATATTGAGGCGGGGATCGTGCTTGAGGATCGTGAGTTCGCCCTTGCCGTTCGTCTGCTTCTGGCCGGCCACGGTGATGCCGGAGAAGTATTCGCGCGCGGATTCCCACTGGCCGCCGAGGCCGAGGACCAGGCCCTTGGCCGGGCCGTCGCGGAAGTGATAGCTGGCCCAGGCCGTGACCGCGTGCTTCGGCGTGTCGTCGCGGCTTTGTCCGGCGCCCCAGCCGATGCCCGTCCAGGTGGAAGTGTCCGACGGATCAGTGTAAACCTCCTCGAGCGGGTAGCCGGTCAGCCCCCAGTTGCTGTCCGGGAAATACCAGATCGCCCAGCGGTTTTCCGGATGCGGATAGCGGATGAACTTTCCGGGGTTCGTGATCACGCGCTTCGTGTGCGCGTAAGTGAGCAGCAACTGGAAGTTGTCCGTGGGGCTGAACAACACCTGCGCGTCCCAGCCCCTGGACTCGTCCTCCTGTTGCACGAAGGACTGGTAGCCGTTGCCGTCGCCGCGATCCTCCCATCCGTTGTTGGTGTTCGCATCGGCGGTGAAGAGCCACCCGGGCCAGCCGGGGAGGGTCGTCTTGGTCAGATCGAACACGCGGTCGAGGTAGGCGGCGCCGGCCGGCTGCGAGGCGTTGACGTACCAGTTCGGGTTTCCATCGACATCGAGTTGATAGATGGCGCCGGCGGTGATGCCCGCGTCCCACTCCGGCTGGGCGGCGTCGGCCGCGCCGTTTCCGCCGTTGCTTCCGCCCGGCGCGGTGGAGGGGCTGAAGTTGCCGACGTTATAGACAATCGGACGGCTCGTGTCGAAGGTGTTCTTGAGCGTGGGCATCCACCACTGGCCGAACGGCACGCCGGAACGCTTGATCTTGAATTTGCTGATCGTGCCGGAGATGCGGCCTTCGAAGAAGTCCAGCTTCAGGCCGATTTCGTCGCTCTCGGCCTTGACCGGGCCGAGCGGGTTGCCGGCGGCGTCTCGATTGCCCTCGAAGTTGGGCTGGATGCCACCGGCGCGCAGCGCATAGACGCTGAGCTGGGGAAGGACGCGGAAGGTCGCGCCGTATTGCTCGGTCGTGTCCTTCTGCCTGGGCCGGGTGACGGAGCTGCTGCTGGGGTCGGGATGATAGATGATATCATCGACCGCGTTGTCGTTTCTGTCGCGCCGCACGCCGCCGACGAGAATCAGGCGCTCGTCGAGGAACTTGCCCTGATAGACGAAATAATCACCGGTGTTTTCAGCCTCGGTGCGGATGCGGTTGATGTTCACCATCGGCACGTCGGCCGCGCCGCTGCCCTGCGTGCCGAAACGAATATAGGAAGTGTCGGTCGGGTTCTTGTAGTTGAATGTATTGTTCGCCGTGCGGGTGAGCTGGTCGAGACTGTCGGCCTTTTCGATCGAGCGCCCGACGAGCAGGCTGTTGTCCATGCCGAGCCACTTGTGGTCCTCGAAGAGCTTGAACGCGTAGTTGAGCTCGATGCGCGCCTGCTCGCGGTCGTTGTCCTCCTTCGATGCCGTCCACTGGTATTCGAAGATCGTGTTCGGCGTCTCGGCCTGGACGAATTCGCTGCTGCCGTTGGCGACGTCGATCGGTATCACCGTGATGGTGTCGCGAAGCCCCTCGGGGCCGACGTTCTGGCGCATCGAGCCGTTCACGTCGCGGAGGTCGAACTTCACGTTCGAGCGGTTGTATCCGGCGAGGAAATTCAGGCCGGGCGCGATCTCCTGCGTGAGCTGGACGCGCATGTTGTCCTGCTCGGACTCGCGGAAGGTGTCCGGGCCGGACCAGCGGAAGGTGCGGTTGTCCTTGCCCGCGAACTGCACGAAGCCCGAGCTTTGCAGGCGGTCGGACTGGCCGATGCCGTCGATATCGGAGCGGGCGCGCACGCTCTGGAAGCCGAGCCCCGTCTCCGTCTGCTCGCCGAGTTCGAAATCGACGAGGATGTTTGTCTTCGGAAACGGCCGGAAGCTGAAGCTCGGGGAGATGAACCAGTGGTCCTCGTTATAGAGTTCGGTGTGGTTGCCCGTGTCCTGCCAGGCGCCGGTGACGCGGTAAGCCATTTTCTCCGACGATCCCAGCGGGCCGGTCGTGTCGATCGAGGCGCGCATGAAGTCGTGGCTGCCGTAGCTCGCCGTCACCCAGGTCTGCTGCTTCATCTCGGGAACCTTGGGCAGGTAGTTGACGATGCCGCCGAAGCTGCCGATGCCATAGAGCAGGGCGGCCGGGCCGCGGATCACCTCGATGCGACTGATATTGATCGAGTCGGTCGCGCTCTGCCGGCGATAGCCGTCGCGCTGCACGACATCGGTGATATAGCCGCGGATCTTGAAGGTCGATTGCGTCTTGTTGGCGGTCACGCCCTCGGGGTTGTGCACGCCGCCGGCTCCGTAGAAGGAATTGTTTCCCTGGTCGTTCTGGGACTGAAGCGTGATGCCCGCGCTATAACGCAGGCTCTGGCGCAGGTCGTTCGCGCCGGTGTCGCGCAGGAAATCGCCGGTGATGACCTCGATCGGCATCGGCATTTCCTTGATCGGCGTGTCGAGGCGCGTGCCGGAAATCGTGTTGGTGGCGCGGTAGCCCTGGTCCTGGCTGGTCGAGACCGAGAAGGGCGAGAGTTCGACGACTTCCGCATCCTCGTCGGCAGACGCCACTTGCTGGGCGCGCGCCTGCGGCGGGCTCGAGACAAGCGCGACGGTCAAGGCCGCGAGCGCGGTGATGCGACGTCGAAGACGGAGGTTCGACAACGGATGCGAGGCGCTTTCCGCCGACTGTTCTTCGGAAAGGCCGGGAGCCGACTGCGCGGCGATGGCCATGTGGAGCGGCCCGATTGCTCGGGAGGTTTTGGTTCTCATGGGGTGAAGCGTTGGACGTGACTTGCCGCGATCGGGGCGAAGTCATCCGCGCCGGTCGGGTGGTGGGGCATTCGGCGCCGATGAGGCATGTGGCGGCGTCTGCGCCACGCGCATGCCCCATCAGCGCCAGGAACATATGTGCATAAATGTGCTGCACAGAATTGTGTCAACAGGAAATCCTCGAAGAAATCATCTTGAGGGCGGCGGGAGGCAGAGCGAAGGGCATAGTTTCGCGTTGGTTATCAGCAACATGAGCACATGAAAGCGGACGGCAAAATTGCCCGCGGCATCGCCGGGGCCTGCGACCTCTTCGCTCCCACGCGCGCCTATCACGCCTTCGCGCCAGCAGCAGCTCGCGTTCGTCGGTGCTGGGGACGATGACGTCGAGCATCTGCGCGGTGGCGAGTTTCTCGAAGACGAGCCGATTACTCAAAGACGCGCCCGCCTTTGCTCGCGGATTCATCGGCATCGCCTTCCGGATCAACGAAGACCACTCGCGATTCGAGAGTTTCTATGCGCGTCCCACCAATGGGCGGGCGGAAGATCAGCCGAGACGCAACGGCGCCACGCAGTATTTCTCTTATCCTGATTTCAAATTTGATCGGCTCAGGAAGGAATCGCCGGGACGGCACGAGGCTTGCGCGGACATGACGCTAAACGAATGGATCGCGATCAAGATCGTGGCGCGGGACGACAAGGCGAAAATGTATATAAACGGCAGCGAACATCCGGCGCTGGTCGTCAACGATCTCAAACACGGCGCGGATTCATCAGGCGCAATCGGACTGTGGGTCGATGTGGGGACGGAAGGCTACTTTTCCAACCTCCGGGTTTATCCGCAGTGACAAGAATGGTCCGTTGCCACAGCCGCCCGGCTCTCAGGCAAAACCCACGGCGCGGCGCGCCGGGTCGATAATGAATGCCCGCACAGGCGATGCCCGCGCGTGAATGACAATATGACCATTCGGGCTACCGCGCTCGATCCGCCACCACGCCCGGCGCCGGCCGCGTGGTTGCGCCCTCCATCAATCGGGCGCCGATCAGGATGTGCCGGCGCGGCGCGGACGGGTGCAGCATCCGGTCGAGCAGCCGCGTCACGGCGGCGGCGCCCATGTCCTCGTAGGCGACCTTCAGCGAGGTGACGGCCGGGAGATGCGGCGGAGGCTCGATGCCATCGAACCCCGTGACGGAACATTCCTCGGGGACTTTCACGCCCACCTCGCGCAACGACGACAGCAGCGAATATGCCTGGTGATCGGCGGCGCAGACGACCGCGGTCACCTTCTCCTTGCGCACGACGCCGTCCGTCCATCGCCCAAGCTCGGAGGCGGGCGTGGCCTCGCCGCGGCGGACGTTGATCACCCAGTCTGGATTGAAATCGAGTCCGAGGCCGTAGAGCGCCTCGACATAGGCGCCGAAGCGGCGCTGCACCCACGGCGTCTCGACCGTGTAGGGCCAGGAAAGAAACGCGATCCGCCTGTGGCCGAGGCGATGGAGGTGAGTGACCACGCGCACGATGCCGTCGATCTGGTCGGTATCGATGCAATCGACGCCCGCCTCGGCATAATCCTCCACGATCGACACGGCCGAGATGCTGCGGGTGAGCGCGGCGACCGCCTCGGCGTGGAACGGATAGATCAGGATCGCGCCCCGCCAGGCCGCGTTGCGAATGCCGCCCGGCAGCCGCGTGTCGGGATCGAACGTGGCCGGGTTGTGGAAACTGACGTCGAGCTGGATGTCGAGCGCCGCCGCCTTCTCGCTCACGCCCTTGAGCATGTAGCGAAACGTCTCCGCGACGGCATGGCTGTTTGTCGGCGAGCCGATCAACACGCCGATCGTGGACGGCTTGCGCGACCGCCGGTGCGCCTCGGTGCGCGGCACGTTGTATCGATAGCCCAGCCTGGCCGCCAGACTCAGCACCTGCGCGCGCGTCTCCGGGTTGATCGCGGGGTGATTCGAAAAGGAGCGCGAGACCGTCGTGCGCGAAATCTTCAACTGATCGGCGATGAGCTGCTGGTTGATCTTCGGCACGATCCTCAGGAAGCGCGCTCGACCCGCGTGTGTAAACGCAAATGCACATTAATGCACGTTTTTGGCGACCCGGCCCGGCGGCCTTAGCGCCCCTGTCGCGGACGAAGGAGCGCGATCTCCGAGAGCGCTCGTTTGACGCCCGCCCAACAACCGGCGCGGAGAGCCGGCTCCACCTCGTGTGCAGGGGAGCGCCCGCGCCCCTTTTCTCATGCGCGCCTCAGGAGCCGGCTTCGGAAGCGCGAAGCGGCTCCAGATCGGGATCCTGCGCGCGCGCCTCGTTGAAACCCGGGTCGATCTCCACCGCGCGGCCCACGCGTGCCCGCGCTTCCTCCAGGTCGCCGAGCTGACAGGCATAACAACCGAGATTGAACTGGATCACCCCCTCGTCCGGATGGTGTTTCTCCGCCTCGAGCAGGATCTGGCGCGCGGCCTCGATCGACACCGCGCGACGGGTGGCATAGGCGAAGGTCACCCACCAGTCCGGGCGCTCGGGCTCACGATCCACCAGCTCCGCCGCGATCCGGCGCAGGGACCGCCAGTTTTTCTTCTCCTGAAAAATCGCCAACTGCAGCGCCATCACCTCCGTGCGATCGGCATGCTCGGCGCGCACACTTTTCAACTCGTTCTCCGCGTGACGGATCATCCCGAGCGCCAGGTACCCGCGGATGTGAGAGAGTCGCCAACGTAGATTCATCGCCGCAGCCGCGCATCGTTGCCCGCGGCCGGATTCCGCGCAACCGCCAACTTGGCGCGCGGGGAAACCGGGCAGGGCTGATTTTTTCACGGGAATCGCGGCTCTTTGGAGCGCGTCGACTTGTCGTCGCGCTCCAAAGGCCGGGGAAGACCACCCGCGGCGGAGCCCGCGCGTCCGCCTCCAACGCTTCCCTATGCGCCCGCGTTGTATCCGGTTTATCGATACGGCGCGCCGGCGCCGGTTCGAAAAATTGAAGGCCGGGCGCCCTTCGACGCCCGGCTCGTTGTTGTTTGACGATGAAAGGGAGCAACTCCCGGCGCATGCAATAAACGCGCGCCGCGCCGGAAGTTTCACCGTTTTCGCAAGCCGCTGATCTTCGTCGGACTCGGGCCGCGCTCCGCGTCCGGCCGCCGCCGGCTTGCGCGTCGTTCGCAATGCACTAGCTTCCGTCCAATCCCCCCGACCCATGGCCTACTCCCTCCAAACGACCATCAAGGAAAACCATATCCATTTTCTGGTGACGGGAAGAAACACGCCCGAGACGCTCTCCGCCTTGTTCGCCGAATGCCTCGCGATCTGCCGCGAGACCGGCCAGCGCGTGGCGTTGCTCGAGGATGGGCTCACCGGGCCCGACCTCGAACTCAGCGTTCTCTTCGAGGTCATCGGCGACGCGGCCGACGCGGCGCGCAACCGGGTCGATCTCGTCTGCTACGTGAAGACCACGCCCGGCCACGACGAGGGTGTGGTGCGCTTCGCGGAAAACGTCGCGGCCAATCACGAGGTCAACGTCCGCGTGTTTCGAAGCGTGGAGGACGCGGAGCGATTCATCGCCCTCGGCCACAAGTGGCCCGAGTGACGAAGCGAAGGGCGGAGCCGGTCCGGTTGGGCGCGCCTCGTCCTTTTTCTTCGCGCCTACGCGGTCACGACGCGCAGGCGCCGGGACGCGGCCCCGGCGGACACGATCACCCCGCCCGGATCGGTTTCGATCGTCCCGCCCTCGACGCGGTCCGCCCGGGGGATGTTCATCAGTTGCGCCTTCCACGCCACCTCGCTCGTGAAATCGGCCGAGATTTCGTAAACGTCGCCGGACCGGCTGACCTCGACGCTGCCGGCCACGTGTCCTTGAAGATTGAATATAACGCACCTTCGGACCGCGCCATCCGTCAGTTCGTAAACGCGAAACGTGACATCCTCGAGATAGGGATAATCCGGCCGGTCGTCGCGCGCGCCGCAGGCGAGGATCGAGTTCTCACGCACATAAACCGGAAGGCTGAAAAAATCATGCCGCGCGCGCATCCACCGGCCGCCTTCGACGCGTTCCCCCGAAAGCAGGCGCGTCCAAACGCCCGCCGGAAGGTAATAGTCCACCCAGCCCGAATCCGACAGGACGGGCGCGACGAGCAGCGACTCGCCGAGCATGTATTGCCGCTCGAGCGTGTCGCACGCGGGATCATCGGGAAACTCGAGGATCATGGCGCGCATCATCGGGATGCCCTCCCGGTGCGCCTGCGCGGCGACGCCGAAAAGATGGGGCATGAGCCGGCACTTCAGCTTCGTGAAGAAGCGCAGGACGTCGCACGCCTCGTCGTCGAAATGCCACGGCACGCGGTACGACGAACTCCCGTGCAGCCGGCTGTGCGAGGAGAGCATGCCAAACGCGACCCAGCGTTTATATAGCGCGGGCGGCGGGTTCCCCTCGAAACCGCCTATATCATGGCTCCAGAACCCGTAGCCGCAGAGGCCGAGGGAGAGGCCGCCGCGAAGGCTCTCCGCCATCGACTCGAAGGTGGAGTCGCAATCGCCGCCCCAGTGCACGGGAAATTTCTGGCCGCCGGTCGCGGCGGACCGCGCGAACACCACGGCCTCGCCGCGCCCGCGCGTTTCCTCGAGGAGGCGAAAGACGCATTCGTTATATAAAACCGAGTAGTGGTTGTGCATCCGCTCCGGATCGGAGCCGTCGTGATAAACCACATCGGTCGGGATGCGCTCGCCGAAATCGGTCTTGAAGCTGTCCACACCGGCCTCGAGCAGCCGCCGCAGGCGCGCCTTGAACCACTCGCACGCAGCGGGGTTGGTGAAGTCCACGATCGCCATGCCGGGCTGCCACTGGTCGCTCTGCCAGACCGCGCCGTCAGGCCGGCGCAAAAAGAAGCCGCCCTTGCGGCCCTCCTCGAAGAGAGGCGATTGTTGCGCGATATAGGGATTGATCCAGAGGCAGACGCGCAGGCCGCGCCGGTGCAGCCGGTCGATCATTCCCTTCGGGTCCGGAAAACACTTCGGATCGAACTGGAAATTGCACCACTCGAAGGCGCGCATCCAGAAGCAGTCGAAATGAAACACGTGCAGCGGCAGGTCGCGCTCCGCCATGCCATCGATGAAACTCGTGACTGTCGGCTCGTCGTAGTTGGTCGTGAACGACGTCGTCAACCAGAGCCCGAACGACCACGCCGGCGGCAGCGCCGGGCGACCGGTCAAGGCCGTGAGCGAACGCAGGATTTCCTTCGGCGTCGGCCCGTATATCAAAAAATATTCCAGCCGTTCGCCCGGCACGCTGAACTGCACGCGCGAGACCTTTTCCGACGCCACCTCGAAGGAGACCGGCCCGGTGTCGACGACGAGCACGCCGTAGCCGCGGTTGGTGAGATAAAACGGCACGGCCTTGTAGGCCTGGTCGCTTCCGGTGCCGCCGTCCTTGTTCCACGTCTCCACCACCTGACCGTTCTTCACGAAGGCGGTGAACCGCTCGCCCAGGCCATAGACGCACTCGCCCACGCCGAGCGACAACTGCTCGTGCACGAAACTCCCGAGCGTCGCGTGCTGAATATAGCCCATGCCGCGAGCGCCGCTGCGCGTGAGCACGCGCCCGCCCGCCTCGAACGAGACCTGCCAGCCGTCCGCGCGCTTCACTCGCGCCACAAGGTCGCCGCTGCGAAACACCGCCTCCTTCCCGTCGCGCTGGATGCGCGCCGCGGGCCGGTTCTCCTCGATCGCCGGGACCGGGCCGCGATCGAGCCCGCCGGTGAAATGCTCGATGGAAACGCGGATCACATTCGCGAGCGGCGAGCTGAAGCGGATGGTCAACAGCGGCCCCTCCAGCGTGTCGCCGCGATGCCGGATGGGCCGCGTCGGCGCGCGCACGGTGAGCGAGCGATCGTCCGCCTCCACGTCGAAGGCCTCCACGGGGTGAAAGGCCTTCACGCCGGGTTGAACCATCCAGTTGCCATCGGTGAATTTCATGTCGGAGCCGGACGCGGGAACGTCCGTGTAAGGGAAAAATGAATACGTTGACGGGGCGGTGGGTTTATCGTTAAATCAATCCGCGCTGACAACCTCAAAGTGAGGCTTTCGGGGGCACGCCCCCGAGGCTGATTCGTTCTGGAACCGGCCCGAAGGGCCACCATCCCTCAGCCCAGCCCAACGGGCTGGGTATGCATGCCCGAAGCTCTGCGGGCTGAAAGTCCGCGATAGAGAATATCGCGCCCCTTCAGGGCGCAGGATCCTGTTCTTTGTTTCCCAGCCCGTTGGGCTGGGCTGAGGGATGACGGCCCCTTGGGCCTCAAAGACAGAATGAATCAGCCCTGGGACACACCCCGGGGCATCATACGCCGCGATCGAGCCGCAGCAAAACGCGAACGAATCGCGGCTTCTACTTTCCAAGACTGACGAAACATGCTTCGGGAAATGCGCCCGGGAGAGCACGCGCCGCAGTTTTCCCACGCTCGCGATTGATCGCCGCTGGAAATCCCGTTACGCAGTCGCCCGCGTTTCGATCGATCCAGACGAAACCCGCCCTTCAAGCATGGAAACCCCGACCTCGTCACCCACCCTCTCCGTCGCCGTGATCGGCTGCGGACGCCCCCTGAAAACCGAAGGCGCCACCGGCTTCGGCATGGCGCACCGGCACATGGCCGGGTTCACCCGCTCCGGCCGATGCCAGCTCGCGGCCGTGGTCGATATCAACCGCGCGAACGCCGAGGCATTTGTCGCGGAGCACAACCCCGAGGCCGCCATCTTCGCGGACCATCGCGAGATGATGGAGCGCGTGAACCCCGACATCGTGAGCGTGTGCCTCTGGCCGCACCTGCACGCGGAGGTCGTCTGCGCGATCGCGCCGCGCCGGCCGCGGATCATCTATTGCGAGAAGCCGATGGACATCCATTGGGACGCCGCCGTGCGGATGCACGAGGCCTGCAGGCGGCACGGCGTCCTCCTCGCCTTCAATCACCAGCGGCGGTTCAACCTCCCGATCATGAAGGCGCGCGAGATGCTCGACGCCGGCGCGATCGGAAAACTGCGCCAGATCGAGGCCGCGTGGCACAACCTCTCCGACACGGGCACGCACGTCCTCGACCTGATGTTTTTCTTCAACCACGACACGCCCGCCGACTGGGTGCTGGGACAGATCGACATGCGCGCGGCCAAGCGTGTCTTCGGCGCGGTGCAAACCGGCCAGGGCTTCAGCGAGTTTCGTTTCAGCAACGGCGTGCGCGCGACCTATCGCTTCGGCGCGCAGCACGAAGAGTTCGGCTACCTCATCAAACTGCACGGCGACGACGGCGTGATCGAAGTGCTGCTGTCCGAGCCGTGGTTGCGCGCGCGCCGCTTCGGAGACGGCGCCTGGCAGTGGATCGACACGGGCGAATCGATCCACGACGACCTCGGCATTTATCGCGCCATCGCCGACGTGCTCGCCTGCCACGACGCCGGAACCACGCCGCAGCTCGCGAGCGACAACGCCATCCGCGCGACCGAGGTCCTCTTCGCCACGGCCGAATCCGCGCGCCGCCGCGGCCGCATCGACCTCCCGCTCGCCCCCGCCCCCTGCGCGCTCCTCACCATGATCGAGAACGGCGAGATGACGGTTGTGCTTTGAAGTAGTGAGAAGCGAGGAGGTCGATGCCACTCTCGATCCTTCATCGTCCTGCTCTTTCGCACTCTTCCCTACTCGCTACTTCCCCACGATGTTTCCTTCCTTCAATCCCGGCCACGTCGGCATCACGGTTCCACTGCGCGAAGGTCTTGCCATGGCGGAGGCGCGCGGCTTCGGCGGATTCGACGCGCAACTCGCGGCGCTCCACGACGAAGTCCACGCGCACGGCGCCACCGCCACGCGCGACCTTTTTCTCTCCCGCGGCTTGCGCGTGGGCGCGTGGAACCTGCCCTTCATGCCGTATGCCGTGACCGAACCGGAATGGCGGGCGCATCTCGAAAAACTTCCGCCGCTGCTCGCCAGCGCTTCGACCGTCGGCGCGCGGCGCGCCTGCATGTGGATCCTCTCCGGCGCCGACGCGCGCGACTACGACGAAAATTTCGCGTTTCACGTTGATCGGTTTCAACCCATCGCGCGCCTCCTCGCGGATCACGGCATCCGCCTCGGCCTCGAGTTCATCGGACCCGAGACGTTCGCCCGGAAGTTCAAGCACCTTTTCATCCGCTCGATCGCCGAAACGCTCGATCTCGCCGCCGCGATCGGTCCGAATTGCGGACTCCTCATCGACTGCTGGCACTGGCACGCCTCGGGCGGCACGCGCGACGACTTGAAACTGTTCTCCCGCGAAAAGCTCGTGCACGTCCACGTCAATGACGCCCCCGCCGGCGTCCCGCTTTCCGAGTTGATCGACAACCAGCGCCGCCTCCCCGGCGCCACCGGCGTGATCGACATCGACGGTTTCATGCAGGCCCTGGCCGACGCAGGCTACGACGGCCCGGTCACCGCCGAGCCGTTCGACAAGGAAGTGAACGCGCTCCCCGCGCAGGAAGCCGCCGCCCTCACCGCCCGCGCCACGCGAGCCGCCGTCGCGCGAGCCATACGCAGCGACGAACGCCGGGGATCGGAGACGTGATCGAAGTCAGGGCGCGGGAGATTCGCCGGCCGGCTTTCGGGCTGGCCGGGGTTCGTCGTTCTCGCCGATCACGATCAGTTCCCCGAAGTGAACCTCGCCCTTCGGCTCCTTGACCCGCCTCACATCGAGATCATCCAACTGTAGCCCAAAAACGTTTCCACCGGCGGAGCTGAGGCGATGAATCGCCGTGCTGAAATTGATGCCGGCGGCACGCACGCTCAAGCGGACGCTCCACAGTCTGCGCAGGGCCTTGTCGCGACGAAGAGCCTGCCAGTCGTAAGCCATCGCGATGATGAAGTAGCGCTCCTCCTGCAGCATGGCGCGCAGCATGGCTGCCCGCGCGGAGGGAAGCGGTTCGTCGTTTTCGCGCCTGAGCGCACTCGTGATTCCGAGCAACGCCGCCGCGGAAGTGGCCCTCAAATCCCTTGTGAGACCAGTCAGCGACAGGTCCTCGGATTGCCGGTTTACCATCGCGCTCAGATCGTCGACCTGGACGGACAGCGTCACGACTTCGCTGCTCAGCACATCCGCGCCGTCGACCAGCAGGGCGTCACGGCTGGCGGAGGCGGCGGAGAGTTCGCTCAATCCCCGGGCATCGTAGGACGGCGACGAACCCGGCCGATCGAACGCCGTCGTCACGCCCCAATGCACGACGATGACCAGATTGGAGCTGTCGATCCGGCTCGCGGGCACATAGCCTTGCTTCTGCAGATCTCTCGCCAGCATTCGCGCGATGCTTTCGAAGGGCATGCGCTCGAGTGTCCGATCACTTAGGACGCCGGCGAAGAAATGCCCGGGGTAAAAGACGTAGGTCTCCTCCCCGCCCGGTTTTTTCGCTCTACCCGTCGCGTAAGCCGGGTCCGCCACGGCACGGATGGCGACGTGGGGATCGGCGTGCGTGAGATCCGGCATGAAACAGCCTGCTATGACGAGGCATGACAAAACATGGGTTGGCAGGATCATGGATGGCTCGGCAAGGCCGAGTCGGATTACCGACAGGCGCGCGACGACTTCAACTGGAGCGGCAACCCGGCGGCCGGAGAACACTGCCGTGAATAAACCTCAAAACGGCGGCGTTCGCGCCGACCTCGAGCAGCGCTTGGGGACCACCACCACTTGGTCAAAGCAGCCTCCATGTCCAGTAGCGACTTTCGCCGCTTTGATCCGCGCAGTCTCCGCGCCCGTCACGTCTCGTTTCGTTCGTTTCCAGTATATGACCTGTTTCAGTCGCTCACCGCATCACCTGAACCGCTTTTGTTTCGTCTTTCCCGCCATCTTGTTCGCGGGCATGATGGCCCTCGCCGTTGAAGGCGCGTCCCGAGAGGAGGCGCGCTTCGACTCGAGAACGTCACGGTCAACGGCAAGCCCGTCACTCCGCTGGCGAAGTGACGGCAGGCGCCGGGAGCGTCTGCGAGCAGACGGCCTGCGAAGAAGGCGAAAGGGTTCGAAGTTTTTGTAGGCCGCCAGCTCGCTGGCGCTCCGGCGCCCGGCTTCAGAACCCGATCGACTTCAAGTACGCCAGGCTCTGCGGGATCTGATCGAGCGGCGCGTCGGACTCGTCCTCGAGCACGAAATGATTGATGCCCTGCGCGCGCCCGGCGGCGAGCAGTTTCGGCCAGTCGATCGCGCCCGTGCCGGCCACGACCTTGTCGCTCGCGGGCGAGCCGGAGGAGCCGGCCTCGCGCTCCGCGCCCTTGCGGATGTCCTTGATGTGAAATGAGGCCCAACGATCGGG
Organism: uncultured Opitutaceae bacterium; assembly: GCA_964517665.1. Taxonomy (GTDB): domain Bacteria; phylum Verrucomicrobiota; class Verrucomicrobiia; order Opitutales; family Opitutaceae; genus Congregicoccus. The sequence continues at coordinate 5,079 of CAZFCY010000053.1, read as the reverse complement.
ATATTTCTCGAGCAACGCCATGGGATCCGCGGCCGCGCGGTAAACCCAGAAGACATCCATCTGGAAGCTCACGTTTTTCGCATCCGTCAGGCGGACAAGTTCATCGAAGAGCGTCTCGCCCGCCTTCGTTCCGGACACGAACTCGTAGCCGTGCGTGTGATAGCCGAAGGTGATGCCCGCCGCGCGGAAGGCCGCGCCCCACTTGTTGAAATTTTCCGCCGCGGCCTTCACGAGCGCCTCGTCGAAGCCTGATTCGTGCGGAATCCACGGGCAGAAAGCGTATGTCGCGCCGAGCGTCTGGATTTCACGCACGACGGACGCGACGTCCTTTTCCATCGCGTCGTATTGCACGTGCGCGGCCACCGCCTTCAACCCCCGCGCGTCGAGCGCCGCCCGATAATCCTCGGCGGACATGCCGGCCGTGCCCGCCGTTTCCACCTCGGCGAAGCCGAGTTGTTTCGTGAGGTCGAGCGCGTGAAGCGCGTCCATCTTGAACTCTTCGCGCAGGCTCCACAGTTGCAGGCCGACGGCCGGCCGGGTTTCACCGCGGCCCGTGGCGGCGGTGACGAACGAGATGAAAACAAACGGCGGCAGGAGAAACAAACGAGGCTTGGTCATGGAAGGGATTGGGTTGCTGGCGCGCGCATTGTTGGGCGTCGCGATATCCGCCAGTGAGCGAAACAAACCGCGAACGGCAAGCGCGAGCGGACGCGGCCCTTTCCCGTAGTCCCGCCGCTCCCGCGGCGGGCTGCCTCGAGCCGGTTTCCTCGCGCGCCCGCTGAAACTCGCGATCGAGCCGGAATCACCTCGCCGGCGCGCGAAGCGTCTCCTCACTGTGCGGCCGGCCATGGCCTTCGAGACGAATCCCGACCAACACCCGCTCGACCACCGCTTCTCCGGCGAGCATCCGTTGCGTTCGCTGCACTATCTTTTCCAGGGCGAGCGCCGGCGACTGCTTCTCGCCGCGCTCTGCTACGTTTTCAAACACAGCCCGATCTGGCTGCTGCCCGCGATCACGGCCAATGTGGTGGACATCGTCGCGGAACCCGCCGCGCACGAGCGTTCGGAACTCTGGATCAACGCCGCGATTCTGCTCGCGCTGCTCATCCAGAACATCCCGCTGCACTACGCGTTCATCCACTGGCTCAGCCTCGCCGCCCGCACGATGGAGATCAAAATGCGCTCGGCGCTTTGCCGGCGGCTGCAGCATCTTTCCATCGGCTACTACGCCGGCCAGAGCGCGGGCGCGGTGCAGTCGAAGGTGTTGCGCGATGTCGAAGCCGTCGAACAGCTCACGCGTGTGCTCTTCGACGGCGGGCTCGGTTGCATCCTCAACATCGTCTTCGCGCTCATCGTCACCGCGATGCGCCAGCCGGCCTTCGTCGTTTTCTTCGCGCTCACCGTGCCGGTCGCGGTCGTGATCGTTTACGCCCTGCGCCGGCCGCTCGCGACGCGCAACGCCGCGTTTCGCGGAGAGATCGAGCGCATGTCCACGCGGGTGAACGAGATGACGCACCTCCTGCCCATCACTCGCGCGCACGGTCTCGAGAAGGTCGCGCTGAGCCGCGTGAGCGAATCGCTCGAGCGCGTCCGCGCCACCGGCCTGCTCGTGGACAGCGTCAACGCCCTCTTCGGCGCGCTCTCGTGGGCGACGTTCAACGCCTTCAGCATGGTCTGCCTCGTCGTGGCCGCGCTCGCCTCGCTCAACGGCTGGCTCCCCGTCGGCGCGGGCGACGTGGTGCTGCTCTCGACTTATTTCGGCCTCATTTGCGGCTCGGTCCTCGGGCTGGTCGGCACGGCGCCGCAGATCTCGAAAGGCCTCGAATCGATCCGCTCGATCGGCGAGGTGCTGGAGTGCCCCGACCTTGAGCACAACGAGGACAAGCTCCCGATCGAATCGGTCGTCGGCGAATACCGTTTCGAGAGCGTCGACTTCGCCTATCCCGGCGCGGAGCAGCCTGCCATGCGCGATTTTTCTCTCACGGTTTCCCCCGGCGAGACGGTCGCCTTCGTCGGTCCGTCCGGCGCGGGAAAATCCACGGTGCTCAATCTCGTCATCGGTTTCATCCGCCCGACGGCCGGACGGATCCTCGTGGATGGAAACGACCTCGACGCGCACGACCTGCGCACGTACCGGCGCTTCCTCGCCGTCGTCCCGCAGGAATCGATTCTCTTCGATGGCAGCATCCGCGAAAACGTCACCTACGGCCTGCCCACGCTCACGGACGAAGCGGTCGAGCGCGCCCTGCGCGACGCCAACGCCTGGGAGTTCATTTCGCGCCTGCCCCACGGCTGGAACACCCCCGTGGGCGAAAAAGGAGCGCGGCTCTCCGGCGGACAAAAGCAGCGGCTCGCCATCGCCCGCGCGCTCTTGCGCGACCCTCGCGTGCTCATTCTCGATGAAGCGACCTCCGCCCTCGACACCGAGACGGAGGTTCTGATCCAGGAGGCGCTCGCCCGTTTGATGAAAGGCCGCACGACCTTCGTCGTCGCGCACCGGCTCTCCACCATCCGCGACGCCCATCGCATCGTCGTCATGGATCAGGGCCGCATCGCCGAAATCGGCCCGCACGAGGATCTGCTCCACGCCGGCGGCCTTTACTCGCGGCTCCACGCCCGGCAGGCGGGAGCCGGACACTGAGCGGATCCGGCATTGGCGCCATTGGCGTTGAGTTGCGAGGCGTTGGCGGCAACATCGCGTCCGCGCGTCGACGTCCGACGCCGTCCGCCCCTGTTTCCACGCCCCATGAAAACTGTTGCCCACGCCGCGCTCCTCGCGCTTCCACTCCTCGCCGCCGCCACGCCCATTGCCGGCGCCGAAGAAGCGCGGCCATATCCACAGCAGGTCGTCGGCAATTCCCAGCTCCGCGACCTCCCGACTTCCGCGAACGGTCGCGACTACCGGCTCTACGTGTCCGTGCCCTACGATTACGAAACCGCGCCGGACAAGAAATATCCCGTCCTCTACATATGCGACGGCTACTGGGACTTCACGCTGATCAACGGCTTCTACGGCAATCTGATATACGACAGGGTCGTCCCTCATTTCATCATCGTCGGTTTCGGCTATCAGGGCGAAGATCCCGACTACGGCGCGCTCCGCCTTTACGACTACACGCCCGCGCCCGCGCCCGACGATCCGGATGGCGGGAGGTCCGGCCACGCCGCCGAATTCCTTTCTGTTATAGAGAAGGAGTTCATCCCCTTCATCGAGCGCGAATATCGCGTCGATCCGGCCTGGCGGGTGCTCGGCGGCAGCTCGCTCGGCGGGTTGTTCACTCTGTACGCGCTCTTCGAAAAGCCGGGGCTGTTCCAGGCCCATATCGCGCCGAGCCCGTCCGTGGCGTGGGCGAATGACTGGCTCTTTGATTTCGAGAAACGCTTTGCGGATGAACACGACTCCATCGACGCCCGTCTCTTCATGACCGGAGCCGGCGACGAGTGGCCGGACTCTCTCGCCGGCATCAAGCGCTTTCACCAACAGCTCGACGCCCGCGACTACGACGGCTTTGTCTACAAATGGCGCCTCATCGACGGCGAGCGCCACGCCGGCACGAAGGCCGAAAGCTACAACCGTGGCGTCCGCTTCGCCTTCGAGCCTCTCGCCCCGAAGGAGGAGTGATCCGCGAGCCACGATTCTGTGCCGTACGTTACAGAATCGTGGCTCGCCGCGGATCCGGCTATATCGGAGGCGGGAGGCGCGGGCGCGCGATTCCGGCGGGAAGACAGGGCCGGGGGCTCCGCTCCGCGCGAGTCTTCCGCCGGCGCGGCGTTGCTTCGTTTTGGAGGCATTTTGCCGGAGACCCGGGGGTTCCCGCGCGCGCGGCTCGCAGGCCTGCCGCCTTCAAAAAAACGTCCGCCTTCGTTTGTCGGCTGGTAACTTTGCGGTATCAGAGTCGTCCGTAAGAGAAATCCACCACCCATCATGAACCCGCCGAAGATCCGCTGCCTCCTCCCCTTCCTCGCCTCCGCCATCGTTGCCCACGGGCTTTCCGCCCAGGCGCCGCAGGTCGAGTTTCCCCAGCCAAGCCCGGCCGCCGCCTTGAAACAGCGGGTGGGGCTCACCGACATCGAGATCGCCTACTCGCGACCGGGCGTGAAGGGCCGCGAGATCTTCGGCGGACTGGAAGCCTACGGCAAAGTCTGGCGCACCGGCGCGAACAACGCCACGACGATCACCTTCAGCACGCCGGTGACGTTCGGCGGCGCCGAGGTTCCCGCCGGCACTTACGGCCTGTTTTCCATTCCCGGCGAGAAGGAGTGGACCGTGATCCTCAACAAGAACGCCGGGCAGTGGGGCGCCTATCGTTACAAGCAGGAGGACGATCTCGCGCGCGTGAAGGCGACGCCGGTGAGGCTCGCCGAGCCGGTCGAGACGTTCACGATCGGCATCAACGACATCCGCGACGAATCGGCCACGCTCGAGATCGTCTGGGAAAAAACCCGCGTGCCCGTGAAGATCGAGGTCGATCTCGTCGGCAAACTCACGCCACAGATCGAAGCGACCATGGCCGCGCCGGGTGACAAGAAACCCTACTTCCAGGCCGCGATGTTCTACCTCGAGCACAACATCGACCTCCAGAAGGCGAAGACGTGGGTCGACGCCGCCGTCGCCGAGCGCGAGGCGCATTACATCGTCTTCGGAAAAGCGAGGATCCTCGCCGGGCTCGGCGACAAAACAGGCGCGATCGCCGCCGCGACCCGCGCAAAGGAACTGGCCATCAAGGCCAACGACGGCAGCTACGTGAAGCAAAGCGACGATCTCATCGCCAGCCTGCGCTGACAATGCGATCGCATCCGCCCCGGCGCGCGTGGCGTGCCGGAATTTCAAATCTCGGATCTCACATCTCGGATCCCGGCGCGGCAGGCGTCGGCGGCCGTCGTTTGCGTTCCCTCCTCGCCGCCGCCGGCCTGTTTCTCGCCGGCGCCGCCGCGCTCTCCGCCGCGCCCGCCTCCCAAACCATGAACGCCGCCGGGATTCTGCAGGAACTGCGCTGTCTCCACGAAATGGGCACGGTGCTCTACGTCGCCGCGCATCCGGACGACGAGAACACGCGGCTCATCGCCTACCTCGCCCGG
>CAZFCY010000052.1:16960-28986 GCA_964517665.1 uncultured Opitutaceae bacterium | reverse complement strand
GGTCCGGACTATCCGGGATACGCGACGATCATCGACTGCGGCAAACACCGCCCCGACGGCCGGCCGTGGCGCGAGGTGCTTCGCGAGGAACTCGAGATCATCGAGACGCCGATCGACCTCTATTTCAACGCCTGGCAGGCAAGCGTATCCAATAAATAACTACGCCGGCGCAAGACGGCGCGGTGTTTTTCCGCGAGAGGCGCGCGAACGCGGCTGAAAGCGGCGATGAATCGCCGCGCTCCACATCGCGGCGCCCCTTCTGGAGCGCGGCGATTCATCGCCGCTTTTGCGCTCCTTCGACCGACACACTCGCCTGCTCGCGTCCCAAGCGGTTGAACCCGGCCACCCTCCACTTTCCGTCACCGTCCCGAAGGCGGGCCGCCCCGGCCGGGGATGCCGCCTCTCATGCCACGGTCGCCGGCGGCGAGATCGGGATTGCGAAGCTGGAAACTGAGCTGGCGTTGCAGATTCTCGAAGTCCTCGACCTGTTTGTCGGCCAGCGCCTCGAGCTGCGATTGCGAGAGAAACTCGCGCGACTGCGAGAGGATGGCCTGGTTCTGCGCCGTCTGTTGCGCCAGCACGCTCTCGACATATTCCGGTGTCATCGCCTGTCGCCCGTCCGCCGTGTCGCGGCGCGCGCTGGTGCTCACCGGGTATTCGGCTTGAGCGCTGCGCATCACCCGCACGAGGCGATCGCTGGAAGGCTGGTCCAGGGGCGCGCCTTGATAACTGGCGCGGCGGCTGACGTCGGCCACGGCGTTGCGCTGCGAGCCGCTCCGCGCGTACTCGAGGAGGATCTCGTTTCCATCCTCGCCGAGGATCGCCTCCACGCCGGAGTCGAGTTCGGCGGTCTTTTGCTCACGCCACGCCCGCGCCTCCGCGCGTTCCTCATCCGTCTCGGCGGAACGCATGAGAAAGCCGCTTTCCGTCTGCGCCAGTTGACGCTCGGCGAGGAGGGTGCGCAGCGTTTCCGCCTGCAATTCGTTCAACCCGAGCCGCACGAACAGGTCGCCATACATCCGATCGACGCCGGTTTTCATCCGGCCGAGCGTGGCGGCGCGCGCCTCGGGATCGGTGAGCATGAAGCTCATCCTTTCCAGGCCGCGCGAGCGCCGATCGAACGCCTCGCGGTCTCCGCCGGCATCGTTCGCCCGCGGCGCGGCCTCGGTCCGGGCAGCGTCCGCCGCGGCGACGGCCGGCGCGCTTTCCGAAAGCGCCGGAGGGGCGTCCCCCGCGCCGCGCGCGACCGGAGCAACGGACGCCGGCGTTTCCTCCAGGGCAGCCAGCCGGCCGCGCAGCGACTGGTTTTCCGAATAGAAATAAACGGCCGCGGCCGAGGCGGCCAGGGCGAGCGAAAGCAAAACAAGACCGGTCCAGCGCTGCATGATTCGTTTGGGTGAAAGTCCTGGGGAGAGACGCGACCGCCCGGATGCGAGTTACGGGGCAGGCGTGCCCGACCGGTTCGCCAGCCACTCCGCACGCAGGATTCCCCACTCGCGGATGTCCTCGAACCGGCCCCACTTCAGGAACGCCTGGCGGCGCAGGCCCTCGAGTTTCATGCCGGCCTTTTCCAGGACGCGGCCCGAGGCGGGATTGCGCGCGAAATGATGCGCGTGGATGCGGTGCAGGTCCAGTTTCCCAAAACCATGATCGATCAGCGCCCGGGCCGCCTCGGTGGCGCAACCGTTTCCCCAATGCGAAACGCCGAGCCAGTAACCCAGCTCGGCCGAACGGTGCTCCGGAACGATCGACAGGCCGATGGCGCCGGCCAGCTCGCGTGTGTCGCGCAGAGTGATGGCCAGCGTCAATCCGCGCCCCAGGTTCCAGGCCGCCTCGTGCGTCACGACCCACGCCTCGGCCGCGCCGTCGGGATACGGATGCGGGATCGTCGCGGTGGTGTCGGCCACGCGCCAGTCGCCCGCCAGCCGCCGGATGTCGGCGGCATCGCTTCCGGAAAACGCGCGCAGAACAAGGCGGGCGGTGTGGATGGTGGGAAGGGACGACACGACGCGCGGGGAAGCCATGGGAATCGACGAGGAGGGCCGACCGGTCGCCGCTCTTTGCTGGCGCCTGCGGTCGCGAGCGCGCAATTCTCGAACAACCGATGGAGGAATCCAGCGCAAAAACGGTGGACACGCTGATCGCCGGCGGCGGCATCGCCGGGCTGCTGCTCGCCCGCGAATTGCGCGCTCGCCATCGCCGCGTGATGGTCGTCGACGACATCGCGGCGAAGGGCGCGTGGTCCGCCGCCGTGGGCCTGCTCAATCCCGTGCGCGGCCAGCGCTACACGATCGCGTGGCGCGCCCGCGAGGCGTTCGCGGCGGCGCGCGAAGTTTACGGATCGCTCGCGCTTTCGGAAAACCAGCCGTGGATCGCGCGGGATCTGCCGATCCGGCGCTATTTCAAGAACGACTCGGAACGGGAACTCCTTCGCGCCCGGCGCGACGCGATCGGCGCATCCGGATTCTGGATACACGAGATCGCGTCGCCGCGCCGCGGGATCGAGATCCATGGCGGCGCGATCGTGGATGCCGCCGCCGCCGTCACGGCGCTGCGCGCGGAACTGCAACAAGCGGGCGCATGGTCGGCCGGTCGCGCGCGGGAGGAGGAACTCGCGTTCGACGGTCGCAACGTGGCGTGGAGAAACATCGTGGCGCGCCGGCTCGTGCTCGCCGGCGGCGCGGGCGACATCGGCCATCCGTGGCTCGGAGGGCTCGCCCTGCGCGCGGTGAAGGGCGAGTCGCTCGTCGCGCGCATTCCCGGATTGCCGGCCGCGTTCGCCCTCGCGGGCGCGCTCCATCTCGCGCCCCGGCCGGACGGCGCGTGGATCTGCGGCGGCACGAAGAGCCCGGATTGCAACGACACGCAAATCACGACCGCCGCGCGCGACGAGCTGTCGGCGTTCCTGAACGAGGCGGTTGGAACGCGATGGGAAATCATCGCGCGGATGGCCGGCGTGCGCGCCGCCTCGCCCGACCGGCTTCCCATCGCCGGGGAATTGCCGGATCGCCGCGGCGTCTTTGTTCTCAACGGCTTCGGCTCCCAGGGCGTCGCCTACGGCCCGTGGATCGCGCGATTGCTCGCGGCGCGCATGACGACCGGCGCCGAAATGCCGCGCGAGATCGCGATCGGACGATTCTACACGCGGGATCAGGTGACAGGTGACAGAAACCCGATCTGACTCCTGACTCCTGTCACCTGTCCCCTGAAATCATCCACGGACGGGTGTCACGACGCGCAGCGAGGCGGGGCGCACCGTGATCTCGATGGTCGCGGCGCAGTCGTGAATCTCGCCGTCGGTGTGAAGCGGGCCCGCATGCGCGCGCTCGATCGTGAAGCGCGCGCCGGAGATCGTGCGCACGTGGCGCGAGCGATCGATCGTGCCGCGGAAGAGCCGCGCGACGAGCGGGAGCGCGAGCAGGAGATTGCGCGTCGTGATCGCGACGAGTTCCAGGCGCCCGTCGTCCAGCCGGGCGCGCGGCGCGATCCGGGCGTTGTTTCCATACTGCGTCGAGTTCGCCACGGTGACGAGTATCGATTCCATGGATACACGCTCGCCGGAATCGCTCTCGATCACGACCGGCTGGCGGCGATAGGTGAGGAACGCGCCCAGGCCGATGCGCAGGTAGGTCCAGAATCCGCGGCGGCGGCTGAGGTTGAAACGGCGCCCGATCTCGGCGTCGAAGCCAAGGCCCATGACGTTGAAAAACGGCAGGCCGTTGACCACGCCGGAGTCGATCTCGCGCACCGCGCCATCGAGGAGCAGGTGCAGCGCCCGGTTGAAATCGAGCGGCAGGCCGAGATCGCGGCCCAGCCCGTTGCCAGAGCCGGTGGGGATGATCCCGTAGAGCGCGCGCGTGCCGACCAGGGCGCCCGCGACTTCGTTGAGGGTGCCGTCGCCGCCGACGGAGACGACCAGTTGCGCGCCCGAGGCGACGGCGGCCTGCGCGAGTTCGCGCGCGTGGCCGGCCCGGCGCGACAGGTCGATCCGCGCGTCGAGCCGGTGCTGGCGGATGAAATCCTCGATGCGGTGGCGCCGCGCGGCGCGCGAGGACGCGCGGCCCGCGACCGGGTTGACGACGAAGGTCGTGCGCAGCGTGGCGGCGTTCACCCTTTGCGTCGGGTCCATCGTCAGACGCCCGCGTCCGCGCGCGCGGGCAGCGCGGCCACGTCTTCCAGCGTGCTCCGGAAACGCTGGACGATCGCCTCCCATGTGACCGTCAGCGCCGTCTCGCGCGCCGCGCTCCGGATGCCCGCCCAGGATTCCCTCTGTCGTGAGATTCTGGATACAGCGTCGCGGTAGGCGGCGGCGTCGCCGAATGCCGCCAGCACGCCGTTGCGTCCGTGCTCGATGTGCTCGCGCCCGGCCGCGTAGTCGTAGGTGACGACGACGAGCCCGCTCGCGAGCGCCTCGGTGACGACGTTTCCGAACGTTTCGGTGACGCTCGGGAAGAGAAAGATGTCGCCCGAGGCATAGTGCGCCGCGAGCGCGTCGCCGCGCTGCATGCCGGAGAAAACGAATTGCGGGTGGCGCGATTGCAGCGCGGCGCGCTCGGGGCCGTCGCCGACGAGGACGAAACGCGCGCGCGGGTTTTCCGCCTGGGCGGCGAGGACGCTCTCGACCGCGAGGCCGATGTTTTTCTCCTTCGCGAGCCGGCCGACGTAGATGAAAACGGGATCGTCATCGGCCGCGCCCCACGAGCGGCGAAGCTCCGGCGAACGGCGCGCGGGCGAATAGAGCCGCGTGTCCACGCCGCGCGAGATCACCTCGATGTTCTTGAAGCCGTCGGCGGCGAGCTGCGCGCGCATCTGCCGCGTCGGCGCCATGGTGAGATTCGTCTGGTTGTGAAACGATCGCAGGTAGCCGACCGCCACGGCCTTGATCGCGCCGAAGCCGTAGTGGTCGCCGTACTGATGGAAGTTGGTGTGGAAGCTCGAGCTGATGGGCAGCCCGAGCTTCGAGGCGGCGCCGAGCGCGGACCAGCCGAGCGGACCTTCCGTCGCGATGTGGACGATGTCGGGGCGCTCCGTTTTCCAGGATTTCGTCAAACGGCCCAGGGCCGGCAGGCCCATCATCAGCCCCTCGTATTTGGGCAGGGCGACGCCGGGCAGCAGCCACTCGGCGAACGGCTTTCCCTTCTCCGCGCCGCTCTGCCGGTCGGCTTTTTGCTTGGGACGAACCACCGTGACCTCGTCGCCGAGCGCCGCCAGTCCGCGGACGAGGCGATCGAGGGTCATGGCGACGCCGTTGATCTCCGGCGGAAAGGTTTCAGTGACGAGGGCGATCTTCACGGATGGCGACGCGCCGAAAGCGGCGTCGGGTGTGTTGCCCACAGCGCGGGGACGGCGCAACAACCTTCTGCCGCGGGCGGAAAAGCTCCGCCCATGTCAAACAACGCGCGGAGGGCTCCGCGCGTCCATCTCCCTCAACCGCCGATCAAGGCGCGGGCGACGGGCCCACGCCCGGGGGCAACGGCGCGAGCTGCGGCTGCTCGACTTGAAAGTCGATCAATTCGACCTCGAAGACGAGCGCCTTGGCCGGCGGGATGTTCATCCGGCCGGTGTCGCCGTAGGCGAGTTCGCCCGGGATGTAGAGCTTGATGCGCCCGCCCTTGCCGATGAGTTGCAAGCCCTCCTGCCAGCCTTCGATCACGCCGTTGAGGGGAAACTCCGTGGGCTCGCCGCGGCTGACGGAGCTGTCGAAGACTTTTCCGTCGATGAACGTGCCGGTGTAATGCGCGGTCACCGTGCTGCCGGAGGTCGGCTTCGGATCCGCGCCCGGCTCGACGATCTCGTAGCGGAGGCCGGAATCGGTCTTCTTCACGGCGGCGCCGGCGTCGAGTTCGGCGAAAAACTTTTCCTGCTCGGCCCTGCCCTGCGCCATGCGGCGCTGCTGCACCTCGGCCGGACGCGAGGAAAGAAACTGCTGCAACGCAGGGCCGACCGTCTCAAGGTCGGCGGCCGACTCCTCGCCGCGCGCAGCGGCGGCCAGGCCACGGCTGACCGCGGCCATTTCCTCGTCGTTGAATTCGAACGAGAAAAGCTCCATCTGCTGCCCGAGAAACCACCCGTAAACCTCCAGCATCTCCGGAGTGGGCTGCGCCGCCGGCGGCGGCTGGAAGTCAGGGCCGGACGGGCCCGGCATGCTTTGCGCGCTCGCGCAGACGGGGCCGATGGCGCCAAGCGCCGCGACCAGAATGAGATGACGTCGGTTCATGAAAAAGGAATGAGGGGGTAAGGGAGAGAGGGAATGGAGCGAAGGCAAGTGCGCTTGCTTCCTCGTCCCCCTGCCCTCCTCGCTCCCTCAATCACCGCGAATTCCTTTGTCAAAGCGCGAAATGAAACTTCGATTGCGCGTTCCATCCCGCCACTGAAACCCGTCGCCGATCCGGTCCCGCGCCGCGGCGCGCTTTCCGCCCGACGGCGACTCAGGGCCGCTTCTATGAAACCCAACACCTTCTGGATCTCGTCCGATGGCGTCATCGCCACCACGCGGGAAAAGACCGGCTCCAGGCTTCACGTCACCATCGCGTTCAAGTTCGAGCAGGCCGCCGAGCTGGAGTTTGCCCGCGCGCATTGCGCGCAGTTGCAATTCAGCGAGCGCAGCACGCTCGCGCGCATCGGCATCGAGCTGATCTGCCCGAACCCGCCCACGCTGGAGGGCGACCAGCTCGTGCTGCGCGGCGAGGCGTTCGTTTACGATCAGAGCTTTCCCAGCGCGTGCTGCCTCGGGAGCCTCCTGCGCCGCGGCACGCCCGTCGGCCGGTTGTTTTATGCGCCCGAGCAGAACAAACTGACCGCGACGGAAGTCTGGCAGGCGGTGCGGGAGAACCGCGTGAAGCTGCCGAACTCGATCTCGATCGACCGCTTCGGCCGCGTCCACCTCACGCCGCACCGCGTGAAATACAACCTGCCCTCCTCGCTCGAGGAATCGGAACTCCAGCGCGTGCTGCGCGGCGATCTCCAGCGCACATTTCTCGACAAGGTCCAGGTGCGCGAGGACACCGACGTCGTCGCGATCGCGCCGCATTCGGGCATCCTCACGAGCTGCTCGATGTATTTGCAAAGCCACTACGTCGTGCTCAACCGCGGCGAGGGCAACTTCGGCCTGCACTCCGGCGCGGTGCTCCTCGATCCGGTGAAGACCTTCGGCACGAACGTCATGCTCGAAATCTACAACACGAGCGACGAAATCGTGGTCAACCCCATGGTGTCGATCGAGGTCTTTCGCGCCGGACCGGACGACCTCGAAACGCGCAAGGCGATCGAGGCGCGGCGCATCGAGGTGCGCGACGATCTCGACGGCGCCTATCAACTCCTCGAATCGAACCCGCGCGTCCGCAGCGCGCGCGCCCGGCCCACGACCGGCATTTCCCTCAAGGGCCAGAGCGCCCGGGTGGAGAATCCCTGCGTCTGCATCGGCTTCAACGGCAGCATCAAGGAAAGCCTCGCCCTCGGCCTGAAGAACGAGCCGTGGGGCTACGTCACGATCGCCCAGGCGCTCAGCCACGCCGCGCGCGGGGCGGACACGCTCGTGATCGATTATTTCCCGAATCTTTTCGAGCACATCGAAATCCTCGCCCGGCAGGAGCGCGTGAACCTCCGGCGGCTCGTTTTCCGCAAGGCTTCGCGGTTGAATCATTTCTTCCTCAGCGCGGACGCGCACGGGCGGCTCGAAACCTATCAGCAGCTCGGCATCGTGGTTTATTGGATGAACGAGGCGCTCGACGACCTCTACGTCCACGCCTACAAGAAGGATCACGGATTCTTCATCCGCGAGGAGGAGGTGGAGCGTTTCCAGTCCTGCACCATTCTCGCGTTCTACGGCTCCGCCGTCTCGATGGACGAGGGCCACACGCGCGCGATCCGCGACCTCGTGGTGAAGATGACCGACTTCTTCGGGCCGAACGTCGGCGTGCTCACCGGCGGAGGCGGCGGGGTCATGGGCCTGGCCAACGCCGCCGCGCACGGCAAGAACTGCCTCACCGGCGCGTCGTTTCTCGAACTCGAGGCGCAGCCGCCGAACACCGGCGTGGATTTCTTCAACTGCTTCACGGAAAACAGCCGCCACTACCGCCAGAAATGGTTTCAAGTCGCCGACTTCTGCATCTTCAGCATGGGCGGCGTCGGCACGCTCGAGGAAACCGGGATCGAGCTGTGCAACCTCAAGCTCGGCATCCGGCCGCGCGTGCCCTATGTGTTTTTCCACAACTCGTTCTGGAACGGCCTGCGCGACCAGTTTCAACTCATGATCAAGACGAAGCGCGCTCCGGCATGGATGGCCGATTACGTGCTTTTCTCCGGCAACGTGGACGAGATCATCGAATTTTTCCGCCGCACCCTGCACATCACGTGAGACGAAAGTAGCGAGGAGTGAGTAGTGAGTGGCGAGCATGAATAATGCGGCTTCGCCCCGGACACGCTTCATTGACTACGCCTCGCATTCTACTCGCCACTCACCACCCACTGCTCGCTACTTCAAAAAACGATGCCCAAAGAAAACTCGTTGAAAGTCCTCGTCGTCGGCAGTGGCGGGCGTGAACACACGCTCGTGGCGGCCTGCCTCGCCTCGCCCCTCGTGCGCGAGGTGATCGCCGCGCCCGGCAACGGCGGCATGGCGGCCGACTGCAAGTGCTTCCCCGTGCAGGCCGACGACATCATCGCGCTCGCCGAACTCGCCCGGCGCGAGCGCGTGGACTTCGTCATCGTCGGCCCCGAGGTGCCCCTCTCGCTCGGGCTGGTGGACGCCCTCGAGGAATTCGAGATCCCCGCCTACGGACCGAAAGCCGACGGCGCGCGGCTCGAGGCGAGCAAGATTTTCACGAAACAACTCCTGCTCGAGCACCGCATCCCGACCGCGCTCGCGGTGGAGTTCGACGCGCTCGAGCCCGCCCTCGCCTACCTCGAGACCGCGGCGCTCCCGACTGTGATCAAGGCCGACGGACTGGCCGCGGGAAAAGGCGTCGTCGTGGCCATGAGCGCGGCGGAAGCCGAGGCCGCGGTGCGCTCGATGCTGGAAAACAAGATCTTCGGCGACAGCGGCGACCGCGTGCTGATCGAAGAGTGCCTCGTGGGCGAGGAAACCTCGATCCACCTCATCGTTTCCGGGCGCGATTTCGTCGTGTTGCCCACCAGCCAGGATCACAAGCGCGCGGGCGAGAACGACACCGGCCCGAACACCGGCGGCATGGGCGCGTATTCGCCGGCCGAACTGGTGGACGACGCCTTGATGGAGCAAATCGTGCGCGAGATCGCCCGGCCGAGCGTCGATGCGATCGCGGCCGAGGGCATCGACTTTCGCGGCACGCTCTACATCGGCATCATGATCACGCGAGACGGGCCGAAGGTGCTCGAGTTCAACACCCGCTTCGGCGATCCCGAGACGCAGGTCCTGCTCCCGCGCCTCGCCACCGATCCGATCGCGCTCATGCACGCGGCCGCGATCGGCGAGCTCGCGGGCATGAAGGTCGAGGTGAAACCGGATTACGCCTGCTGCGTGGCGCTCGCCTCGGAGGGGTATCCCGGCGCTTATCCCACGGGCGAGGTCGTCGAGCTGCCGTCGTCGCTCGCGCCGGGCGAGTTCATCTTTCACGCCGGCACAAAGCTCGACGACGCCGGCCGCGTCGTAACCGCGGGCGGCCGCGTCTTCGGCGCCACCGCGCTGGGCGCGTCGCTCGCCGAAGCGACCCGGCGGGCGTACGCCGTGTGTGATCGCATTTCGTTTCGTTCGAAATACCTTCGAAAAGACATCGGGGCGAAACAGCTCCGGCGCGAAGACGCCCACGCATGAATTTCCATTTTCCGATTCACGCCCGCGAGGCTTTCCGGATCGCGCGCCCGGCCCGGGCGCTCTCGCTCGCCGCCGCGCTGGCGTTGCTCACGACGGCCGCCGGAGCCCTGCCGGAGGGCTACTTCCCGCCGACCGAGGAACGGCCCGCGAACGACAGGGAATGGGCGGAGCTGGCGAAACGCTTCCCGCTCCAGGTCAAAAAAAACAGGCCCGCCAGGCCGGCGGCGTCCGAGGCGTTTCCGCCTTCCACCGCGACCACGATCCGGCCCGGACTGAAGTACTTTCGCGTTCATTCGATCGAGCGCGACCTCGAGACGCTCGCCGCTTCCCTCGATGCCTCGGCGACGATCGTCGATCTGCGCTTCGTCGAGGCGGGCGAGGTGGAATCGCTCGAACTCGCCGCCATCCTCGCGCGCGGCCAGGTCGAACTCGTGCTCGGCGGCCAGTCGGCGCCCGAGCCGCTCGAACTCGCGCCGGCCGCGACCGGCCAGGAACGCGGCCCGACTCTCGTGCTGACCAATCGCGCCACTTCAGGCCCGGTCGAGTCCGTCCTCGCCGCCCTCCAGCAATCGGGAGACATCCTCGTCGTCGGTGAGAAAACAAAGGGCAACACCGGCCGCTTCAAACCCGTCGCCGACCATCCGCGCTGGAAGGTCATCGACGCCGATTTCCGCAGCCCTGGCGGCCCGAGCCTTCTCGGCAAAGGCGTTGCGCCGGACCTCGTGGTCACGGTCAGTCCGGTCGACGATGAAACCGCCTACCGCGCGTTCGACGCCGGCGCGCCCATCGCCGCGCTGCTGGATGCGAACATCGAGAAAGCCCGTTTCGACGAAGCGCGCCTGCTGCAACAGCACGACCTCCTCGCCGGCGACCCGCGCTCCCCCGCGCTCCCGCCTCCCGCGACCGGCGCCGATTCAAACCGGCCGGCCTCGCCGGAAGCCAGGGAGGCCAGGCCCGCGCCGATCGACAGGATCCTGCACCGCGCCGTCAACATCGTCGTCGCCCTGCGCGCGTTGCGCCGCTTCTCGGATTCGTAGCCGCCGCCTTTTCAAGGGACGGAAGGCGGGAGGCAGGAGGCGCCACGACCTTTGCCGGCGCGGGCTGTTCACGCGCGGTTGACTCTCCGGCGGCGCGGCTCTCAATCTCTGTTTTTTCCGTCGATGCCAGACTCGTCCCGCCAGGTTCTCTTCATGTGCACGGCAAACACCTGCCGCAGTCCGATGGCCGCCGCGCTCATGCAGCACGCGCTGGCCGCGGAGGACGAACCGCTGCGCTCGATCGAGGTCGTCTCGGCCGGCGTTTCGGCGCTCGAGGGCCATCCACCCGCCGCCAATACGATCCAGGCGCTGCGCAAGGTCGGCATCACGCTCGACAACCATCGCAGCCGGAGCGTCACGCAGGAATTGATCGATTCGTCCCTCGCCATTTTTTGCATGACCGAGGCGCACCGCGCGATGCTCGAGCTGCAATACGACACCTCCCGCACGCAGGTCCATCTCATGGGCGAGTTCGTGCAAAACGAGGATCGCGACATCCCGGATCCCTTCGGGTCCAACCTGCAGGCCTACGAGAGCTGCCGCGACAACATGGTCGAGGCCATTCCCTCGATCGTGGCCTACCTGCGCGATGTTCTCGCCCGCGCGCAATCCTGAGACTTTTCGTTCCTTCATGCCCACCGCCGAAACCATGCCCGTTTCCCTCATCAACGCCGACCCGCTCGCGACGGTCGATCCCGAGATCCATGCCGCGATCAGCCAGGAACTCGCCCGCCAGCAATCGCACATCGAGCTGATCGCCTCGGAGAACTTCACCCTGCCTGCCGTAATGGAGGCGCAGGGCAGCGCGCTCACGAACAAGTACGCCGAGGGCTACCCGGGCAAGCGCTGGTATGGAGGGTGTGAGCACGTCGATGTGGTGGAGCAGCTCGCGATCGACCGCGCGAAGCAGCTCTTCGGCGCCGAGCACGCCAACGTCCAGCCCCACTCCGGATCGCAGGCGAACTTCGCCGTTTACACCTCCGTCCTCCAGCCGGGCGACAAGCTTCTCGGGATGAACCTCTCCCATGGCGGCCACCTCACGCACGGCAATCCCGCCAACATCTCCGGCAAGTTGTATCAGTTTGTTCAATACGGCGTGCGCGAGGACACGGGCCTGATCGATTACGATGAGCTGGCCGAGGTCGCCGCGCGCGAGAAGCCGAAGATGATCACCGTCGGCGCCAGCGCCTACTCGCGCG
>CAZFCY010000052.1:0-16950 GCA_964517665.1 uncultured Opitutaceae bacterium | reverse complement strand
GGCGAGTATCCGAACCCGTTCCCGCACGCCGACTTCGTCACCACGACGACGCACAAGACCCTGCGCGGCCCGCGCGGCGGCCTCGTCCTCTGCCGCGCGCAATACGCGAAGGCGCTCGACTCCGCTCTTTTCCCCGGTTGCCAGGGCGGACCGCTCATGCATGTGATCGCGGCCAAGGCCGTCTGTTTCCTCGAGGCATTGAAGCCCGGTTTCAAATCCTACCAGGAAAAGATCATCGCCAACGCCCGCGCGCTCTCCGCCGCGATGTCCCGCCGCGGATACAAGGTCGTTTCCGGCGGCACGGACAACCACCTCATGCTCGTGGACCTGCGCCACAACCTTCCCGACCTCACCGCCAAGAAGGCGCAGGAGGCGCTCGACCGCGCCAACATCACGACGAACAAGAACACCGTTCCCTTCGAGACGCGCAGCCCCTTCCAGGCCTCGGGCATCCGCCTTGGCACGCCGGCCGTGACGAGCCGCGGCATGGGCGAGGAGGAGATGGACGCCATCGCCGCCGCCATCGACACCGTCCTGCGCGCCCCCGAGGACGAGCAGGCGCGCGAGACGGCGAAAGCATCCGTCCTCGAACTCACCGCGCGCTTCCCCCTGCCCTACGCCTGATCGCTGCCGCAGCGGCAGGGACCAGGCTCAGGAGACAGGGATCAGGGAACAGGAACAGAGGTCAGAAGACAGAGAACGCATGACAGCGCGTCCTCTGAATGCTGTCTCCTGTCTCCCGCCTCCTGACTCCTGACTCCTGATTTCTCAGCGCACGACGCGCGCGCCGCCGCCGCCCATCACCTTCTCGACTTCCTTGCGCGTGACCATCGAGGTGTCGCCGGGAGTCGTCATGGCGAGGGCGCCGTGGGCCGCGCCGTAGTTGACCGCCTTGCTCGCGTCGTTGTGCGCGAGGAAGCCGTAGGCCACGCCGCTGGCGAAGCTGTCGCCGCCGCCGACGCGGTCGAGAATCTCGAGCGCCGGATACTGGCGGCTCTCGTGAAACTCGCCCTCGTGATAACAGATGGCGCTCCAGTCGTTGACCGTCGCGGTGATGACCTTGCGCAGCGTGGTCGCGGCGACCTTGAAGTTCGGAAACTCCCCCACGGCAGTCCTGATCATCGCCTTGAAGGCCTCCGTCTCGATGTGAGTGAGGTTTTCATCCACACCCTCGACCTCGAAGCCGAGCGAGGCGGTGTAATCCTCCTCGTTGCCGATCATGACATCGACATACTTCGCGATCTCGCGGTTCACCTCGCGGGCCTTCTTCTGGCCGCCAATGCCCTTCCAGAGCGAAGGCCGGTAATTGAGATCGTAGGACACGATCGTGCCGTGCTTGTTGGCCGCCTTCACCGCCTCGATCGTGAGCGCGGCGGCCGATTCGGAAAGCGCCGCGAAGATGCCGCCGGTGTGAAACCAGCGCACGCCCTGGCGGCCGAAGATGTCGTCCCAATCGAAATCGCCCGGCGCGAGCTGGCTCGCCGCGGTGTTGCCCCGGTCGGGCACGCCGACCGCACCGCGGATGCCGTAGCCGCGCTCGGTGAAGTTGAGCCCGTTACGAACCGTGCGGCCGATGCCGTCGTCCTCGCGCCACTTGATGAAGCCGGTGTCCACCCCGCCCTGCATGATGAAATCCTCCACGAGGTGGCCGACCTCGTTGTCGACGAAGGCCGTGCAAACAGCCGCGCGCAGGCCGAAGCATTTGCGCAGGCCGCGGGCCACATTGTACTCGCCGCCCCCTTCCCAGACCTTGAAGGAACGGGCGGTGCGCACCCGACCCTCACCGGGGTCGAGACGAAGCATGACCTCGCCGAGGGCGAGGATGTCGAAGCGGCAGGACTTGGAATCGCGTATGGTCAGTGACATGGCTAAAAACAGACTAGGGACGTAATCGGAAAAAGCCGAGGAAGTACGAAGCAAGGCGACCTGTCAAACACGTGTTGGATAACCCCGCTCCACGAGCATCCGCCCGCATCGGGGAAAGCCACTTTTTTGTAACGTACGAGACATGATCGTGGCTTTGGCGAATACCAGCGAAAGGCGGGGCGAGCGCGAGCGCGTGCCCGGCGCGCGGACAAACAGCGCGGGCGCGGTTGCCGCGCCCGCGAATCGCGACAGGTTTGCCGGCATGAGATTCCGTCGAGCCTGCCCCCGCGTCGCCGCAAGCGTCGCAAGTCTTTTCACCTGCTGGCTGGCGGCGGGGGCCGTCGAGTTGGGCGCGTCTCGCGAAGTCGTGCTGCGCGAACTCGGCCCGCCAGACGGCGCGGCCATCGCAGACGCGCGCGAAATCCTCTTCTACCCGCGCGGAAAGATCGCCATCGAAGACGGCCGGGTGGTGTCGTCTGAAATCATCTCACCGGAGGCCTTCGCCAGGCAGCAAACGCGCGAGGCAGCCGAGGCCGCGGACCGCGCGCGTCGCGTGGCGGAGCGAAACGCCCGCCTCGAAGCGGAAGGCCGCGCGATCGTCGCCGCGCGGGAAACGGATCCCGCGTTTCTGACCCTGCCCGCTTCGGAACAACTCCGGCTCTGGCGCGAATTCTCCGCGCGTTATCCGATGATTCCCGCGCACGAAAAAATCGCCGCCCTCGCCGATCGCGCCGCGCGAGAGGGGGAACTCCGGCTGATCGCCTCCGCGCAACAGAGTCGGATCGACGCGCTCGAGGCGCGCGTCGACGCCGCCGAACAACGCGCCGCGCGCGCCCGACAGGAAGCGCGTCGATCGCGATCCGGAGGGATCGGGTATCCACTATTTGGATACGGATGGCGGGATGTGAAACACCATCGGGGCCACGATCGCGGCAGGCCCTCCGCGAGCCCGCCCGCCCATCCGATGGACGCCGCGCGAGGCGAGGCCATGGGCGCCTACGAGGACGCCCGGAGCGCGATCTACTCGCAATCCGGGTTCTGAAAAGCGGGAGCGATTCCGCCGCCCCTACTCCTTCGCCCCTCCCGCTTCGCCCTTCTCCCCTCCATCCTCGTCCACGAGATGGCGAAATCGCTGATAGGAGAAACCCACCCACAACAGCACGAGTCCCAGCACGACGAATGCGGCGATGCGGTAGAGCGTCGAATTGATATCGACGAGAAAAACGCGCGGGATGCAAAGCGCCAGAACGACGAGCCCGCCGATCCGGTGCGACCGCGCGCGGCAATAAAGCCCCGCGAGGAAAAGCCCGATCCCGGTGATCGCCCAGATCACGGTGGTGAACGAGACCCACGCGGCCGGCCGCTGCAGCGTGACGCTGAGCACGAACAACGCGCCGATGATCAGCGCCATGCCCCGCCACGCCTTTGCAAACGAAACCGGAATCCACTCCACCGTCCTGACCGCGATTGCCGGCAAAACCGCGAAACCCACGCCCAGGAACCATGCCGCGGCCAACGCGGACCACGGTTGATCGACCGGCGGCCACGCGCCCGCCGTCACGATCGACAGCATGACGGCTCCGGCCAGGAGCACGCCCGCCCCGAATGCGGCGGCGAGTCGTCTCCACCGCGCGATCGCCGCGAACCCGGCCAGCGCCGCCGCGCCGCTCCACGCGCGCCCAATCGGACCGAAGGCCGGGTCCATCGCCGTCCACAAGAGCGCGACGGAAACGAGCGCGGCCGTCCACGACAGCCCCCGCCGGTGTTTCTCCGACGATTGATCATCCTCTCTCGAAGCCGGCGCCCCGAGCAGAAGCAGCGCGCCACCCGCCGCCGCGACCCAAAGCCATGCGAGCCCGCCTTCATCGCGAAACGCGCCCCCGCGATGCGCCCACCACAAGCCGATCGCGACCACCGCGGCGAGGACGCCGCCCCATTGCCAGCCACGGCGATCTCGCAGCGTCCCGGTCCACGTGACCGCGACCGCCAGCGCGATTGCGACGGCGAGCGCAAAACGCGCCGGCCACTGGATGAACACCCCCGCCGAGGCGGCAGCGAGCGCCGCCGTGGCCAGCCCGGCTCCGAGCAGCGTCGCGCGCGGGTCGATCGTCTCGCGCCCGGGAGGCTCGTCATCGTTTGCCTCGATCAACCACCACGCGCCCGCGGCGCTCGCCAGGGCCACCGCGGCGACGGACACCCAGAGCCACGTCGAGCCGTGTTGAAAAAGTGAATACACCTGCACCGCGGCGTGCGCCCAGCCGAAGATCACCGCCGCGCTCACGACCGGAACATGGGACCGCAGCGCCCGCGCGCTCGCCGCGAGCAGCGCGGCGCCAAGCACCATGGCAAGCGGTCCCCACGCCGCGCCCGGAATCATGCCGCAGGCCCGCCAGGCCGGAACCATCGCGAGCGCGCCGACGAGCAGCGCCGTGCCGGTGGATGACGCGCCGCGCTCCAGCAGCTTCATCACGAGCGCGAGCAGGATGGGCCCCGCGACGACATAAGCCGCCATCACCACACCCGCGGCGGACGCCAGCTCGCCCGCGGACGCGACCGGCTCATTGAGGAAAAACAACAGCGAGAGCACCCACACCGCGCCCGACAAAACCGCCAGCGCCGGCTTGCGCGTGCGATGCGAAGCCGCGAGCAGCACAAACGCCTCGGCCAGCAACGCAGCCCATCGCGTGCGCGCCTCCCACTCGATCATCACGCCCGTCGCCACGAGCGCGGATGCCTTCACGACAAACGCGCTCATGAGCAGATCCGCCGGCGCCGCCCGCCAGGCCCACACGGCAGCGAGCACGAGCACGCCGCCGGCGGCAAAGAAAAACCACGACAAGTCGCCGTCCAAAAGCACGGTCGTCGCGGCGATGAAGCCCGCAATCGCGCCGAGCGAACCGTTGAGCGATTGCAACCAGCGCTGCGTCCGCGCGAAACGCCCCCCGGCTCCCGGCCCTTCGAGAACCAGGGACAGGAAGAACACCGCAAACGCGGCGAAAACGATCCCGAAGACGAAGACCGGCCCGCGGCCGCCCACCTCGGTGTCCCAGATCGCGAGCGCGACCGACGCCACGATCGCGTGGGTCAACACGACCGCAAAGAGAACGGGAGCCGCCCACCCCTTCCATTTGCGAAGCGCCACGCACACCACGGCCAGCGCCAGCGCGCCGATGACGGCGAAGTCGTCGAAACCCTCCGCCACGGAGAAGAACGCCGAGACGAAGCCGAGCAGCGCCGCCATGGTCGCGACGGTGGGCGAGTTTCTCCGTATCGAGATTCCGAATACAAGCGCGACCGCCGCCGCCTGCAGGGCCAGCGCGACCAGAAGGTTGTCCGTCACCTTGACCGGCGGAATCGCGTAGGCCGCGAAGGCCGTGAAGAAAACCAGCGCAAGCCCGCCGCCGAGCACGACGCTGCCGAAACGCCCCACGCGCTTCTCCAGCCAGGCGCCCGCCAGCGCGATCGCCACGGAAACGACGGCGAGTTCCCCCAGCTTCACCCACGGCGGCGTGCCGATGGAAACGTAGACGCCGAAGAACACGACGGCCAGAACCACCAGCAGCGCGCCGATCCGCGTCGCCCACCACGCGCCCAACTGCACTTCGCCGGAGCCCTCGCCCGTCGGCGGCAGAAGGTGCGCGGCGCCAAGGAAACGCGCGAGAGGCGAAGGCTCCTCCGCGCGCGCCGGCGATGGCGCAAACAAGGGCGGCGACGGCGCAGGCGGCGCCAGCGGAGGCGCAGCCGTTTCGCCCGTCGCGGCCCGAGCCGCGGCGACGGCCGGCAAGGGCGGCGGAATCGCGGGCGGCGGCGGCTCCGGCGAAACGACCGCGGGCATCGGAACGACAATCGGCGGCGCCGCGCGCGGCTTCGCCGGTGGAGGCAAGGGCGATGCCGGCGCCGTTCCGGGCGCGGCCTTCTCTCTCTCCAAGGCATCGACCCGGGACGCCAGCGCCTCGATCTGTCGCTCGAGCGAGACGACCCGCGCTTTCAGGATCTGTTCTTCCGGAGGTTCCGCGCTCATGAGTGAAGTGAGACTCCCCGGGGCAGGCCCCGAGGCATCGAAGGAAACGCAGGAGCGGCTTCAGCCGCGATGCGAAAACGTTGCGTGAACGAATCGCGGCTGAAGCCGCTCCTACCCCAGCGACGAGGCAAGCTTCGGGGAATGAGCCCCGCAAGGGATTCAAGGACGCTTCTTCGTATCCAGATCATGGTTGCGCGCCGGAACCCGCGGCCGGCTCCTCCGATCGACGCGCCCGCTTCCATTCGTGAGCGGTGCGCGCGAGGTTGCCGAAGCCAACGGGAAAATCGTTCTCCAGCCGGCGCAGGTCGGCCGCGAGCCGCTTCGCCTCCGCCACGGCGTGCTCCGTCTCGAGCGCAAGCGTCGGACGCATGGTTCCGTAAAGGCGTTGCTTCAAGTCGCGCCGCGTGAAAGGGCACCAGTCGTCGTCGCGGCATTTCTGCCAGGTCGCCTCGCCCACCTCGGGATCGATCCCGCACAAATACCACGCCTCGACCGCCGGCACCGCCATGCCCACGGCCGTGAGGAGCGGCGCGCGCCCCTCCGGCAGGCGGATGCGCTTTCTCGCCCGGCGAATGACCATCTCGAGCTGGCAGATGCGGCACAACGGATGAAACCGGTCCGGGTTCTCGTGCTCGCCGTCGTGGATCGGCGTGTCGTCCGAATCGACCACGACGACCAGCGCCTCCGCGTCCGTATCCATCTGCAAATGCACAAACACCGCCGGCAGCACCTGCATCACATTCGGCCAGCCCCTCGCGCGCAGGGACGGCTGGACGATCTCGAAGCGAGCGCCGACGAGACTTTCCATGAGCACGCGAATCGCCGCTTCATCCGCCGGGGATTCACTGAGAATGCCAACCTTCATCACGACGCGTTGACCAACCGCATCAACACCACGGCCCCCTCCGCGCCAGGCTCGCCCGGCTTCGCCATCGGGCCAGGGCGGTTCATGGAACGCCCCCCAGAACTCCGGTGTACCAGAGGTCGCCCAACCGGCCGGATTGCAGCATCTCCGACAACTCCGGGATTGTATCCAGTTTTTGGAACACCGCGGCGCCTTTCGTCTTCGTTGCCACGATCACGTCGTCCGGCGTGTCCGCAAAAAGATCGAGCACATAGGGCGAATGCGTCGTCGCGACGATCTGGACGGCCGCGGCCGACTCGCCGCTCTCGGCGGGAAAACTCATCCGGTAGAGAAGGTCGCGCATCTCGCGCAACAGACGCGGATGAAGGCCGCGCTCGATCTCCTCGACGCAAAGCAGACTCGGACGCTCCTCGCCGAAGACGATGGTGAGGACGCCGAGCAAAACCAGCGTTCCCTGCGAGAGGTTTTCCGGCGGGAGCGACCTGCCCTGCCGCGTCACGACGGAAAACGACACGCCGCCCTTCGTGGAACGCCCGGCGACGACGTCGGCAAACTCGGGCATGAGCCGTTGAAACTCGTCCACCAGTTTGCGCCATCTCCCGGCGTCGCCCCCGCGCATCGTGGCGAGAACCCCGGCCAGGCCCCCGCCATCCCGGCCGATCGCGCGCGCGGTGAAATCATCCACCGGCCTCGCGAGCGCGAGCGGATCGAGCACGTATCCACGAAATCCTGACAACCATTGCGCGACGAGATTCTGTCGCGCCCCGCCAGCCATCACCTCCATCGACGGCACGCCCGCGGCGTCGAAGCTCAGCCTGACGCTCGCGCCCTCGAACGCCCCGCCGAGCGTGAAGATCGCGGAAGCGCCCGCAAGATCGGGCAGCGCCCCGCCCGCCGCGCCGGAGAGCTGGTCGCGCGCGACCTGGCCCAGGGCGAGAAGCGCCCGCAACGCGGTGGTCTTGCCGCTTCCGTTCGGCCCCAGCAGAAGGTTGAAGGCGCCGAGCGGAAGCGTGGCGCGCTCGAGCACGCGAAAATCACGAAATTCAATCGAGGCGATCACGGCGGGATGAATGGCCAGAGCATGCAAGCCGCCACGACCGGAGCAAGCCACGTTACCGACTTCGCCATCCGCGCCCGTGCGGGCTCCGGGTTGCCCCCGGCAAATAACGCCGCGCAGGATCCGCTTCGGTTGCGGCGCAAGCGCGCGGCGAATCCCACGACTCGATTCTCCCTCGAGCCCGCGATGCCTTATATCACCACCGTCTGGCCGATTTCCTGGAGCGGCAGCCGGTCGGGTTCGGCGGCGAGCGCGGCCCGGGTGCGTTCGATCGGTTCCAGGAACGGCTCGCGGCTGAGACGAAACGTCTGATGATGGATCGGCGCCAGCAACCGCGCCCCGGCCGCGTTGGCCATCGCCACCGCCTGCTCCGGGGTGCAGTGATTCGCGATCCACGGATCGTACGCGCCCACCGGCATGAACGCCGCCTCGAACGGGCCATGGGCGCGATGGGCGGCGAACAACCGCGTCTCCGCCGTGTCGCCGCCGAACAGGAGCTTGCGCCCGTCGCGCTCGACGACGAACCCGCAATAACCCCGCCACGAATCGCGACGCATCCGCGCGCCCCAATGCTTGACCTCGATGCCGCGCACGCGCACGCCCCCGCGGGGTGTTTCCACGCGAGTCGATTCGCCCCACTTCAGCTCCGTCACGGACGCGTAACGCTTGCGGGGCAGAAGGTCCGCGGTGCCGGTGGCCATCACCGCCGCCGGCCGCCCGTGGACGGCGGCGAGCGACGGTGTGTCGAGATGATCGAAGTGCGCGTGCGACACGAGCACGAGATCGATTTCCGGCAGCTCCTCCGGTCGCAGCGCGCAGGCGGTGAGCCGCTTCGGCCCGAGCGATCCCACGACCAGATCCACGCCGATGCGCGGAAACAGCGCAGGATCGACGAGGATGCGCACCCCGTAAAAATTGACGAGCACGGTCGCGTGCCCCAACCACGAAAACGTCAGCCGGTCGTCCGCCCACATCAACGGCGCGGGTCGATGCGCGGCGGGCGGGATGTCGCGGCCGAGTTCCGCGATCCGCTCGCGAAAAAACCGCGCCGTCCACGAGGAGGACCACGTCAGCCACGCGCCCGCTCCCGCCGCCAAAGCACCTTGGGCGATGAACATCCGGCGGTTCAGAAATCGTCTCCGTCGCTTCATGAGAAGAGAGGCGGGAAGCGTCGGACAAAACACCGGCCGCGCAATCCTTGTTCGCTGCCTCGGAATCTTTGCGCATGTTTTGGCCTTTGGTCGAAGACGTTTGCGTCGAGCCCCGGAAACCGTGAAATCGGTCCGGCCCCCGTCCCCATCCCGCGCATCCCTTCTCTCATCATGAAGACCATGAAGACTCCCTCGATCCCCGGTTATTCGCGTCGCCAGTTTCTCACCACCGGCGCCGCCGTCTCGCTGCTGCCGTTGCTCGGCTCGGTCACGCCCGTGTTCGCCGCCGGCTCGGACCGCATCCGCGTCGGGCTCGTCGGCTGCGGCGGTCGCGGGATCGGAGCCGTGCGCAACTGCCTTGCCGCCGACCCATCCGTGCAACTGGTCGCGCTCGGCGACGCCTTCGCCGACCGGGTCGATGCGGCGATGCGCGAATTCACCCAGGGCGGCGAGGGAGAGTCCCGGCCGCCGCTGCCCGCCGCGCAGTTCGCGGTCACGCGCGAGCGCTGCTTCACGGGCTTCGACGCCTACCGGCAGGTGATCCAGTCCGGCATCGATCTGGTGCTGCTGGTCACTCCGCCGCAATTCCGCCCCTTGCACCTCCAGGCGGCCATCGAGGCCGGCGTGCACGTGTTCATGGAAAAACCCGTGGCGGTCGATCCCGTCGGAGCCCGGCTCGTCATGCGCCTCGCCGATGTCGCGAAGCAGAAAAAACTCGCGATCGTCGCCGGCACGCAACGTCGCCACGCCGCCGACTATCTCGAGACCATGGCGCGCATCCAGGACGGCGCGATCGGCGAACTCACCAGCGGCTCGTGCTACTGGCTCCAGGGCGCGCTCTGGCACCGTGGCCGCCAGCCGGAGTGGACCGAGATGGAATACCAGATGCGCAACTGGCTCTATTTCACATGGCTGAGCGGCGACCACATCGTCGAGCAGCACATGCACAATATCGACGTCATGAACTGGGCCTTCGGCGGCCCTCCGGTGAAGGCGGTCGGCATGGGCGGCCGGCAGAGCCGCACCGACCCGAAATACGGGGACGCGTGGGACCATTTCTCCGTCGAATACGAATACGCCAACGGCGCGCGGGTGCAGAGCCTTTGCCGGCAGGTGGAGGGCGCCGCGCACCGCGTCAGCGAGCGCCTCGTCGGCTCGAAAGGCTCGGCCGATCCCTCGGGCACGATCCGCGGCGCGCAATCGTGGAAGTTCGAGCGCCCGGTCACCAATCCCTACGATCAGGAGCACATCGACCTGATCCGCAGCATCCGCGCCGGCACGCCGCTCAACGAAGGCCATCAAGTGGCCGAGTCCACGCTGACCGCCATCCTGGGCCGGATCTCCGCCTACACCGGCCGCGAAGCCAGCTATGCCTGGCTGCTCGAAGCCTCGAAACTCGATCTCACCCCCGCCGCTTACGCATGGGGCGACGCGCCGAAAGTCGAGATACCCGTCCCCGGCCAGACTCCCCTGATCTGAGACAACACGTCCGCTGGCGCTCCGGTGGCCGGCGTCCCCTCGGGCAGGGTGGACGCGAGCGTCCCAGCCGCGTTGTTCCCCGCTCGCCCCTCGGAAATGGAGGGGCGCTCCCAATGGCGCCCCACGGTCGATTCATCCCGATGCCGCGCGTCACACGTCAAAACGCGCCGAGAACAAGCGACGGCATCAGGCCGAGAAGCACGGTCCCGACAACCGCAAGCGCCAGCGCCGCCACCATTCCGGCCCCCGGCCGCACGCGCGCGGGCTCCGACGGTCCGGCCGCCGGCACGACGAACGCGTATTTCAAAATGATCAGATAATAATAAAGGCCCACCACGCTCAGCGCGATCGCGAGCAGCGCCGCCCAACCCAGCGGACCGCCGAGCCCGCCGAGGCGCAGGGCAAGCACGAAGATGTTGAACTTCGCGAAGAAACCCGCGAGCGGCGGGATGCCCGCAAGCGAGAGCACGAAAACAAACAAACACCAGGCGAGAAACGGCGATCGCCGCGACAGCCCCGCGAGATCATCGAGCGTCTGGCACGCGCCGTGGCGCTCCAGCGCCGCGATGACGCCGAACGCGCCGAGCACGGCCAGCCCGTAGGTCAGCGCGTAATAGAAAAGCCCCCCGGCGCCGAGCGGCCCCGCCACAGCCAGCGCCAGCAGCAGCACACCCGCGTGCGCGATCGCTGAATACGCCAGCAAACGCCGCACGTTGCGCTGCGCGAGCGCCACGACGTTTCCCAGCGCCATCGCCGCGACAGCAACCGCGAGCACGACCGGCAGCCATCCCGCGCGCAGATCGCCAAACGCATCCACGGATCCAGAAAGTGGATACATCGCCGGCCACAGCAGCCGGTAAAAAAGAATGATCGCCGCCAGCTTCGATCCAGAAGCCACCAGCGCCGCGGAAGGAGCCGGCGCGCCCTGATACGCATCCGGCGCCCAAAGATGAAAGGGCACGGCCGCGACCTTGAAACCCAGCGCGACGATCACCATGACGAGCGCGATCGCCATCAGCGGCGAAAGCCCGGCCGAGGACAGCGCCTCGGCGATCGGATCGAAATGCAGCGATCCCGTCGCGCCGTATAAGAGGCTGAAACCGAAAAGCAAAAACGCCGCCGACATGCCGCCGACGAGATAATATTTCAACGCCGCCTCCGCCGACTCGGGCCGCGCCTTGTCCATCCCCACCAGCACGTAAAGCGAGAGGCTCGCCAGCTCGAGCGCGACAAACGCGAGCAGGAGCTGCTGCGCCGCCGGCATGAGAATCAGCCCGACCGTTCCCAACAGAATCAGCGCGACATACTCGGCGGGATTTCGATTCACCGCGCCGCCGGAAACGATCCCGAACACCATCAGCGAAAGCGCGAGCAAAGCCGCGCGCGTCATCACCGCGAGATCGTCCAGCACGAGCACGCCGCCGAAGACTTCGCCCAACGCGCCAACGCCGCAGAGGAGCGCGAGCGCGACAGCGACGGCGAAAGCTCCTCCCGCCGCCGCCACGTCGTTGCGCGTCTGCGCGCTCGCGCGCCGCAGGATCGTCATATCCAGGCTCAGCACCACAAGCGCCCCGACGACGAGCGCCGCCTCCGGCGCGAGCGCGCGGGCGAGCAATCCGAAATCCATCGTCACGGCACGCCTCCTGCGGTCAACAGCGGTTGGAACAACGGCCCCTCCAGCGCCGGCAGGATCCAGTCGAGAAACAACCCCGGCTGGAGCCCGAGTAGAAGAATCGCGCCGATGAGAAGCGCCGCCCCGACGCGCTCCGGCCACGTCGTCGGAGGCAGGAGCGGCTTCAGCCGCGATTCACCAGCAACGACATGCGCCGCCTTCGCGGCTGACGACCCTCCTGCGTTTCCGAAAAACGAAAGATGAATCGCGCGCAAGGTGAACGCGCCCGCGATCACCACCCCGCCCGCCGCGATCACGGTCCAGGACGGCGAAACCTTCCACGCGCCGACGAGAATCGTGAGCTCCGCCGGAAAGCCGCTGAAGCCCGGCATGCCCATCGAGGCAAGGCCCGCGATGACGAATGCCACCGCCGCAAACGGCAGCGAACGATGCAGCGCCATGCCCCGAAGATCGTCCAGCCGCCGCGTATGCGTGCGATCATAGACCATGCGCCCGACCACCGCGAACAGCAGCCCCGCGATCACGCCGTGCGAAAACATCTGCAGCACCGCCCCCGAGAGCGCCTGCGCGTTCGCCGCAGCCAGCCCGAGCAATACAAAGCCCATGTGGCTGACGCTCGAGTAACCGATCACGAACTTGAAGTCGTCGTGCACCAACGCGATCAGTCCGGCATAAACGATGCCGATGAGCGCGAGCGCCGCGATCGTCGTCTGCCAGAATACGAATCCTTCCGGAAACAACGGCATCGCCACGCGCAGGCATCCGTAGGCGCCGAGTTTCATCACCACGCCCGCCAGCAGCATCGAGGCTCCGGTGGGAGCCGCCACGTGGCCCGTCGGCGCCCAGGTGTGAAACGGAAACAGGCCCGCCAGCACCGCGAAGCCCGTGAACACGAGCGCGAACATCGCGATTGATTGCCCGCGCTCCGGCTCGATCGCCGCCAGCTCGCTCAACCCGAATCCCTCTCCGCCGCCGACCGCGAACAACCAGATCAAACCGGCCATGACGAGCGCGCTTCCGCCGAATGAATACAACACCAGCTTCATCGCGCCGTACTCCTTCCGCGTCGAGCCCCAGACGCCGATCAGGAGATATTTCGGCACGATCGCGATCTCGTAGAAGACGAAAAAGAGAAACGCATCCGCGCTGAGAAACACGCCGTAAACACCGCCTATAAGCGTTAGATACAACGCGAAAAACTCGCCCGCGCGTTTGTCGATGTTCCACGAGAAAAGCACGCCCGCCGTCGCCGCGAGGCCCGTGAGCACAAGGAGCACGAGGCTGATCCCGTCCGCCGCGAGGTGATAACGCGCGCCGATGTGCGGAATCCAGGAAACATCCGTGAGCGTGATCATTCCCGCATGCGGGTCGAATCCCACCGCGGCGACCAGCGTGAGCACCCAGGCCGCCGCCGCCGTGAGCAGCCCAATCCACCGCGCCGCAACCGCCGAACGCGCTCCCGCCACCAGGGCAACCGCGGCCCCGGCGAACGAAATATAGATGGTCCACGGCAGGGCGTTCATGACGATCGGGTCACGGAGGACACAGAGGTTGCACAGAGGTCGCCAAGAGGGTCGGAAAGACGATCCGCGCTGGAATATTTCGGATGCCCGCCGAAGAGAATTCCTCCTCTGTGCATCTCTGTGCCGCCCTCCGTGGCCTCTGTGACTTTTCCCTTCATGGCGCCAGCATCCCCGCGGCCCACGACGAGATGAGTGGATTGAAGAGTCCGATGAGCCATTGCGGCCAGAGGCCGAGCAACAGCATCAGCGCGAGCGCCGGCGTCATCGTTGCCACCTCGAGCGGCGTCAGGTCCGTGAATCCTCCCGCCGCCACAGGCCCGCCCGCCGGGCCGTGAAAGACGCGTTGATAAAACGTGAGCAGGAAAATCGCCGTCACCAAAAGCCCGATGCACGCGGCCGACGCCACCCACGGCGCCTCGCCGAAGACGCCGCGAAATATCAAAAACTCGCCGATGAATCCGTTCAGCCCCGGCAACCCGATCGAGGAAAACATCGCCACGCCGCACATCCCCGCGAGCACGGGCGCCACCGCGCGGACGCCGCCGAACGAATCCAGTTCGCGCCGCCCGCCCGCCCGCAACTCCAGCGCGCCAACGAAGAAGAAAAGCGCGGATGCCGACAGCCCGTGGTTGAACATTTGCAGGAGCGCGCCCTCGAGCGCCGCCGGAATCGTGTTGGCCGAAAGCCCCGCGCCGGGCGAGACGGCCGCGAAGAGCGCGAGCAGGCAGTAGCTCACGTGGTTGATCGATGAATACGCGATCATCCGCTTCAGGTCGCGTTGCGCCAGCGCGGCAAGGGCGCCAAACAGCACCCCGCCGAGCGCGAGGAACAGCAGGATATGGGAGATCCCTCGGAGCTGCTCCGGAAAAACCGGCCAGAGAATGCGAAAAAATCCATAGACGCCCATCTTCGACATCACCGCGGTGAGAAACATCGAGATGCCCGTCGGCGCCTCCGCGTAGGCGGACGGCAGCCAGGTGTGAAACGGAAAAAGCGGCGTCTTCACCGCGACTCCCGCGAACACGCCTCCAAAGACGACCCACATCCATGGCCCGCGCCCGAGTTCCGCCACGCGCTGCGCAATCACACCGTCGGCGGCCAGCCCCGCGAGCATTTCGAAATCGAAGGTTCCCACCGCCGCGTAGAGCGCGGCAAAGCCGGCCAGCATCGCCGCGCTTCCGGCCATCGTGTAGACAAAAAACTGATACGCCGCGCGCGTCGCCCCCGGGCCGCCCCAGAGCTTGATGAGAAAGAACGCCGGCACGAGGCTCAGTTCCCAAAAGATGAACCAGGCGAAGAACTCCAGCGCGAGAAACACCCCGAGCGCGCTTCCCTGCAGAAACAAAAACAGCGCGCCGAACCCCCGCGGGTGGCGCGCGTCGCTCCAACTGGCGATCAGGCACGCGGGCGCGACGAGCCCCGTGAGCAGGACCAGGATCAGGCTCATGCCGTCGAGCCCCAGATGATAACGCACGCCCAGCGCCTCGATCCACGCGCGATCCTCGACGAATTGATACCCCGGAAAACGCGGCTCGAACAGCGCGAGCACCGCGAGCCCGAGCAGAATCGTGGTGAAGCTGAACGTGAGGGCGAGGCTGCGCGCGACCCTGTCGGTCGCCCTCCGCATCAGCGCAAGGACGAGCGCGCCCAGCCACGGAAGAAATACGATGAGCGAAAGCAGCGGCAGCTCGCTCATCCGCGCCCTCCTCGCCGGCCATCCGAAAACGTGGGAGCGGCTTCAGCCGCGATTTGCTTGCGGGGCATCGCGGCCAAAGCCGCTCCTGCGCGCAGGGCATTTCTCCTCCTGTTCAACGCGCACCTCCCAGGACAAGAAAGAGCGCGAGCAGCGCGAAGCCGACCGCGATCGACCAGAGGTGCCCGTGCGCGTCGCCGTCTCGAGATTCTGAATACACGACTCCGCCCGCGCGGACGGTCTCGCTCGCGCGGTCGAAGCCGGCATTGATCGCGTCTTCGTCGATCTGCCGGTTGGTGAACGCGGCGAAAAGGCTCATCGCGCCCGTCGCGCGCACCGCGCCTCCCCAGCCCCACCGGTCGAGCGCGGCCGAGAGCCAGGCCGCGCCCTGCGCGAGCCGTCCGACGGTCGCCGCATAAAGCTCGTCGAATCCCAGCCGCGCCCCGAGCGCCGCGAACACGCCCGGCAGCGCCCGCTCCAGCGGATCGGGCGCGCCCGCGTCGGCCCGCGTTTTGTATCCATAAATCCACCACGCCAGCCCGATGCCGCCGCCAACCAGCGCGATCGAGAGGATCATCAAGCCGGGAGCCTCGAAGAGATGGCCGGGATCGAAGTGGAGCGCCGAGCCGTCGAGCCGCGCCTGCAGCCACGGCCACGCGGGCGTGCCGAGAAATCCGATGCACACGGCGCAGAAGGCGAGGATCACCAGCGGAACGGTCATCACGCGCGGGCTCTCGCGCGGCGGATGCGCCGCCAGCTCCGCGCCGCGCGGTCCGCGGCCGAAGAAGACCCCGGCCATCAAGCGCGTCATATAAAACGCCGTGCAGCCCACCGCCACGAGCGCGAACACGAGCGGGATCTTCGAGACCTCCCAACCCGCGGCCGCGTGAAGGATGCCCTCCTTGCTCCAGAAACCGGAAAAGAAAAACGGCACGCCGGAGAGGGCCATCATGCCGATCGCGAAGGTCGCGAAGGTCACGCGCATGCGCGGCGCGAGCCCGCCGAGACGGCGCATGTCCTGCTCGTGATGCGCCGCATGGATGACCGAGCCCGCGCCGAGGAAGAGCAGCGCCTTGAAAAACGCGTGCGCGAGCAGATGAAAGATCGCCGCGACCCACGCGCCCACACCGACCGCAAGCATCATATAACCGAGCTGCGAGATGGTCGAAAACGCCAGCACGCGCTTGATGTCGTGCTGCGCGACAGCGATGAGCGCCCCGAGCAGCGCCGTGATCGCGCCGATGCCCGCCACGACGGACAGCGCGTGCACGGAGACATCGGCGAGCGCGAGGTCCGCGGCCATGAGCGGATAAACCCGCGCGACGAGAAACACGCCCGCCGCCACCATCGTCGCCGCATGGATGAGCGCGCTCACCGGCGTCGGCCCCTCCATCGCGTCAGGCAGCCACACGTGCAGGGGAAACTGGCCCGACTTGCCGATCGCGCCGCAAAAGAGGAGCAGCCCGATCGCGGTCGAAAGCGCGAGCCCGCCCGCCACTTTCGTCGATGACAGGCTCGCGAGCGCGTCCGTATCCAGAAAACCACGACCGCCGTCGTGCAACAGCAGCGTTCCGCTCGCCTCGTGCAGCCAGAGAATGCCGATCAAGAACGCAAGATCCCCGATCCGGGTGGTGATGAACGCCTTCTTCGCCGCGGCCGCCG